>JBNKMO010000173.1:0-9171 GCA_050293165.1 Anaerolineales bacterium | reverse complement strand
AAGAAAGCCAACAACCGCTGACATCCAATACGCAGCAGATCGTTGCCAAAAGACAAAGGCTGCAATCAGAATCAAGATCAGATAAATCCCAAAACTCAGCGTTATAAAACCGCCTCCAAGGTATAAGCCGAAGGTGCCGACGACCGCAGCGGTGAGCAGGCTGACCCATGTTGAAAGCTTTGGTCTTCCGCGTAGCGTCATGCTGCGCTGCCAAATGAGAATGGCAAGATCGCAGCATGTTGCTATCATGGCTTGAATGGGCCTGCCAGCTGGATATCGAAGCTGAACAACAAAAAAAAGAATAAGGATTGCCAGGCTGCCAAAGAAGCGTACGCGGTGATACGCGAGTGCCCTTTGTGCGAGAGAGTGACTTGCCCAACTTGCTTTTATTGTTGAGTTTGCGTTTTCTTTCATAGGGTTTTAACGAAAAAGGTCTTTGTCTTTGGGACGCAATAATTCAGAGAGTGTACTCTCTCGTAGCGGATAAGGGAAGCCGCGCACGTGGACAATAGGCTTGCCCTCGTTTGCCTGCCCCATCATCAGGGAGGCGGCTGCTGCTAACTCATCGGCTGCGCCGATCTGCGTGACCTTTAGCTCGCGCCCGAAAAGATCGACATCTCCGCGTTTGTCAACCACGGCGGGGATGCCCGCTACACCGATTGTGATGCCAACGATCCCTTCGCGCCAGGCACGCCCGTGCGAGTCGATGATGAGGGTGCCGAGCTTTTTGCCCGTTTTAGCTTGGAGGGCATAGCGTAGGGTTTGGGCGGAAAGGTCGGGGTTTTTAGGGAGAAGGAGAACGTATTCATCGTCAGCCCCCATCCTAGCCTTCTCCCGAGGGGGGAAGGGACTGATTCTCCCTCCTTCGGGGGGAGATGCCCGATAGGGCAGAGGGGGGTTGACGTTCGAATGATCGATCCCCGCGTTGGCGCAGATGAAGCCGTTTTTATGCTCGACGACGATCAGCCCGGGGCGCGTACGAATGATCTCGTTGGATTCTTGTAGAATCAACTCGACGACACGCGCATCTTTTTGGGTAGCGGTGGCAAGTTCAAGGGCGCGCGCACTCGGCTCTACATCCGCGAGATTGACGAGACGCCCCTCCGTCTTGCTGACGATCTTCTGCGCGAGCACGAAGATGTCGCCATCCTGTATGTCGGAGCTGTTTTTGAGAATGATCTCGGCGAGATTGTCGCCTTTTTCGATGAGGGGAATGTTGGGGAGGGGGGTGAGGGTCAGCATGGGCTGATTTTACCTTTGTTTGAAATGGTTTTGCGAGAAGGGCGCTTTTCCGACGAAGCAATCTTTCCTACCATGAGACCGCTTCGTCGCAAGAGCATGCTTCTCGCGGAATCAATCTGCATGGGCAGGAACTTTTTTGCGATTGAAAGCGTCTGTGCTTCACGATAGAATACAAGTATCAAAAGGAGAAGTCAAATGAAAAGGTCGTTTATGGGAATTTTCGTGATTTTAATGTTGGTTGTTGGCTTGGCTGCCTGCAAGGGCGGCAATGATGGCCCGGCCGCGCAACCGACGCCGGAAGATGAAGAGACCGGTGTGCCGCTCGATGAAAATGAGCCGACACCGCTGACTTTCAGTTTAAGCGAGGGAACGGAAGGCGCGGAAGAATACGTAGCCTCGGCGTATGTGCCGGGCGCGCCGCTCGGGGACGAGGAACTTGCTTCCATTTTAGAGCGTTTGCCCGCCCTTGTGATGGGAGGCTCCGATGCGGTCGATTTCAATTTGCCGGACGAAGTCATTCCGCCGCCGCGCCCGGGCGAGACGCTCGAAGAATCTTTCCCGCCCGAAGAGGGCGCAGCCGCAACGACCGTAGAGTACGGTCCGTTGGAGGTCTTGCGCTACTCGCCTGAAGGCGAAATTCCGATTGCTCCTTTTGTGAATATTACATTTAACCAGCCGATGGTGCCGCTTGGCACATTGAGCCAACTCTCGGATATGGATGTGCCCGTCCAAGTCTCGCCGCCCATTCCGGGGACATGGCGTTGGCTGGGCACGAAGACGCTCAACTTCCAAGCCGACTCTGATCTGGTCGACCGCTTGCCGATGGCGACCGAGTATGAAGTTTTCATCCCTGCAGGGACAGAATCTGCTGTGGGCGGTGTGCTCGCAGAAGCGGTTAGTTTTACCTTTAACACGCCTGCGCCGATTATGCAGCGCTACTATCCCTATGGCGATCCGCAACCGTTGGAACCGATCTTTTTCATTTCCTTTGACCAGCGTGTTGATCCCGAAGCAGTTTTGGAATATTTAACGGTAACCGCTGATGGGCGCAACGTGGATGTAAAACTCGCTACTACTGCCGAGATCGAAGAAGATGAGCATGTTAGCGCGATGGTTGAAAATGCGCAGGAGGGGCGCTGGTTGGCCTTCCGTGCTTATGAGCCGCTGCCTGCGGATGCGGAGATCAGCGTGGTTGTCGAAGCAGGGACGCCTTCGGCAGAAGGTCCGTTGTTGACGACGAGCGCGCAGAATTATTCTTTCTACACGTATGCCCCGCTGAAATTGACCGATTCTCGCTGCGGCTGGAACGATGACTGCCGCCCGTTGATGCCCTTCACGCTGGAGTTCAATAACCAGATCGACGTGGATGCTTTCAACGAGAGCATGATTACGGTTTCGCCCGAAATTGCGGGGATGACGGTCAATGTCAGTTGGAACACGATCTCGATCAGTGGCATGACCGAGGGGCAGACCACCTATAAGGTCGGGGTTAGTGGTGAGCTTCAGGATATTTTCGGGCAGACGCTCGGGCGCGAGGAGAACGTTCGGTTCAAGATCGGCTCGGCGGAGCCTTTCCTGGTTGGTCCGCAACAGCGTTTTATCACGATTGATCCTTCCGCCCAGAGTCCATCCATCTCCTATTATGTGATGAATTATGACAAACTGGATGTGCAGGTTTATGCCGTGCAGCCTTCGGATTGGGCGCAGTATTTGCAATATCTGGATGAGTACCAGTGGACGGACGAGCCGATCGAGCTGCCGGGTGAGAAGCTGGTCGATGAGACCCGCAACGTGGACACCAAGAACAATGTGCTGACTGAGATCACGCTTGACCTGAGTGAATATATGCAGGGCGATTTTGGTCACTTTATTGTGGTTGTGAAGCCGCATAAGGGGCTTTTTGCGAAAGATGAATATTGGGAAACAAACCACGTTTGGGCGCAGGTCACGCAGATTGGTGTGGATGCGTTTTATGACATCAATGAGATGACGGTTTGGGCAACTGCGCTTTCCGATGGCTCGCCGCTTTCTGGCGTGAAAATATATTCCAATGCGACTGAAATTGACGCTGTAACTGGCGAAGATGGAATAGCAAAATTCAAGTTGCCTTCAGCAGGAGCTAATTACTTGATTGCACAACAAGGTGATGATCGAGCTATGCTTCCTTGTAATTCTTATTATGGGTTTGAGTGCGATTGGGTATTTCGATACACGTCTGACGATTTACGTTGGTTTGTCTACGATGACCGTGCTATGTATCGCCCAGGGGAAGAAGTTCACCTAAAAGGGTGGATTCGGGCTATTGGGGCAGGTCAATTTGGGGATGTAGTGGGAGTCGGTCAGAAATTGACCGGCGTGAGTTACACACTTATTGGCCCACAGGGGAATGAATTGGCAACAGGTCAAGCAGAAATTAATGCTTTTGGTGGTTTTGATTTGATGCTTGAATTGCCAGAAAATGTCAATTTGGGGTATGCAAGGTTGGCGCTACAGGCTCAGGGAATTTCAGATAGAGTTTCAACTTTTTCCCACTCCTTCCAAATTCAGGAATTCCGCCGCCCCGAGTTTGAAGTCACAGCACGCAATGAGACAGCCGCCCCGTATTTCGTCGGCGAGCACGCTGTGCTGGCGGTGAACGCCAAGTATTATGCGGGCGGCGCCCTACCTGGTGCGGAAACCAACTGGTGGGTCAACTCCAACGAAACCAACTACAGCCCGCCCAACTGGGACGAGTTCACCTTCGGTTTCTGGACGCCCTGGTGGTGGTATTTTGACGGCGGCTACGAAGATAACTCGCAGAGCGAGAGCTTTACGGGCGTCACCGATGCGACAGGCACGCACTACCTGCGAGTCGATTTCAACGGCGAAACAACCCGCCCGACGAGCATCACTGCCGAAGCGACCGTCATGGATTTGAATCGTCAGGCGTGGACGAGCGGCACCAGCCTGCTCGTGCATCCCGCCGATGTTTACGTCGGTTTGCGCTCGGAGCGGTATTTCGTCGAGCGGGGCGAACCGCTGGAGATCGAACTGATAGTCACCGACATCGACGGCAACGTCGTTTCAGGTCGCCCTGTCAGCGTCGAAGCCTCCCGTATCGTCTGGAAGTCGAGCGGCGGCTGGCACGAAGAACTGGTCGATCCGCAAAGCTGCGAAGTCACCTCCGGTGACGAACCCCAGACTTGCACCTTTGACACCTCCGTCGGTGGGCGCTATCGCATCACCGCCCTCGTTACCGACGAGCAGGGACGCCAGAACGAAAGCCGTCTTACTCGCTGGGTCAGCGGCGGCGACGTCCCGCCCTCCCGCACCGTCGAGCAGGAGGAGATCACCCTGATCCCCGACAAGGACGAATACCAGCCCGGCGACACCGCCGAGATCCTCGTCCAAACGCCCTTCACCCCCGCCGAAGTTTTGGTCACGGTTTCGCGCAGTGGCATTCTCTACACCGAACGCCATACGATTGAAGAAGGAACCCTGACATTGTCCGTGCCGATCACGGATGCGCAGATCCCGAACATCAACGTGCAGGTGGACGCAGTCGGTGCCGCGCCGCGCGTGGACGATAGCGGGGTGCCCGTTGAAGGTGCGCCTGCCCGTCCCGCCTATGCCACCGCCAACCTGAACCTGAGTATCCCGCCCTATAGCCGTACACTGTCAGTCGATGCAACCCTCGCCGACGACGAGATCGAACCTGGCGGCAGCACCAGCCTTGATCTGCTGCTCAAAGATGCAGACGGCAACCCCGTCGCGGATGCGGAACTGGCAGTCGTCGTTGTAGACGAATCCATTCTTGCGCTCACCAATTACCAACTCGCCGACCCGATTGCCACTTTCTACACCGAGCGCTCCGCCGACTTGAGCGCAGTCTACGGGCGATCCAATATCGTCCTCGCCAACCCAGAAGTGCTTGCAGAAGCCGCACGTGGCGCAGAAGCACAGGCAACCAACACCGCTGATGATGGTTTTAAATTGTTTGGTGGCAGTGCTGCCGCTCCGATGGAAGAAGCGGCAATGGAAGCGCCGATGGCTGCACCAATGGCCGATATGGCAATGGAAGCTGAAGGCATGGGCGGTGGTGACGGCGCAGCCGCACCCGCTATTGCCGTGCGCAGTGACTTCAACCCACTTGCCACCTTTGAAGCCGAAGTCCGCACGGATGCCAACGGTAAAGCGACCGTCGAGATCAACGTCCCCGACAATCTGACCCGCTACCGTGTGATGGTCGTCGCTGTGGATGCTGGCGGGCAGCAATTTGGCAAGGTCGAGAGCAGCCTGACCGCTCGCCTGCCGCTGATGGTACGTCCGTCTGCGCCTCGCTTCCTGAACTTTGGCGACAAATTTGAATTCCCGATCCTGCTCCAGAACCAGACTGACGAACCGCTGGTTGTCGATGTCGCCCTCGAAGCGACCAACATCACGCTCCCTGAAGGCGCTGGGCAGCGGGTGACCGTCCCTGCCAATGACCGTGTTGAAGTACGCTTCTACGCCGAGACCGAAATGGCGGGCACGGCGCAGTTCCAGATCGGCGCTGTTTCTGGCTCCTTTGCGGATGCGGCGACCGTATCCCTGCCTGTCTACACCCCTGCCACCACCGAAGCCTTTGCCACTTATGGCGTCGTCGATGAAGGCGCCATTGCCCAACCTATCGCCCGCCCCGAAGATGTCTACGCCCAGTTTGGCGGGTTGGAAATCCAAACGTCATCGACCGCCCTGCAAGCCCTGACGGATGCGGTCATGTACCTGAACAACTATCCCTACGAATGCACCGAGCAGATTAGCTCGCGCGTGCTCGGCATCGCCTCGCTGCGGGACGTCTTAACGGCGTTCCAAGCCGAGGGGCTCCCCTCTGCCAGTGAAATGGAAGCCAGCGTAAATCGGGACGTGACCCGCCTTGCGTCCATGCAGAACTGGGATGGGGGCTTCCCCTACTGGCGTCGCGGGCAGGAATCGATCCCCTTCAACACCATCCACGTTGCCCATGCGCTTGCTCGTGCGCAGCAAAAGGGCTTCGATGTCCCCGCCGAGATGATGCAAAATGTCCAGTACTACTTGCAGGATATCGAGAGCCACTACCCCTACTGGTACAGCCAGTACACCCGCCGCGTGCTGAGCGCCTACGCCCTGTATGTGCGTGACCTGATGGGCGATAGCGACCCCGCCAAGGCGCGTGCGCTCTACGCAGAAGCCCCGCTGGATGACTTCTCCTTTGAAGCGGTCGGCTGGATGTGGCAGGTGCTCGTCGATGACCCGAATTCGGCGACGCAGCTCGAAGAGATCCGCCGCTATGTCAATAACCACGCCGTTGAGACGGCTGGGGCGGCGAACTTCACCACCAGCTACGATGACCAGACCTACCTGATTTTGTCGTCGAACCGCCGTGCGGATGCCGTCCTGCTGGATGCGCTGATGGCGGATAACCCCGATGCCGACCTGATCCCGAAGCTGGTGAACGGCTTGCTGGCGCATCGCACGCAGGGACGCTGGGGTAGCACGCAAGAAAATGTCTTTGTGCTCCTGGCATTGGACCGCTACTTTAACACCTACGAAGCGCAGACACCCGATTTCGTGGCGCGGATTTGGCTCGGAGAGACCTACGCCGGTGAACACGCCTACGAAGGCTACTCCACCGATTACAAAGAGACCAGCATCCCGATGAGCTATCTGGTTGACGGCGCTGACTTGCAGGATTTGATCTTGAGCAAAGACGGCGTTGGACGTCTCTACTACCGCCTCGGTTTGAAATACGCCCCCACCGACCTGAACCTTGAACCGCTCGATATGGGCTTTGTCGTCACCCGCACCTACGAAGCGGTCGATGACCCCGAAGACGTCTGGCAGGACGAAGACGGGACGTGGCATATCAAGGCGGGCGCACGGGTGCGTGTCTCGCTGAAGATGGTCGCCGACAGCCGCCGCTACCACGTCGCCCTCGTCGATCCGCTGCCCGCTGGCTTGGAGATCGTCAACCCCGACCTGGCAGTCTCCTCGACTTCCGACATCGTGGACGAGAACAGCGATCCCTTCGAGCGCATCTACGGCTGGTGGTGGTGGGGACCCTGGTATCAGCACGAAAACCTGCGAGACGAACGTGCCGAAGTCTTCACATCTCTGCTATGGGACGGCGTTTACGACTACGCCTACATCGCCCGTGCCACCACGCCTGGGACGTTCATAGCGCCCCCCGCCAAGGCGGAAGAGATGTACTCGCCTGAGGTCTTTGGGCGCAGCGGGAGTGATTGGGTTGTGGTGGAGTGATTGGGGATTAGGTAATTAGGCTTAACGAGAGAGACCCTTCCGTGGGGCGGGAGGGTCTCTTCGGTTTTGGATAACACAACAGAGTAATTAAGGTATAACAGAAACTCTAACTGTTATTTGTCCCCCATTTGTTGGAGGGCACTCTCCTGCATAATTGAAAACATATTTAATTCTGCTGTTGTAGTTTATTCTTAAGAAGAGAATGCCTGTTTCTGATGCTGTAAATTCCAAATCATTACCTACATAAAAAGCCCCATTTTTTTCGATGCGCCCAATAAGGCTGCCAATAGGAGCGGAACTCAATTCTTGACAGATATCAGGATTGTCTGCTGCCATTTGCGCAATTACTCTGTCACTGTCTCGCCCTGTATATCCATTAGCATCAGTTGGGTCTTGCTCAACCCATTCACCATCACCTGCTTTTCCGATCCACCACTGACCAGATAAATATTGAATTGAGACTTTATCTCCTGATTGAATATATATACCAGTTGAATACCAGCTTTTATCAGAAGCCCCGATACCATCAGAATCTATCGTGTCACTTTCTTCACCACTAATAGTATGAGTTTCTGTAATTGATCCATCAGGAGTGTTTGTTGACCTTGGGGTACTTGTTGGGTTTGGTGTATTTGTTGCTACGGGTTTAGATGTAGGGGAAACTTGAGTAGGTTCTTTTTGGGGACAGCGCAAATCAGAAACCGATGACGAAGAAAATTCTACCCCGATTCTGTAGCTATAGTTTACATTATGCACTGAACCATTTTCGATGTATTCAACAGTTCCTTCCCTTTTTACTTCTTGCCAGTAGATCGTATATTTTTGTTTTGTATAAGCTGGCACTTCAATGTTCACGCTTTCATCGTGACCTTGTGTTGATGAAGTTGTGTTTGAAAAATGTTTTTCTATAGCCGTTCCAAGTTGAACCTTCGCTACTTCAGATAGTCCAGCCTCACCACTGATATTAGCACTTATCACTAATTCATCATGTGATGCCTGATATTCTGACTGGCTAAATCGTATAGTCGCCTTAAAAGGACTTGCGGATTCGCATTGATCAAATGTTTTTTCCTGACTAATTTCGGATTTGACCGTTTTTTCTTCGTTGACACTAAGCACCTCAAATGTTTGCGTATTTGCTGGCGTGTCGACTTCTTTTTGCCCACAAGATATTAGCATTGTGGAAACAACAAGTAAAAAAACAAATTCTACTATTCTTCCTGTTTTATTCATGGGAAAGTCCTATGCTTGGGTAGATTTTTTTGTCAGACAATATTCTGAATTTCTGAAATCATAAAAAAACTATTGATAAACTTATTCTTTTGAAAATTACTTTTGGTGACTTGAAAACTTCCGCCTTGCTTTATTGTTCCGCTATTTTTTCGTTATTTTACCACTTCCCAATTTTTGCTTTTGGGTAATTTGTACATTCAACATCTGGGTTATAAAACAGCGCTGGATGATTGAATTCATCCAGCGCTGTTCGGGCGTTGTTGCGTAGCAGGATGATTCGTCGTCGTATGGGTGAAATCTATGCGAGGATTACTTGTGAGATAGCAAGCAAGAGCTGCGTGGACGTGAATGTCCACGCTAGTAGCCCAAGCATCCTTTAGGGCAGTCGGCTTTGACTGTGTAGCGCGGTCGGTTCACCGCCGTGCGTGCATGGGAAAA
>JBNKMO010000172.1:0-19181 GCA_050293165.1 Anaerolineales bacterium | reverse complement strand
CTACTGTGTTGCGCGCAATAAATTTGTAGACAAAAACCGGCTTGTCCTGTCCGATGCGATGGGCGCGGTCGGTCGCTTGCATTTCCACGGCCGGGTTCCACCAGGGATCGAGATGGATGACATAATCCGCCGCTGTCAGGTTTAAGCCCACGCCGCCAGCCTTCAAGCTAATGAGGAAGAATGACAAGCTTGGGTCATTCTGGAACTTGTCCACGCGCTCTTGCCGCTTCTGTGTCTTTCCGTCGAGATAGGTATATTTCATCTTGGCAGCTTTCATCTCTTTTTCAAGCAGTTTCAGAGTCTGCACAAATTGCGAGAAAATGAGCGCCTTATGTCCTTCGGAGCGAAGCGTTTCGAGCGTTTCAAGCAGTATCTCAAACTTGGCAACCTCTTTGTTGTACGTCGGTTCAACAAGTGCGGGATGAATGCAAATCTGGCGCAGGCGCAGCAAGCCTTCCAGGATTTGCATCCGCGTTTGGTCCATGCCGCTTTCATCCAACATACCTAGAAGTTGGGCGCGATACTTCTCACGGGTGGCATCATAAAGTTTGCGCTGGGCAGGCTCAAAGTCGGTGTAGATGATGCGCTCCGTGCGCGGCGGTAATTCGGGGGCAACCTGTTCCTTGGTGCGCCGCAAAATGAAGGGGTAAACCATGCGCCGGAGCAAGTTCGCTTCGGTCTCCCCGTCACGGCTTTCGATGGCTTTGGCAAAGTCCCTTTTGAAATAATCCAAATTGCCCAACAAGCCCGGGTTGAGAAAAGCAAACTGAGACCACAACTCAAAGGAGTTATTCTCCACCGGCGTGCCCGTCATTGCCAGACGATGTTTTCCATTCAGCAAACGGGCCGCTTTGGATGTTTGCGCCAGCGGGTTTTTGATTGCCTGCGATTCGTCCAGCACGACGGTGCTAAAGCGGTAATTTCTCAGAATTTCAATATCCCTGAGCATTGTGCCGTAGGTGGTAATGATGACGTCGTAATCATCAAAATTGCTCACATCTTTTTCGCGATCCCCGCCGATATATTCCAGAATGCGCAGATTTGGCGTGAAGTTGGCGGATTCGCGCTGCCAGTTGGTGATGAGACTCTTCGGGACGACCAAAAGCGTAGCGGACGTGACCTGAGCCTGCTCCCGTTGATTTTGCAGGTATGCCAACATTTGAATGGTTTTCCCCAACCCCATGTCATCGGCAAGAATCCCGCCGAAGCCGTATTCCTGCAAAAAATGCAGCCAATCCAAGCCCGCTTTTTGATAGGGGCGCAGTTCCCCCGTAAAACCTTGCGGAATGGGTTGCGATTTAATCTCTTTCAGATTGCGCAAACGCTCGCGCTTCTGCACAAACTCAGGAACAAGATTCTTCTCAGCGGCATCGGCGAGCAACTCATCGAGTAGAGGCAATTGATAGTCGCGCACGCGGAAACCATCGTCGGTTTCTTTGGTCATGTTGAAGAGATGCTTGTAGCGTTCGAGCCACTGTTCAGGGATCTGCCCAATGCTACCATCTGCCAATTTGATGTAACGCTCACCGCGTTTGATGGCTTTGCGCAGCTCGCGCAATTTCACTTCCTGATCGCCGTACTGAATTTTGACATCCAGATCGAACCAGTCGATGCCGCTGGTGATGTTCAAGCTGATGGTTGGGGTGCTTTTGTTGAGCTTGCCGAGCGCATCTTTGTCGCCGTAAATTTCAAAGCCAGCTTCTGTCAGCGCGGGGATAGATTGGGTCAGGAAGTCGTAGGGATGGGTACGGGCGCGCAGGGTGAAGTTGCCGTAGGGATATTTTGAGCCCGCCCGTTTTAAGCCGAAAGTGGCGTCTTTGAGCATATCGTAGAAATAAAACTCTTCTGCGGCTTGGCGGTGGATGCGCACCAAAACCCAGGAACCGGGCATATCTTCCATATTAACGGAATCAGGTTTCGGGTCAGCGAGCGTTTCGTAGTCTCCGTAACCGAAACGCAGTTCGGCAATGAGATCATCCTTTTCCTTGCGCAGATACAGACGCGGAACGGCGTTATCCTGCACTTCTTCATACGAGATTAAATCGCTGACGATGGGCAGGAGTGTAGCCAGTTTGGGCAGGTAATTGGCACGGAAGATTTCTTCTTCTTCGAGCGGGATTTTTATGGGAAAGACCGAAAGCATTTCAAGGCTTTCGGGGTTAGTGATCGGCGCCAGGGTATTGCCAACCAGCAGCCAGGCGGGGTCTTTTGAAACCAGTTCAAAATTATCTTTGGCAGATGAGTAAATTTTGCCATCCCGCTCAACGCCGACCTGCATGGTGTAGCCATTATCGTCCTGAATCAGAGCTGCTTTGATTTCGAGCGGCTCTTCAACGATTTCTACAAAGGCTTGAATATTCTCATGGCGATCTACCAAAAAGATCGGGGCATGCAGTTGGGCAAGCAAGGGCAAAAAAGTGGCGAAGCCTGAATAACCACCGTAATAAGGGCTATGCTGCTGAATAAGATTTACAGCAGAAATGCCTTCGGGCGGAAGGTTAACACAACCATCAGGTGAAAGACTGCCGCGGAATTCTTCAATATGCCTGTGCCAGGTTTTGCCGACACGCAGCATTTTTGTAATCGTCGCGGGATCTTTCTGGCTCAGGTCATCACCCTTCCAGTGCTCGATTCTGAAAATACGCGCCCGCAGGGAAAATTCGTTCTCTCGGTGGTACTCCTGTTTTTCGAGCAAAAAGACAACAACATAAGGACGCCCATAACTTTTTTTTCTTTTGGGGATGTTTTCAAGTGCAGTTGTGAGTTTCTTTTCCCAATCAGAAGTGCGGGGCGTTTGTGTCTCTTTCAAAAGGTCGCTCACAGCCAAAATCGAGGCGACGATATGTTTGCAAACAGGCACGAGATTTGCATGCGGACAGGTGCAGGAAACTTTGATACGGTTGGTCTTAAGCAGTTTAATATCAACTTCGTAGTCTTCATCTGCACTGCCTTCCACAAGGCAAAAGGCAGATGTGCCGTCCACTTCGATCTCAAAAACACGTCCATCACGGAAATATTTCCTGCCGCGTTGAATAACACCCTTGTCGGCATACATGGAAAAAGGAAAACTATCAAGGAGTTCGGAGGTTAGCTCTTGTTTCATGAATTTTTCTTGCTCAACGCGATCAGGCGCATGATCTTCAACTCATCGTAACTGATCGTACCTTTCAATTCGTCAAAGACGGGTTTTAAAAAGTCGGTGCCGAGTTTTTCAAAAGCGGCAAAGGCTTTTTCTTGTTCTTTTGGGGATAGGGATGTCTGCGTCTGCAAATCGCTCCCACTTTTTAGCGGATTGCCAGCCGAAACAAATCTCGCCAGATGATTCAGGATCGTACTTGGTTGAACCTGATACCGTTTCGAGAGGCTTTCGATACTATCCCCGGCATTATACATCTCGCCCACGATCATGTAGCGACGGCCCTTGTCGCTTTTCTCGCGGGGAGCGCTTTTTTGCTTTTCTTTGACACCATTTTCTAAAGCATAGGCTTGGATTTCATCCAGGAATATTTCACCATAACGGCGCAACTTTGCCTGCCCAATTCCACTGATTGTCAGGAGGCTTTCTGTCGATTTGGGATAATAAACGCTCATCTCGACCAGCGTTTTATCGGAAAAGATGACATAAGGCGGCACGCCCGCTTCATCCGCGAGACTTTTGCGGATTTGGCGCAAACGCGCAAAGAGAGTTTTATCGTAATCCGAAAGATCATCCTGCTGCCCTTTACGGTGCGAAGGACGTTCGGCTTCCTTCAACTTGCCCATAATGGTCGTACGCTCGCGCAAGGCATCCATTGCCTGCGGCGTTAAGCCCAAAATGCGATACTCGCCGTCCTGCCGTAAAAAGCCCATCTGAACAAGTTGGCGGGCAAGGTGCATCCACTGCTTTTGGGTCAACTCAGCTCCGATATTGTACGTGGAGAGTTGGTCGTGCCCGTATTGCAAAACCTTCTTGTTTTTTGAGCCGCGTAAGACATCCACTACATGTCCGGCGCCAAAACGTTCGCCCGTGCGTTTGACGCAAGACAGGAACTTCTGGGCGGGGATAGTGATGTCGTCCAGTTCGCTGGCGTCGGCAGTGCAATTGTCGCAGGTTTCGCAATTTTCGGCAGTGTACTCTTCGCCAAAATAGGCCAGAAGCGGTTTGCGCCGACAGTTGATCTCATCTTCAGCGTAGTTCACGATGGCATCCAAATGTTGTGTAGCGACGATGCGCTCCTGCTCTTCTTTTTCGCGCAGGAAGTAGCGCAGCTTTGCCACGTCACTGTAGCTGTAGAGCAAGAGACAATGCGCGGGCAAACCATCGCGTCCTGCACGACCGATCTCCTGGTAGTAGCCTTCGATGCTTTTTGGCAAGTCGAAATGGATCACAAAACGGACGTTTGGCTTGTTGATGCCCATCCCAAAGGCAATGGTGGCAACGATGATCTGGACATCATCCCGAATAAAGGCTTCCTGATTGCTCTTGCGTTCTTCATCTGCCAAACCGGCGTGATAGGGACACACGGAGAAACCGTTTAACTCGAGGTAAGCAGATAACTCGTCCACTTGACGGCGCGAGAAACAGTAGATGATGCCCGATTCGTCTTTGCGATTTTTGAGAAAGTCGAGCGTTTGCCTCATCGCATCCCGTTTGGGGGTGACTTCGATGAAGAGATTCTCGCGGTTGAAACTGGCGACAAATTCGTTCGACTGCTCGAAATGCAGGCTGCGCTTGATGTCGGCACGCACTCGTTCGGTGGCAGTGGCGGTCAGGGCGAGGCAGGTTGCGTTAGGGTAACGCTGGCGGACTTCGGCAATCTGCCTGTATTCGGGGCGGAAGTCGTGTCCCCACTCTGAAATACAGTGCGCCTCGTCTATCGTCAGCAGAGCAAGTTTGGTCCGGGAGAGAAGCGCGAAGATGCGCGGGGTCAGTAAAGTTTCCGGGGCGAGATAAAGCAGCTTAACCGCGCCATCCTTCACTAAATCCATATTCTGCTGATACTCGTGCGGCGGGAGGGAACTGTTGAGCATCACGGCTGGGACGCCGCTCTCACGCATCTGCTCGACCTGATCTTTCATCAGAGCGATCAGCGGTGAGACGACGAGCGTCAACCCATCGAGCATGAGCGCGGGAATCTGGTAGCAAAGCGATTTTCCCCCACCGGTAGGCATGATTGCGAGCGTATCTTTTTTTGCGAGGATGTTTTCGATGGTTTCCCGCTGGTAAGGGCGAAATTCGTCGTAGCCAAAGGTGTTTTTAAGGATGGAAGCAGGCGTGGACATGGAGAAAAGTATACCCCGTACAGCTTCTTCCTGCTTATAAAATCAAGAAAATGGTATTAAAGCACCTCTACGATCCCCCGATTACCATCCACACGCACACGCTGACCGGTTTTCAGTTTTGTTGTAGCATCACGCACACCAACGACCGCCGGAATGCCATACTCACGAGCAACGACTGAGCCATGCGCCAACGCCCCGCCAATATCCATCACCAGTCCAGCCGCATTGATGAAGAGCGGTGTCCAACCGGGGTCTGTGAAAGGCGCGACCAGAATTTCACCCGGCTGCAGCATCTCCGTCGTCGGGTCGTGGATAACGTGCGCCACGCCTTCGATAATTCCTATTGAAACAGGGTTGCCAATGAGCGCACCGGGAGGCGCATCTTTCAAACGATATTGCACAACGGGCGTCTCGCCATCACTGGTGATAACCGCTGGGGGCGTTAATTTTAGGTAGCGAGCCAAATCTGCTCGTCGTTGTGTTACAACTTCACCCCATGAAACCTCTCTATCATCCCAAATATCCAATAATTCTTCCCATTTCAAAAACCAGATATCATCAGATGCGGAAAGTTTCCCCTTGGCAACTAACTCAGCCGCGTTCTCTTTTAGAATTTCTTTAACCACCCTCACAAGCCGCACCATCATGAATTTATGATGCTCACGCATCCCGCCAGCTTTGATAAGAACATAGTACAAACGTCTGAAGAGACGAAAGC
Organism: Anaerolineales bacterium; assembly: GCA_050293165.1. Taxonomy (GTDB): domain Bacteria; phylum Chloroflexota; class Anaerolineae; order Anaerolineales; family Villigracilaceae; genus Desulfolinea. The sequence goes on along the minus strand of JBNKMO010000172.1, from coordinate 13,201 downwards.
GGAGTTTGCCCAAAAGCCCTTTTCCAGCAGCCTCTACTAATTCAGCAAAGGCGGCTTCGCGTGCCTGCTCTTGGACATCAAATAAGGCACGACTGCTCACATTTTTCTCAATATTACCCGCGATCACTCGTAGCACGGGCATCGGGTCTTCATACCAGCGTTTCATACTGATGTCGATCTCAGATGGGCCGCGTGAGCCATAGCGCACAAGAAAATTATTCCAGCTTTCCAAAAATGACGCACTGCTCTCGAACTTGGCAATATTTTCAAGCCAAAGTGATGCATCATCCCCAAGGTTACTAAACGCATCTGCTAACTGCGGCGATTTTCGAGCTAACTCAGCGAGATCGCTGAGCATTAGATTCATTTCATTAACCACATTGCCAGGAATGCCCAAAGTCAGTGCTTCCACTTTGTCGGGTGAAAGCCAACCGTTTGCTAATTTTGGCAGCAAGCGGGTTGCAGCAATCCCCGCCGCAGCTTCCGACACCCAATTCAGAAAAAAAGGAGCCATTGTGGAAAGTTTATCAAGCATAGCTTGAATCTGCGCTTTGCCCTTTGGATATTCACGCAGATCGTGATCTGACTTGGAAATAAAATCATCGATCAGATCATTCGTTTGGGCGATAAAACCACTTAAATCACGCCGCCAAAGACCATGAAAAACGCGACGAAGAATTCCCGATACCCCTTTAAGAAATGCAAAAGGGAAATGCAACCCATGCGGACGCTTGAATTCCGGGCGTTGCATAGCAAGTTGAAATAACTGCGGGACAAGCACATCAAATTGAGAGAGCAACCCTGAAAGAACTCGTTTTAAAACAGGGTGGCGCAATGCCTGTGTGACATCAGTAAATAATCGACCTCCACTGGTATGTAAAATGCTGATCGTTCCATCATCCGACCTTAACTCACGCGGAATAAAATTTGGAAAAGTCGATAAAGTTAGGGGCGACATGGCGCGGATCATGTTCTGCTGATGTCCTACGCTGAAAAAAATGTGCAAACTATCGTCGGGGGATTTCAACCCATTGATCGGATAGAGCGACGTGATCGGGCGGGCTTGCAGCAAATACACCTTCCCCTCGGATATGGCCCACTCGATGTCTTGCGGCGTTCCATAGTGGGCTTCGACCTCCGTCCCCATCTCGGCTAAAGACAGGATCTGGTCGTCCGTGAGAGCGGCTTGCTTCCGTTGGTCAGCACTGAGCGCCTGTTGACGTGTACCACCATCCTTTTGCGGGAAAATGGCAACTTCCTTCTCCGAAATCTGACGCTCGATGATGGTCATCGTGCGTTTATCCACGCGATAGGCGTCTGGCGTGACCAAGCCACTGACAAGCGCTTCACCCAAACCAAAACTAGCATCAATGGTCAGGGTATGGCGGTGCCCCGTGAGCGGATCGGCGGTAAATAACGTACCCGATGTCTCGGACATAATCATCTGCTGCACCACAACCGAGAGATGCACATCTTGATGCGGAAAATTATTTTGAATGCGGTACAAAATTGCCCGATCTGTAAAAAGGGATACCCAACAACGGCGAACGGCATCCAAAAGCGCATTTTCGCCGATGATGTTGAGATAGGTATCCTGCTGACCGGCAAATGATGCATCTGGCAAATCTTCGGCAGTGGCGCTGGAGCGGACGGCGTAGGCAGCCTGTGCATCTGTTTCTTGCCAGCTTTTTCGAATGGCATCAATAATCTCGTTGGGAATTGGGATTTCGAGCAGAGTTTGCCGGACCTCTTCGCCAACTTTACGGACGCTTTCAAGGTCATCGGTGGTAAGGCTGTCGAGGCGGGTGTAGAGCGCATCTGCTTCGGGATTGGCAGCGATAAATGCTTGAAAGGCTGATGTCGTCACGCAAAAGCCTGGCGGGACAGGGAAAGCGGCAGCTGTCATCTCGCCGAGATTCGCTCCTTTACCGCCGACCAAGCCTAAATCACGCGCGTTAATTTCCGAAAAAGGGAGGATGAAGGAGGGTGTGTGTGTCATCGTAATCCTGTAATTCCTTTCAATAAGAAAAGCAATCCAAAGATGCGCAGCAAGACCACAAGGGTGATTGAACCAATAGAGAGCAATCCGGCAAAGGCGAGGCTTGGATCAAGATAGTTGCCACAACGTCTTCTTTTGTTAGTGATTACTATCTAAAATATAGCACCGTTTTTATTGTTAGTCAACACTAACTTATGTTAGAATAGCGCTACCCTTGAAAATTGCAGGAGCTTTAGATGCCCAAGATTGTCCATGATGAAGATGTTTTTAAAGCGGTGATCGGTGTGATCGTCGCGCGCGGCTATGCCGGAGCGACGACAAAGGAAATGGCGAAAGCTGCTAATATAAGCGAGGTCACGCTTTTTCGTAAATATACGAGCAAAATTCAATTGGTAAAACTGGCAATCAGTTCGATTGTGGACCAACTGGATTTTGAATCGGCGACACAATATAGCGGGGATTTATATGCTGACCTACTGGCAGTTGTGGAACGTTACCAAAATCTGGCTTCTGAATATGGGCAGTTTTTATTGGTCTTGATGCCCGATTTGGGACGTTACCCTGAAATGGCGGAAGTGATGGAGCGTCCGAAGGGCATTATGCGCTCGGTTGGGGAGCTTATTGCCCGATACCAAGCAGAAGGAAAATTGCGAACTGAAAACCCCTTCCATACTGTATCGGCATTGCTTAACCCGCTTGTGTATATCCCCATGCTGCGCGGCTCGCTATTTGAAAGTGATTTGCCCAGTATTAATCTGGTTGAGCATGTGAAAAACTTCCTGGGCGGGCGGGAAATTTTGCAAAAAGACTGAGATCAGCGACTGGGGGGCTCTACATATTTTCTGCTCCCATCCCACCTTCCCCTCAGGGAAAAGGAACAGAAACTCCCCCGGATAAGCGGGGGAGTTTCCGTTCAATCAATTCTTAAGTAGTGATTTTAGATATTAAAGCGGATGTGCATGATCTCGCCGTCTTGAACGATATATTGTTTCCCTTCAAGACGGAACTTGCCTTTATTGCGGGCTTCAGCCATGCTGCCGAGTTCAGTCAGGTCTTCGTAGCTGACCACTTCCGCGCGGATGAAACCTTTCTCCAGATCAGAGTGGATCGCACCGGCTGATTCCTGTGCGTTTGCACCGCGCCGGACTGTCCAGGCGCGCACTTCGTCTTCGCCAACGGTGAAAAAGGATTGTTGCTCAAGCAGATCATAAGAAAGGCGGATCATCTTGTTCAGACCCGGTTCCTCGATCTGATACTCTTCCATGAAGAGTTCGGCATCTTCGGCGGGAAGTTGGGAGATTTCCATCTCGAGTTTGCCCATAAGAGAAACAACCGGGACGCCAAAGTCCGTATCGAACGTGGGTTCGGCTTGCCCCTCGCCGAGATTCAGGAGTACCAACATTGATTTTCTGGTGAGTAACCCGAAACCCGAGAGATCTGCCGTCTCGATGTCGCTTAATTCCAGCTCACGCAGGGGTTTTTCTTCCGAAAGGGTATCGTGCAGCTTCTCAAAGAGGGCTGTCTTGCGGGCGTTGATGACCTTGTCTGTGCCGCCGCGCTTTCTTTCTTCGGTCAGCTTTTCGAGTTGGCGCTCGACGACGATCAGGTCATTTAGCAGTAATTCGCCATTCATCGAAGCGATGTCTCTGGACGGATCCACACTTCCAGCCGCGTGCGCTACGTTTTCATCTTCAAAGCAGCGCACCACGTGGATCAATCCATCCATCTGCGCCAACTGATTTAATAATATCCCCGAAATGCTGCCTTGCCCGCTGCCGTCGAGGCCTGCAATATCGGCGTAGGTGACCTTGGCATAGATGGTCTTTTTGGGACTGTACATTTTGGAGAGCACATCCACGCGCGGATCGGGCACATCAACGACGGCGGTGTGGACTTCCATGCGTCCTGCGCTGGCGTTGGTGGGAGTGTCTTTGCCTGTGAGGGCATTAAAGAGGGTGGTTTTGCCTGTTTGGGGCAGGCCGATGATACCTAATTTCATGTTCTTTCCTTGTTTGTAGATATTAGACTTTAGGTGTTAGACTTTTGCGTTTTCATATCAGGTGTCTGATGTCTAATGTCCTTATTTATCCTTGACCTGTTTGCATGGTCTGTGTATACTTCACTCGCTATTGCCGAAGTGGCGGAACTGGCAGACGCGCACGACTCAAACTCGTGTTCCGCAAGGAGTGTGGGTTCGATTCCCACCTTCGGCACAGCATTATAGCACGCCCTTCTCTGATGAGAAGGGCTGTTTTTTTACAAAACGTCATTGCGAGACGCTCGCAATGACGTTCTTATCATCGAGTAAAATATTTCTTATGTTGAAGAAAATCTCCCTTGTCCTTATTGCCCTTTTTCTTGCTGCTTGTCAGTCATCTGAAAGCGCTCCTGCGCCAACCTTACCTCCCGCCCCAACAAAAATAACCGAAACTCCGACCGCCATGCCGCTGCCGACAGCGACGCTCGCGCCGACCGAAACAGCGCTCCCTGAACCGACCAGTGATCCGAGCATCTTTGGCTCCATCAGCGCAGCGGATGCACCGGGCGGTTTTATGTTGGAACCGATCGCCAAGGTGATTTTCGAAGCCGAGATGCAAAAACGCGTTGACGCAGGGGAAATCAGCGGCTTTCAGGTCGAGGGATTGAGCATCGTCCCGCGCGGGGATGGGACCTTCTTCGCCGAGATTTTCTATGCCCTGCAAGCGGATGCATCCTTTTGGCCCGAAGACTTCGGCACGCCCGGCGACGATGGCTGGGTGCGTGGTAAATGTACGCGCTTCGATTTCGAGATGGGCGAGGATGCGTACTTTTTGAAGAATAAGGTTGTTTGTAATTAACCATCAAAAGACTCACCACAGAGAGCACAGAGATTTCTATTTTTTCTCGCGGTCTCTGTGTTCTTTGTGGTTAAAGACAAAATCCGCGTAAATCAGTTCAATCCGCGCCATCCGCGTTCCATCTTCATGCTAAAATCAATACCTGCGTAAACGAAAGTCTGCAACCCAAGCCAAAGGACTCTCCATGAACGTGCTCCCCACTAGCATTAACCCCAACGACCCAAAATTCAAAGAAAACGCCGCCCATCACCGCGCACTAGCCGACGAGCTACACGCCCACCTCGTCGAAGCGCAAAAGGGTGGTGGCGCAAAATACAGAAGACGTCAGGAGGAGCAGGGCAAACTCTTCGTCCGCGAGCGTATCGCACGTTTGCTCGATCCCGGTGCGCCCTTCCTCGAACTCTCATCCCTCGCCGCCAAGGATATGTACAACGGCGCGGCAGCAGGCGCGGGTCTCGTCACGGGCATCGGGCGTGTTTCGGGGCGCGAAGTCATGATCGTCGCCAACGACGCCACCGTCAAGGGCGGCTCCTACTATCCGCTCACCGTCAAAAAACACCTGCGCGCCCAGCAGATCGCCGAAGAAAACCACCTGCCCTGCCTCTATCTCGTCGATTCGGGCGGGGCATTTTTGCCCATGCAAGACCAGGTCTTCCCCGATGAAAATCACTTCGGGCGCATCTTCTACAATCAAGCCCGCATGAGCGCCAAAGGGATTCCGCAGATCGCTGCTGTGATGGGCAGCTGCACGGCGGGCGGCGCCTACGTCCCGGCGATGAGCGACGAAGCGATCATCGTCAAGGGCACGGGGACGATCTTCCTCGGCGGACCGCCGCTCGTCAAAGCTGCGACGGGCGAGGATGTGACCGCTGAAGAACTCGGCGGCGCGGACGTGCACACACGCTTGAGTGGCGTTGCCGATCATTTTGCCGAAGATGACGACCATGCCATTAACCTACTGCGCGAGATCGTGGAAACCTTGCAACGCAAAAATGTCCACACCTACATCTCCGATCTCGAACTCCACCCTCCTGAAGAACCGTTCTACCTGCCCGAAGAAATTTACGGCGTGCTCCCCACCACCTTCCGCGAAACCTACGATGTGCGCGAGATCATCGCCCGCCTCGTCGACGGGAGCAAATTCCGCGAGTTCAAAGCCCGTTACGGCACCACGCTGGTGACAGGCTTCGCTCGCATCTGGGGCTACCCCGTTGGGATTATCGCCAATAACGGCATCCTCTTCGGCGAGTCGGCGTCGAAGGGCGCGCACTTCATCGAACTCTGTGAGCAGCGCGGTATCCCGCTCGTTTTTCTGCAAAATATCACCGGCTTTATGGTTGGCAAGGATTACGAAGCGGGCGGCATCGCCAAGGAAGGCGCAAAGATGGTGCACGCTGTCGCGAATGCCTCTGTCCCCAAACTGACCGTCGTCATCGGCGGCTCGTTCGGCGCGGGTAACTACGCCATGAGTGGACGTGGCTACCTGCCCCGCTTTCTGTGGATGTGGCCCAATGCCAGAATCTCCGTCATGGGCGGCGAACAGGCCGCGAATGTTTTGTTGACGGTGAAACAAGGACAGCGCGTGCGCGAAGGCAAACCTCTGCTCGGCGCAGAAGAAGCGAACGCCTTCAAAGCCCCCATCCTCGAAAAATACGAAACCGAAGGCAATCCCTACTACTCCACCGCCCGCCTCTGGGACGATGGCGTCATCGACCCAGCCGACACGCGAGAAGTACTGGGACTAGCGCTATCCGTCACCTTAAACGCCCCACGCGAAGAAAAAGGTTTCGGTGTCTTCCGAATGTAGATATATAGTACAGTCTCTGAGCGGAGGTTTGAGTAGTTTCGAGCGTAAGTGAGAAACGTATCGAAACCCGTAGTCGAAGAGCGAGTTCTCTGGTAACGCCGTCCTTCGACTGCCGCTTCGATACGCCCTTCACTTCGTTCAAGGCTACTCAGCGTCCGCTCAGGAGCTGGATTTATTTCGAAAAAAAGAATCTTATGAAAAAAACTCTCCCCTTCCGTAAAATACTCATCGTCAACCGCGGTGAGATTGCCATCCGCGTTATTCGCGCCTGCAAGGAACTCGGCATTCGCACCGTCGCCGTCTACTCCGAAGCGGACGCCGATGCCCTGCACGTCCGCCATGCCGACGAAGCGATTCTGATCGGTCCGCCTGCGGCACGAGAGTCGTATCTCAACGTCGAGAAGCTGCTCAATGCCGCCAAAGAGACGGGCGCAGAAGCCGTTCACCCCGGCTATGGCTTTCTCTCCGAAAATGCCGCTTTTGCCGAAGCTGTCCGTGCGACGGGATTGGTCTTTATCGGCCCTTCCGCCGAAGCCATTCGCATCATGGGCGATAAAGCTGAATCCAAAATTCGGATGAAAGCGGCGGGCGTGCCGACTGTCCCCGGCGCAGAGGGCATCCAAACTCTCTCCGAATTTGAAGCCGCAGCCGATGAGATCGGTTATCCCGTGCTCGTCAAAGCGGCGGCGGGCGGCGGCGGCAAAGGGATGCGGGTGGTCTGGAAAAAGGAAGAATTGCCCGACGGTATCGAATCCGCAAAACGCGAAGCCCTAAATGCTTTCGGCGACGACACCCTGCTTGTCGAAAAATATCTCCCCTCCGCACGGCATATTGAATTTCAGGTCTTTGGCGATTCGCACGGCAACGTCACGCATCTGTATGAGCGTGAATGTTCCGTGCAACGCCGCCACCAGAAGATTATCGAAGAGACGCCCTCCCCACTGCTGGATGACGAACTCCGCAAAAAAATGGGCGCAGCAGCCGAAGCCGCCGCACGCGCGGTCAACTACTCGAACGCGGGCACGGTTGAATTCATCGTTGACCCCGATACGCGCGAGTTCTATTTTCTTGAAATGAATACCCGCTTGCAGGTTGAGCATCCCATCACCGAGCTGATTTTGGGCATTGACCTTGTCCAGTGGCAAATTCGGGTGGCAGCGGGTGAAGCCTTCCCCTACAAAGCCGACGATTTTTCAGCACATGGGCATGCCGTCGAAGCCCGTCTCTATGCCGAAGACCCGACCAACAATTTCCTGCCCAGCACGGGCGTGATCTTCAAGTTCAACGAGCCGAAAGGCCCCGGCGTGCGCGTCGATAGCGGCATCACGACCGGCAGCGAAGTCAGTCACTTCTACGACCCGATGCTGGCGAAGGTCATCGTCCATGCCGAAGATCGGGATACCGCCATTCAGCGCCTGCAAAATGCGCTGCGCAGCACCATCGTGCATGGCGTCATCACCAATATCGACCTGCTGCAGGCGGTTTTGGCGCACGCTGATTTCGCGGCGGGTACGGTCACCACGCGTTGGGCCGAGCAGACATTCGGCGATTGGCAACCCAGCCAAAATGTTCCACTCGAGGCGCTGATCGCTGCGTCGCTGGCGGAATTTGTCCAGCCAGCCAAAGCCATCAGCGGCTGCGACCAGTCATCATCCCGCGATCCCTACAGCCCCTGGAAAACAGCCAGCGGCTTCCGCATCCGACGCGTTAAATGATCTCAGAAAAATCTTTCACCACAGAGCACACGGAGCCCACAGAGTTTTTAAAGCTTTTCTCTGTGCTCTCTGTGAACTCCGTGGTGAATCCCGGAGGGTCAAATGAAATCTCATTTTGAATATAAAGGCGAAAGCTACGCGCTCGACGTGACCCCGCTCGGCGAGGGCTATCAGGTGCAGTTTGGCGAGCAGACGGCGGAAGTCCATTTTGCGCGGGGGGCGGATGGGCAGGTGGTTTTCATTTTGGACGGGCGCAAGGTGGAGACGCACGTCAGCGCCGACGGGAAGCGGAGGTGGGTCTCGTTCGGCGGGCAGACGTGGATGCTCGAAAAGACATCGGGCGTGGCGAGGGGCGCTGGCGGCGGGAACGCTTCTGGACGTTTGCTTGCTCCCATGCCCGGACAGGTTCGGGCGGTAAACGTTTCGGTGGGCGACACCGTCGAAAAGGGGCAAACCTTGCTGGTTTTGGAGGCGATGAAGATGGAGATCCGCATCCAGGCGCCGATGGATGGCGTGGTTGGGCAGCTGGTCGTCGTCGAGGGGCAGACGGTGGAGCGGGAAGAATTGCTTGTTGAAGTGGATAATTTGACGAGTGACGAGTGAGTTTTTTGACTCAGGATTTAAATTATGCAACCAGAAGACCGTATGCAGGAAGCTGTTAGGCTTAATGAACATGTTCTTCCTTTGAAAAAATGGGGGTTCAAGGAAAGTGCTCGTTATTTTTATAATAATCTTTACCCAACCCTTATTTACGATTCTAATAAGTGTCGTGTTTATATTTATCACGATACCGTTGGTCGGAAGCACGAATATGGCACCACTATCTATTACGGGAGTCTAGGAGTTCCTAATTCTGCAGACCTGCTTATTAGAGATCAAGATGATAAAAACCCTCGGCTTTTATGGCATAGCCCTCGCCTGCTCCTCTGTTTTATAGATGGTTTATCTCCACAAAATGCCCGTCAAGAAAAAGAGCCTCGCCGTATAAGAGAACTCCGTCAGTCAGAAACTATACAAAAAATCAAGTATCTCCCAGAGAGACGCCTCGCTGAGGAAAAGGCTATATGGGAAATGTATGGTCAACGCTTATTTGGTCTTTTTGATGCTAAGAATATAAAGTTATGGAAAGAATATCTTGCATTCCGTAAAGCTTACTGGCAAGTGTTGTTTGATGGAGAATAACTTTCTGTTTTTCTTCATTTTTGTCCACACAACGAAAATCCAAAGGCATCTGAGAAGAGCAAGAAACCTACCAAACAAATTCCGCCACAGATATTTATAATGCCCCAACCCCATAAATTCACGCATCACGAATTACGTATCACGTATCAGGAGCCCCTATGACAGGCAAATACTATAACGAACTCGAAGTCGGCATGACGATCAAACATACTAACGGCCGCACTGTGACCGAGATGGACAACGTCATGTTCTCGATGCTGACGATGAATACCCAGCCCCTGCACTCGAATGAAGATTTCGCATCGAAGACGCAGTTCGGGCAGCGGATCGTGAATGGGTTGTTCACCCTCGGCTTGGTGACGGGATTAACCGTCCCAGAGTTGACGGAGGGCACGATTGTCGCCAATCTCGGCTACGAGCGGGTCGTGCACCCCAATCCACTTTTTCACGGGGAGACGGTTTACGCCGAGAGCGAAGTGCTCGAAATGCGTGAATCGAAGTCGAAGCCGCATGTGGGCATTGTCCGCTTGAAACATTGGGGTAAGAAGCCTGATGGGACAGTGGTGGTCGAGTTTGAACGGACGGTAATGTTTTTGAAAGAAGCAAAATAGGCTAAACTTGGGGAATGCACAAAGTATCGGCAAAACTCCATCAACAAGAAAAAAAACTCTGGTTTGGTCTTTATATTATCTACGTCCTTTTACGAGCAGTGACATTCCGCTTACTTGATGCTCCTAGAATTGCCCCAGACACATACGATTATCAGGAGATATCTTCGTTTCCCTTATTCTCCATAGAATTCTGGACATCACAGCGGCCTCCCTTCTACCCGCTTCTGATCAAGTTCTTCGGGCAGAATTTTGATGTACTCCCTTTATTTCAATTCTTTCTGTCGATCCTGACCTGGGGACTGCTGGCTTATGCACTCGCTCGCCTGCTGAAAAACTTTTGGCTTCGATTTTTCTCCTTTGTCTTTGTCTTGCTCTTTAGCACCAGTATATTGATCGTCCCGTGGGATGCTGTCATCATGACAGAATCGCTAAACTTTTCCTTTTTTGCTGTGATATTGGCGCTTTGGCTTCTACAGATCCATGACAAGAGTTGGGAAATTCTGATCCTGTTAATGATCGTGAGCTTCCTTTGGACATTTTTAAGGGAGACAAATGTCTGGCTCATATCTCTTACAGGCGGTGCTGTATTTCTCTGGGGTTTATTCTTGCGAGATAAAAAGAGGTTGATCGTTGGATTAATCCTCGTATTTACATTCTTCATCAACTATATTTCTGTCAGTTATCCCAGCGGTATGAATCAGCGCTGGGTATTCCCCTTCCTTAATGTCGTTGGGAAAAAAGTGTTGCGAAATGACAATCGTCTTCTTTGGTTTGAGCAGCAAGGAATGCCTGTTACCCCAGAATTATTATCAATGGCGGGAGAATTTGCTAATGGGAGGGATCGTTATTTCTACACAGCTCCTGAACTTGAATCATTTCGGGAGTGGGTGACGACTGAAGGGCGAAGAGAATACATGATCTATCTTCTTGTCCATAGACAATACTTCATTGTGCGCCCCTTTATGGATGCGAGTTACCTTGATTCAAACCAAAGCACAGATTCATTTCAACCTGAAGATTTTCATTTATTATTACCAATAGAAATCTATATTTTTATTCATCCAGAAATTCCGGGAAAGATATTACTGTGGATCGGTCTCGGCATTGGGATTATAGATCTGATAATGATTTTTTATAGAAAAGAAGAGATATGGGGCATTCTGCTGATCACGCTCTTACTCTTTATTCCACACAATATCATCACATGGCATGGAGATACAATGTCGATGTCAAGACATACGCTGCTTGCCAGCGTGCAACTCCGCATCGCCATCTGGCTCTCTCTTTTCTTCATCTTGAACACTTTTCTACCAACCACAAAAATAGAAGCATCTCAAAGCTAGGAGAATTTCATGCCAATCCGACGCGCCCTACTCTACATGCCCGGCGACTCTCGCCCGAAGATCGAAAAAGCCATTTCCCTGAAAGTCGATTCCATTTGCATGGATATGGAAGATGGCACCGCCTACAACCGCAAGGAAAAAGCCCGCGAAGTGATCGCAGAAGCCCTGCAAGAATTGGACTTCGGACGCTCCGAGAAGTTGGTGCGGATTAACGGGATCGGTACGGGTCTTGAAGCTGACGACTTGTCAATGACCCTGCCCCATCATCCGGACGGAGTCGTGATTCCCAAAACAGAATCGCTGGCGGATGTGGCCTGGGTCAGTGAGCAGATCGAAGCGATGGAACTCTCGCAAGGCTGGGAGTTGAACAGCATTCGTATTTTGGCGATTCTCGAATCTGCCAAGGGGATTGCGAATTTGCGTGAGATCGCTACCCATCCCCGCCTAGATGCGCTTATCTTCGGGGCCGAGGATTATTCCGCCAGCGTTGGGGCCAAGCGCACACGCGGCGGGCAGGAAGTGCTTTATGCGCGCAGCAAGGTTGTGCTGCATGCGGCGGTTAACGACCTGCAAGCGCTTGATATCGTTTTTGTGGATTTCAAGGATTCAGTCAGCTTGAAGATCGAAGCCCTGCAAGGGGCGCAACTTGGATTTACGGGCAAGCAGATCATCCATCCGAATCAACTTGCTCCCGTGCAAGAAGCATTTTCCCCAACCGATGCCGAGATCAACTACGCCCAACGTCTGTTGGCTGCTTTTGATGCGGCTGAAGCCGCGGGTGCGGGCGTGATCGCTTTCGAAGGCAAGATGATTGATATGCCGCTCGTCAAATCTGCACGGAATGTGATCGAGCGCGCCAAAGCAGCAGGAAAGATCGAGTAATTTGAACACAAAGGACACCAAGGTACACGAAGAAAAACTTTGTGAATCTTTGTGTTCTTCGTGTTAATAAAAATATGTTCCCTATCATTCTAGGTCTTGCATCCGCCCTTTCGTGGGGCACAGGGGATTTTGCCGGTGGCCTTGCTTCGCGCAAGGTCGGCTCCTATCGTGCTGTGATGTTCGCCGAAGCCATCGGGTTAGGCGCGATTTTCATCGCCTTGCCCTTTTTCCCCGAAGCCTTCCCCGATTGGCATTCCATCATTTGGAGCAGCGTGGCGGGCGTGGTCGGCTCGACCGGCTTGCTGGCCTTCTTTGAAGCCATGCGGCGCGGACGTTTGAGTGTCGTTGCCCCACTTTCGGCGCTACTTGGGGCTGCTGTGCCGATCATTGTTGGCATCTTCGCTGAAGGATTACCCAAGCCGATCGTCTTTGCTGCTTTCGGCTTGGCGCTGGTTGCCATTGTGCTGATCTCTCGCGAGAAAGTCCCCGAAGATGAAGAGAAAAAGGCCCCTTATTTGCATATTCCCTTGCTTTCGGGCATTGCCTTTGGGTTTTACTTCGTTATCATGCATGAAGCCAGTCAGGATTATTTTTGGGGTCCGCTGATTGTGGCTCGTTCGGCGGGGATGTTGGCGATCGCTACCTACTTGTTCTTCAAACGCGAGAACTTCCGTGTGCCTCCAGGAAGCTGGCATTTGTTGGTGGTTAACGGTATCTTCGATGTCGGCGGGAATGCATTCTATATTCTCGCCGGGCAAGCCGGACGCATGGACGTTTCGGCAGTGCTCGGTTCGCTCTATCCGGGCATGACCGTCTTCCTTGCCT
>JBNKMO010000171.1:0-24377 GCA_050293165.1 Anaerolineales bacterium | reverse complement strand
GACACGCCCTCGCTGCAAAACCGACCAAATCGCTTCAGCATGATCTTCCACATAGAGCCAATCCCGAATTTGCTGCCCGTCGCCGTAGATGGGCAGAGCCTTGCCCGCAAGAGCATTGAGTATCATCAACGGGATCAGTTTTTCGGGGAATTGATAAGGGCCGTAGTTATTAGTGCAGTTCGTCAGTGTAACCGGTAATTCGTAGGTGTGGGCGTAGGAGCGCACGAGGTGGTCACTACTAGCTTTGGATGCCGCATAAGGAGAATTCGGCGCATAGGGCGTATTCTCTTCAAAGGGCGGATCGTCGGGCGCAAGCGTGCCATAGACTTCATCTGTCGAGATGTGATGAAAACGGACTTCATCCGCGCCGAGTCGCTTCTCTGTCTGCCAAACCTTACGGGCAGCTTCAAGCATATGGAAGGTGCCACCGATATTCGTCTCAACAAAAGCCCCCGGACCCAAAATTGAACGATCGACATGCGATTCGGCGGCAAAGTGGACAATCGCGTTAATCTCATGCTCCCGTAGCAAGTTAGCAACCAATTCTTCATTACTGATATCACCTTGCACAAAATGATAATTCTTTTCATTGGGCAAGTTTTTTAGATTTTCAAGGCTGCCAGCATAAGTCAACAAATCCAGGTTGATGATCTTTACATCGTCGCGTCGCTCCAAAACATAGCGAATAAAATTTGAGCCAATAAATCCAGCTCCGCCCGTCACAAGAATACGATCAAACATTATTCAAAGACCTCCACTTCGTCTAATAACAAGCCTTTTTTATCTTTTGCAGACAAAATCGGCGTTTCCCCTTCAGGGATTTGCCAATCCACCCCAACTATGGGATCGCTCCACAACAAACAGCGTTCTGCCTGATGATTATAAATGTCAGTTACTTTATACAAAAAATCAGCATACTTAGACAACACATAAAAGCCATGCGCAAAACCAGGTGGCACCCAAAGTTGATGCTTGTTTTCGGCAGAAAGAATCGCGCTCGCCCACTGCCCAAAAGTTGGTGATGACTTACGTAAATCGACTGCCACATCGAGGATTGCACCAACCGCTACGCGCACCAATTTCCCTTGCACATTCTCAATCTGATAGTGCAGACCACGCAGCGTTCCTTTTTGCGAGCGAGAATGATTATCTTGGACAAAATCAAAATCTATGCCTGCTGCCTGCATTTTCTCCTGGTGATATGTTTCCATAAAAAAGCCGCGTTCATCTTCAAAAACACGCGGCTTGATTAATAAAACATCTGGAATGCTCGTTGGGATGATCTGCATATTTTCATCTCCTTTTATAAAAGTATTTATTTTACTTTTCATGTTGATGCTTATTCAACACGTTATCTACAGTTCCTAAAAAATCATTTTTCGATATTCTTCTGCAACATCTAAAGCATCCCCTACGGCAATTAACTTGCCGTGATCTAATAAGGCCGCTCGTTGACACATAGACTTTACCATATCAATGGAATGAGAAACCAATAGAATGGTGGCTCCACTATTACGAAATTCATCAATGCGATTTGAACACTTCTTAACAAAAGCAGCATCACCAACCGATAAAATCTCATCTAGAATTAAAATATCAGGAACCCATGCTGTTGCAACGGAAAAACCTAACCTGGCCATCATCCCGGAAGAATACGTCCGTAAAGGAGCATTGATAAAATCGCCAATCTCGGCAAAATCAGCAATCGCTCCCAGTTTTTCATCAACTTCTGATCTGGAACGCCCTAACAAAGAAGCATTGAGGTATACGTTTTCTATCCCTGTCAATTCGGGATGAAAACCGGCCCCAAGCTGCAAAAGAGGGTAAACCTTTCCTTGCAACCAAACACGTCCTTCTGTAGGTTCCAAAACTCTGGAAATAACCTTCAACAATGTAGATTTTCCAGCACCATTTCGCCCTAAAACACCGAAAATCTCTCCTTTTCTGATGGTTAAGTTTACCTTGTGAAGTGCTTCGAAAGAGTTGTATTGTATTTTGCCTTGAAGAAGGCGAATCATATACTCTTTTAGTGTTGCAATTTTTTCATCAGGAAGGCGATAGGAAACAGAAATATCATCAAGCCCAACAGCGACATTATGAGAAAACTCTTTAGACATAATAGGCAAATTTCTTAGACTGTTTGGTAAAGAATATCCACCCCAAAATCAAAGTGCCAAAAGAAAACAACATGGCAACAATAAATTCCAGAGATGTTGGGTATTGCCCATCAAACGTAACTAACCGAAAGAAACGTATCAAGCGGTATAGAGGATTTAAGCGAAGAAGCCATCCCCCCAAGACATTTGCTAAAATCTCTTCAGGATAGATAATCGGAGTCAGATACATCCATGCAGTCAAAAGAATCGGATACATCTCCGCAACATCAGGAAAAAAAACCACAAATGTGGAAAGAAACAAACTAAATCCCAAAGCAAAAGCAGCCAAAAACAAAATCGCTACAGGCAAAAGAATGACGGTAGAAGTCAAAGGAACTTTTGTTATGAGAAAAATAACTACTAACGGGACTAAAGAAAACAAGATGTTAACAATTCCTGTGCCAATCGTTGAAATTACAAACGCTGTGCGCGGCAAATAAATACGATGAAATAAATCACTGCCCCACAACATAGAACTTAATGCAACAGTAGTCGTTTGAGAAAAAAAGTTAAATGCTACCAAATTTGAAATAATAAAAGCTGGATAAACACCACGCATGTCGAATAGCTGCGAAAATGCAATAGATAAGACAAGCATCGTTCCTAACGGATTAAGCATTGTCCATAAAATGCCTAAAAAAGAACGTTTATAACGCGTGACAACGTCCCGACGCACCAATTGAAAGATCATATCGCGAAAGGCAAAAACATCCTTTAACTCTTCAATTGACGGATGTAGCCTTTTGGCGCTATCATAAATAAGGGGTTGAGTTTTATTTTTAATCAAAATTTTCTACCTAAAACCACTAATAACGCCCGATTCGAATCTGTAACAAATCGAGCATTACTAATAAATAGCCACTGCAGAAACGCGGCATTATTCTACCTCAATTTTAACTCATCCACGCCCATACTTATAATACGCCGCACACGCCCCCTCCGTCGAGACCATCGTGGCGCCAAGGGGATGTTCGGGGTTGCACTCCTTCCCAAATGCCACACAGTGATTGGGTTTCTTCAAGCCTTGCAAGATTTCGCCCGCAATGCAAAGCGGGGATTCTTCGGTGGTGATGGCAGATACATCAAAACGCTTTTCAGCGTTGAACATATCAAACTCGGGACGCAGTTCCCAGCCACTCATTGGGATCGTGCCAATGCCACGCCATTTGCGGTCACATTCTTGAAAGACTTTCTCGATTGTCTTTTGGGCCGGTATATTGCCTTCAAAAGTAACAGCACGGGAATAGGAGTTCTCAATATCCACACGTCCAGCTTCGAGCTTCTGAACATTCGCCAAAATCCCCTGCACAATATCGAGCGGTTCAAAGCCGGTGATCGACATCGGGATGTCGTATTGCGTCGCAATTTCGGGATATTCCCAGTAGCCCATCACGGCGCAAACGTGACCCGCCAGTAAAAAACCCTGCACACGGTTGCTCGGTGAGCCAAGAATGGCATGTAACGCCGGTGGCACGCGCACATGCGAGACCAAAATGCTGTAATTCGTTACACCCAGCATTTGCGCCTGCACAACGCTCATCACATTGGCGGGAGCGGTTGTCTCAAAACCAATGGCGAAGAAAACCACTTCCTTATCGGTATTTTGCTGAGCAATTGTGACCGCATCGAGGGGCGAGTAGACCACTCGCACATCGCCACCCGCAGCTCGGATCGAGAAAAGGTCATCGGTCGAGCCGGGGACGCGTAACATGTCTCCATACGAACAGAAGATGACGTTCGGTTGGGCGGCAATCGCTAGGGCTTTGTCGATCAACTCCAAGGGCGTCACGCAAACCGGACATCCAGGGCCGTGCACGAGTTCGATCTCGTCGGGTAATAACTGGTCAATCCCATGCCGCATAATGGCATGCGTCTGCCCGCCGCAGATTTCCATCAGCGTCCACTCGCGGGT
This sequence comes from Anaerolineales bacterium, assembly GCA_050293165.1. GTDB lineage: Bacteria > Chloroflexota > Anaerolineae > Anaerolineales > Villigracilaceae > Desulfolinea. The sequence continues at coordinate 20,309 of JBNKMO010000171.1, read as the reverse complement.
CAAAGTGCGTCGAATCTGCTCGATGATGCCCTTGACGAGCGGAGCATCCCGATATTCTTCGACGTATTTCATAGGTCGGATGCCTTGCCATCGTAGCCAATGCCCAGCTCGTCCTCTAAACTAACCAATTCCTTGAGCGCAGCCAGCGAATCCATCGCTTCTTCCTCGCTCAACAAGTTGATTGCAAATCCAACATGGATGACAACATAATTGCCAACTTCTGCTTCGGGCACATACTCGAGGCAAGCCTGCCGCACGATACCGCCAAAATCCACTTTTGCCATGCGTAATGCACCGCTGTCATCAATCTCAACAATTTTTCCAGGAACACCTAAACACATATCTACCTCCAAAGGTGGTGAATATCATTTCAACTTCCAAGCCGCAATTGCAGCCTGCCCCAACGCCAGCCCGCCGTCATTTGTCGGCACCTCGCGGTGGATCAAAATTTCAAAATTATTTACCCGCAACGCATCTACTGTGTGCCGCAGTAAAAACATATTCTGCCATACCCCACCACTTAATGCGACTGTATTAACTCCGCTTTTCTCACGCAAAGAAACACAAGTTTTCAAAACCATCCCAGCGACGCCATTATGAAATTTCGCAGAAATCGTCGAGATCGGAATATTATTCTGCACATCTTTCAAAAGGGATAAAATGCCGCTGCGCACCTGAATTTGGGCTTGCTCATTGCAAAAAGAATAGCTGCCGAGTTCGGCATTATCCGCTAAAGCCTCGAACTCGATCGCTCCCTGCGCTTCATAATTGACGCTTTGTCTGCCACCTGCTAAAGCTGCCGCTGCATCAAAAAAGCGTCCCATGCTGGAGGTTAGCGGTGTATTCAATTTCTTCTCTAGCTGAATTCGCAAGGCCATCCGTTCTTCAGAGCACAGATTTTGCATGGGGGGCAGATATTCGTCCCAATCCACGCCGAGTTGCCAGAGCAAGCCCAAAGCTGCGCGTGCCGGGCGCTTCGTCGCTGCATCCCCACCTGCTAAGGGGAAGTATTCCAGATGAGCCGCACGCTCATAACCGGCATAATCCGCTATCAGAAATTCGCCGCCCCAGATATTGCCATCGTCGCCATAGCCGGTACCGTCAAACGCCACGCCGATGACCTTCTCATCACCGCTCAAGCCATGCTCCGCCACTACCGATGCGATGTGGGCATGGTGATGTTGGATGCCCACCGCTAGTAGGTCATCACGTTCGGCACGTTCAATTGCATAACGCGTCGCTAAATAATTAGGATGCAGGTCATAAGCAATCGCTTCGGGTTTGACGCGGAAGAGTTTTTCAAAATGCTCTACACCTTGCTCGAAGGATTGCAAGGTCTCGAAGTTCTCAAGATTGCCGATATGATGACTCATGAAGGCGTAATTCTGATTGGTAATACAGAAAGTGTTCTTCAACTCAGCCCCCGCAGCAAGAAGCGGCGACACATCCCAGGGCAATTTTACGGGGAAGGGGGCGTAACAACGCGAGCGCCGAATGGGGTAAATTTCCTTCTCGAAAACCCTTGTAACAGAGTCATCACAACGCACATGAATATCACGGTTGTGCATTAAGAAAGCATCGGCAAGGGATGAGAGCCTTTCGCGCGCATCCTCATTTGTATAGGCAATGGGTTCTTCGCTCAGATTGCCGCTGGTCATGACTAAAGGCGGGAGTGTGAAACGTGATGCGTGATACGTGACGAGTGACAAATGATCTGTTTCACTTGTATCTTGCGACTTGCTACTTGCCGCTCGTGATGCGAACAACAAATAATGCAAGGGCGTATAAGGCAACATTACGCCGATGACATCCTGTCCTGGAGCAACTTCTTTGGCGATGGGCGAATCGGGTTTACGTTGGAACAGCACTATTGGACGCGCAATCGATTCGAGGGCTTCGCGCTCGGCGTCGTTGAGGAAACAATGCTCTTCAACGGTAGCAAGATCGGGCATCATCAGCGCGAAGGGTTTATCGACACGGAGTTTGCGTTTGCGCAGTTCGCTGACGGCGGTGACGTTGGTGGCGTCACAAGCAAGATGGAATCCACCAAGTCCTTTTATCGCTAAAATCTTGCCATCTTGCAATAATTTCTGTGTCGTAAAAATAGCGTCGTCGTTCTCGTGTAGGGGCGGACGGCCGTCCGCCCTTACGCTTTCTAACCAGATTTTCGGCCCACAATCGGGACACGCTACAGGTTGCGCATGAAAACGCCTGTCGAGCGGATTTTGGTATTCTTCGGCACAGACATCACACATCGGGAAGGGTGCCATCGTGGTTTCGGGGCGGTCGTAGGGAATGTCTTTGATAATCGTGAAGCGAGGTCCACAATTGGTGCAGTTGATGAAGGGGTAGCGGTAACGGTGGTCGGCGGGGTCGAAGAGTTCACGCAAACAGTCCGGGCAGATAGTGTAATCGGGGGAGATGGGCTGGAAGGCGCCATCAACTGCTTCGGAGTGGATAATGTCGAAGGAACGGAACCCAGCCCAATCCACGGGCGTTACGGTGAAGTCATCTATGCGGGAAAGCGGCGGGGCTTCATCCTGCAATGCACGGGCGAAGGCATCCAGCACATCCGCATCCCCATCGACTTCGATGTCCACACCTGCGGAGGTGTTGCGTACCCAACCCATTAACGCAAAACGGGACGCCAATCCATAGACGAAGGGGCGAAATCCAACGCCCTGCACAACGCCTGTGATATGGATGCGGAGTCCCGTTTTTTCGGTCATTTTATATCTAGCAGTCTCTGAGCGGAAACGAAGCGAAGCGGAGCTGTAGTCGAAGAGCGGTTCTGGAAAACGCCGTCCTTCGACTGCGCTCCCCATCGGTCGCTCCGCTTAGGAACTAGATTACTTTTTATTCGCTTCGACTTCGGCGATGATCCAGTTGACCCAATCTTCGATCCCTTCGCCTGTGGCGCAAGAAACAGGGAAGGTGACCAACCCAGGATTGAGCACTTCGACGCCCTTGCGGAAGTAATCCATTTTAAAGGGGATGTAGGGCATCAGGTCGATCTTATTGACAATGAGCGCCTGCACGCCACGATACATGCCCGGGTATTTGTAGGGCTTATCGTCGCCTTCGGGAACAGAGGCAACCAGCACGCTTTTGTGGGTACCGAGCACGAAGTTCGCGGGGCAGACGAGGTTGCCAACGTTCTCTACGAGCAGCAGGTCAATCTCGGAGAAGTCGATTTCTTCCATGCCTTTTTGGAGCATAACAGCGTCGAGATGGCAATTGCCGCCTGTGTTGACTTGCACAGCAATATCTGCGCCTGCCTGAGCCGCACGATCGGCGTCGATGCTGGTGGCGATGTCGCCGTCGATGACAGCGATGCGATAGCGCTCGGCCAATTTGGGCAAAGTCTGCTCAATCAGCGAGGTTTTGCCCGCACCAGGGGAGGCCATCAGGTTGATGCCAAAGACGTTGTGTTCGTCAAGGCGAGCACGGTTTTTTTCGGCGAGGCTTTCGTTTGCGCCGAGGATTTTTTCTACTACAGGGACTTTTTTGGTCATGGGATTTCCTTTTTTCTTTGTACACGAAAATTTGGAGGCTGAAACGTGAAGCGTAAAACGTGAAAATCACATTTCACTCATCACGTTTTATGTCTCTATCTCAATCGAATCAATACTAAATTCATCGCCTTTTGTTACGCGCACACGCGAACCCTCGCATTTAGGGCAAATCAGTTCTTTGTCGGTTGGGGTATACGTGTTGGCACAATCAAGGCAAAAAAGCTCCACTGGAATACGCTCAAAATGCAATCTCGCCCCTGAGGCCAACGTGTTTTCACTCAAAATATCCCAATGAAACTGCACAGAATCATCAATAATCGTCGACCAATCACCAAGCACTAAATAAATATCGGTCACTTTTTTTGCATCATGCGATTTTGCATGGCGTAAGGTCACTTCCAAAATACTCTCAGTTACGGATAACTCGTGCATAAAATCATTGTACTTCGGTTATAAGATAAGTTGCAATTGCCTTCTCCAATTTATGCGGATGAAAATCATAGGGGCCCAAGCCTCCGGCATAAACCACCACCCCAGCTGTGTCAATCAGATAGAGACGCGTGGGCCAGGCAGCATAAGCGCGATTGACAGCATCATCCATTTCATCGACGTAGGTGCGAATACCATAGGATAGCGACGTCTCGCACGTACCAGCAACTTGCCTCCGTTGCTCGAGTGTTTGCGGGTCGTGGACATCCATTGCCATCTTCGGCGCGAAAATACGCATAATCCGTTTCGTAAACGGATTGCCGCCAAACCACCAGCCATCCACGGGGTGTGCTTCGCGGATATAGATCGGGAGAAATTGTATCTTTTCATGGTACCTTGCATATAGCTCGGTGAGACTCACGGTCCCACGCACGTAGGGTGGTCAGGTAAAACTGCCGAAGACCAACGCCACAGGTTTCGTTTGACGGAAACCTGACAGGCGCACAGGATTCTGCCCATTGGCATCATGCAACTCAAAATCAGGAGCGATCTCGCCCACTTTCGGCGCATCGACATCATATCTTTTCTGCCAGTGCATGGCAGCACTGCGGTTCGCAATCGTATTATCCATCTTGTCCTTCTCATATAAGTAAGCCGTCATCATTAATTGATGACGGCCTATTATTCGCCTAGAGTTCACTGGTCATAATGAGTAAGGGCTTCATCTCGAAACTCTCGTAATTCGGGCGGTAGCGGTCGGTATTGTAGAACTGCCCAACATCGACCAGTTTCTTACGGCTGGTGATGATCTCAATGGGAACATTATCGTAGCGTCCGTTTTTGAGCACAACCAGACGACCATGCAAGCCCTTTAGAATCAAATCGAGCGCAAGATTCCCGAAGGCCATTGGGACTACCGAGTCGATGGCATCGGGATCACCGCCACGCACCATATAACCCAATTTCTGATTGACAACGCTGATGGTTTTACCGTTATTGTATTTTGGCGAGATATGCTTAATTTCTTCAGAGACAAGATCGCCGATCCCGCCCAGCTTTGCGTGACCGTAGGCATCGGCCGTGCGGTCTTTGAAAACCATTTCGCCGCCCTTGAACATAGCACCTTCGGAGACAAGCGCAATTGCATAGCGACTTGGATTTTGCATACGGTCTTCTACCAGAAGCTCGGTCAGTTTTTCGATGTCGAAATTATATTCGGGAATAACACAGCGATTGGCAGCTCCGGCCATCGTCGGCAACAAGGCCGTGAAACCGGCATACCGTCCAAAGACTTCAAGGATTAAAAAGCGCTCATGCGAGCCCGCCACCGTGCGCAGATTGTTCGTGAGTGCGATTGTGCGCGTAACGCAGGTGCTAAAGCCGATGCAATAATCCGTCCCCGGAACATCATTATCCATCGTCTTTGGGATGGCAACGACCTTGACACCTTCCTGATAAAGACGGACGCCATAGCTGAGCGTATCATCGCCACCAATAGGGATTAGATAATCGACGCCGAGGAAGTCGAGATTTTTGAGCACTTCTTCGGTCAAGTCGTTAATATCATCCGTGTATTTTTCTTTGAGATGCTCTGGGATATCCGCACGTTTTACATGGCTGGGCTTTGTACGGGAGGTGTGTAAAAATGTCCCTCCTGTACGCCCCGCACGATTAACGATATTACTGCTCAGCGTGATATAAGAATTGCTGTTATCCACTTTTTCATCGCGCACAAGATCAACCAACCCTGCCCAGCCACGCCGAATACCAATCACCTGATATCCCTCTCGCAGTGCACGGATGGTTACCGCACGGATAGCGGGATTCAGCCCCGGCACATCACCCCCGCCAGTCAAAATCGCGATTACGCCTTTTTTCTTTTTAACAGACATAAATAATCCTCCTTGCATAACAGGGACAACAAACCGAATTATACATGAGAGAAGAAGCGTAACGTCTATACCTTTTGTTTTTTCACCTTACGAGATGCAACCCAACCTTCAGCCCAGAAAAAGATCAAAGCGATCCAGATCACGACAAAGCCGATTGCCTGTGAAGAAGTAAATTCTTCCTTATAAATTAAAACCCCGATCAGGAATTGCCCTGTTGGTGCGATGTATTGCATGAGACCGATCATCGTAAGCGGGATACTTTGGGCAGCTTTGGCAAAGGTGAGTAACGGCACTGCCGTCACCAAACCTGCACCGATCAGGAAAAGATCCGTCTTCGTATCGATTGCCAAGAAAGCGGCATTGCCCTGAAACCCAATATAGGTGAGATAGCCCAGCGCGGGCAAAAGCATAATGCCTGTTTCGAGGGTTAGGCCATAGAGTGAGCCAAGTGATGATTGTTTTTTGAGCAGACCATAAACACCAAAGGTGCTCGCCAGTATAAGTGCGATCCACGGCAGACGACCATAGACAAAGGTCAGATATACAACACCGATCGCCGCCAACCCAACAGGCACCCACTGTAGAGAACGCAAACGCTCTTTGAGAAAAACCATGCCAAGAAAAACGCTAAAGAGCGGGTTGATAAAGTAGCCCAAACTGCTCTCAACAATATAGCCATTATTGACAGCCCAAACGTAAGTGAGCCAGTTTATGCCCAGCAAAACGGCAGCTGCGCCGTGCCATTTGAGCGTGCGCGCATCCACTTTGGCACGCAGCTTTTTCCATTGTCCGGTTGCTAAAACCACGCTCAATAACATTATAAAAGACCAAAAAATACGATGGGCGATCAATTGCCCTGCCCCAATATGATGTAGTTGCTTCCAGTAGATAGGGAAAAGCCCCCACAGAATATAGGTTGCAAGGGCGTAGAGGATGCCAGAATTCATGGTATATGTCTCCTTTGATGGTCGGGACAGTATACACCCGTTCTTTTTTATTTGAGTTTGGATTTGGTGCCTATCCTAAAAAATGCTTTGTATCATTCTTTCCCCGCTTTCAAAGTGCTCCACTAACAGATATTCTTTTGCAACGTTACACTCCCCATATTTGCGTAGCTAGTGACGAGGACAATCCTCCAGTCCGCAAGAGATTTCGTCGACGTGCTGGCAAGCTGAAGGCCACGCATGTAGCGCAAGCGCAAGGGCAGGATGAAGATCAGCATCGTCTAGTCCAAATAAAAGGGCTGTTTTTCTTTGTCTGACAGGAAGAGTAACGCGGAGTTTCTCCCAACGCTGAAGCTGAACTTTCCCTCTGCGATGGACCATATCCAGCCAGTGAGCAGATGTAATTGGAGCAGATAAAACAGGGAAGGTTGTTCGGCTTTTGCGCAAATAATTTTGTACGGAGAGGGCATCATCACTATTAGCTTGCAGGAGCGCACGAAACGATCCGTTAAAGCGCCCCTGTACCCCACGACATATTTGCCACCAAACGCGTGCAATATGCTGTGGGCTGCGAATCTTTTCTTCTTGTAAAGCCTGCAAAACCTGATGTGATGATTTATAGGCAACCAGTGACGAATCGAGCAACCAATGCCCTTCTAGTTTTATCAAATCAGCCCAACGCTTTGAATTTATTTTTTTATCAAGAACACTTCCGAGCGTGATGATATGCAAGCGCGTTTCAAGAGACTGGATTGCCGCAACAGGTAAGGTCGGATCGTGTTGACCGCAGAGGCTATCGGGATGCTCAAAAAAAGCCTGAAATAAGGGAGAGTTATGCATAGTAGATGAAAAAAGAGGCAGGCTGTCGCCTGCCTCTTCACGTAGTTGCTTATAAGACTAGTTAGTTACTGGTTCCATAAGTTGCAACACAATTAGTGGCCCATACACCGCCATTTGGCTGTCGGCAATGGGACAGATCTGAACTGGAGCTACTGTAAGAATGGCTATCAAAAACTGTCGAGCCATCTGTGCCTAGCAAATATACACTATCACCAGAATTATTGAAGAAACTGTTGGTATCCATGACATAGTAAGCGCCAGGTGCCAGGAAGGTGTCGGCAGGGATCTGCTTTGGTGAGCCGCCACCGCTGAGAATATCATCAATCCACATACCACTGATATCAAGAGTGTTGCTCGTCATGTTATAAAGTTCAACCCATTCGGTGGAGAAAAGCGTTGAAGGAGCGGGTAAAACTTCGTTGACAAGCACGTCACCGACTGAAGCCGCAACCGGTGCCCCCGGAGTGGTGGCAACATATGCATCACCGTTGACAGTGTAGTGAGTTCCATCGGTAACTTGCACAACGACATTGTCATTCACAATGACGGAGTCATAATAGTCGCGATTCGGATCGCCGCGCTGCGTGAAGTATTGGTGTGTACCGTTGGTGTATAAGCGGTTAAGAACACCCTGATCGGGGTGACCGTAACTATTTGTTTCTCCGGGGCTGTAGATTGCCACGGTCGGGTTAAGCATATCAACAAAATTCTGGTTGGTTGAGTGGCTGGAACCGTGATGATTGACCCAGATAACTTCTACTTCCTGCCCGATACGATTGGCGATATTGGTTTCAACATCATTATATGCGTAGCCAAAGGAACTCGTGGCATACTCACCATCTGTATCTCCGCCAGTTACATAGTCAAAGTCACCCCAGTTAACCCAAACGGTGATTGAGTAATCATTTTCAGAAGGAGGTAGCGCATCTGCTGTGTGGTCACCGGCTACAGGCGTGACACCGTCCACCATCATGACGCCATCCGCATCAACCTGGACAATCTTGGTTGTAACACCACTCGAGATACCGAGATCAATTTGAGTCGTGGAGTTGATTTGCGCAATTTGGCGTATTTGCCCTGCTAAGGAATTCGGATCAGTGGCCCAGCAGAGCCAATTGCGTCCCGTACCAGAAGTGGTTCCAGCGTTATGCCAGACGATTTCCAGATTAGGATCACAAATACCATCGCTATTGCTATCCGACCAGACACCACCATCACGATCGATTAGCGCGTCCGTGGTAATCCCTTGTTGTTCCAAGAGAGACCAGATACCACCGTAACCAACATATCCCATGTGGTCCAAATGGTAATGAGATGCCATTACATAGTCGAGATGAGTTCCACCAGTAATACGACGAATTTCACCGGCAACCCATGTGGCGCCTTGATTGGTATTCCAATTGGATTCAAAGATATCGATCAGTATTGTTTTGCCGGTCGGCCCAATGATTAGCTGCGATTCACCCTGTCCAACATTGAAAACATGGATTTCGAGTGTACCAGGAGTCCAGGTTCCAGCCGGGAGCGGAGGCGAATTTGTCGCCCCTTGAGTTGGATCACACTCAATGGCGCTCCAACTTCCGCCATCTGGCTTGCGACACCAGCTCATATCACTGGTAGCAGAAGCGTAAGTATACGTATCGTAAACAGTAACACCGTCTGTGCCCAACAAACGCACATCATCACCAGTATTGTTTAGCAGGGAGCTAAAGGTCATCACATAGTAGTCACCGGCGGCAATAATTGTGCCGGAGGGGATCAGCTTTGGAGCACCACCACCAGCAGCAATATCATCAATATACATACCGCTAATATCTAAATCCTGCCCAGTGGTATTGAACAATTCGACCCACTCTGTTAATTGCACAGTGCCATTTGCTGCGACAAACTCATTGATGAGAACTTCGCCGATGGCAGGGGCTGAAGGAGCAGGGGCATTGGATGAGCCTTGAGATGGATCACATTCAAGGGAATCCCAAGTGCCGCCATCCGGTTTACGACACCAACTCATGTCCTTGGTCGCAGAAGTATAGGTATAAGAATCATGTACGGTGCTGCCATCTGTGCCAAGCAGACGCACATCATCACCGCTATTATTCAGGAATGAATTAAAGGTCATTACATAGTAACCACCTGCTGTGATGGTTGTTCCTGCAGGGATCAACTTGGCTGCCCCGCCGCCCCCGGCAATATCATCAATATACATACCGCCGATATCGAGAGTTTGGGCTGTTGTGTTATAAAGCTCCACCCACTCGCTTGTTTGGACAACGTCGTTCGCCGCCACAAACTCATTGATGACAACATCCCCAACAGCCGGCGCAATTGCTGACTGAGCCGCAAAGGCTGCATTAGAGACAAGCAACGCTGCTACCAGCGCTAGAGCAATAATACTCCCCCATTTACCTGTGGTTCTGATGTACATATTTTCTCCTTTGAACATGAACATATTAAAAAAAAGCGACTAGACAGACATGCCTAATCGCTTAACGACCTAAGATAAGGAGTATTGATTGTGGTATTGATTGGGGCAATTCTTTTTGGTAGAGCTCAAAAGCATCAGTGTTATCCTTAAAGAAAGCAAACAGACCGTGATAATATCACGGGAAATACTATTCTGCTAGGACTACCATAGTCTTATTTTAAACCCTGGTAGTACAAGTCCCCTTGCGATCTTTGCCACAAAAGCAACCTTATTACCAAGTCATGCTACAATAAATTTGAAGTTCTTGTCTCTTATTTTGAAAAATATGCAGGAGAAAATAATGTCAAAAACACATCTTGTCGTTACCATTGTCGGACCCGATAAACGCGGGCTGGTCGCCGAAGTGACCGAAACCATCGCCGAGAGCAATGCCAATATCGTCGAAAGCCGCATGATGCGCCTGGGCGGTGAATTTGCGATGATAATGATGCTCTCCCTTCAAAGCGAGCAGCGCGAAGAATGCAACCAAACCCTGGAAGGCTTTGAAGCAAAAGGGCTGGATGTCTTCGTCCGCGAAACCGATCTAACTCGCATACAAAAGTTCAAAGGCTTTGTGCCTTACGAAGTCTCCGTCTGGGGTGCCGACCACGAGGGCATAGTCCACGCCGTGGCGGAATATCTAACAGAGATGCACATCCAATTCGAAGATGTGGAGACGGAAGTCACCAACGCACCAAATACAGGCACCCCGCTCTTCTCGATGGTCACCGAAGTCGCGGCACCGCCCACGCTCACCTTACACGATTTGCGGGACAAAATGGATGACCTCAGCGACGAGCTAGGCGTCGATATTAGTGTCAAGTTGTTGATCGATTAAAAGAACCGCATCGCTCTTTCTTCTGTCTTGCTACCGTTCAATTAGCAAATGCCCGAAGAAAAATGAATACCGTATTGCCCCCTCTGCCCTAAAGGGCATCTCCCCCAAATTCCAAAAACGTGGAATTTGGGGGAGAGTTGTTTAATTTACTTTGCCATTGCGAACGAAGTGAAGCAATCCCCTACCCAATCAGGGAGATTGCTTCGGTAAAAAAACGCCTCGCAATGATGTAATCGTGTCGTGCTAAAAAATGATCCGTCTCTGCATAAGCAGGAAAAGAGATTCACAAAAACCGTGATTATTCACCAACACCAATTACGAAATCAGTTTACGAACTAAATTGCTGATAAAGAGAATAAAAGCCCCCAGAAAATTACCCAAGTCAGGTATGGAAGCCAGAAAACTAAGAAACTCTATGATATAGCTAACGTCCTTATTATTGCTCTCATCATCTTTGTTTTCTTTAGAAGAGTGATAGCGAAACGAAAACTCAACTTCTCTTTTGCTTTTTTTACCCATTGCATACTCCTTATATGTTTTATCGGGCATGCCCTTTAAGCAAAAACGCGGGACAGCCTGATTTCTCAAGCTGCCCCGCGTTTATTCGTCAGTCGGGCAGATATATGTAGCGTGGCAGGTATTACCTACTACAAGACTACTATTTAATTTTTACTTTCTAAAAATACGTTGCAAGTATACAAGGTTTTCCTAAACTTAGCAAGATCAAATGTTCTGTTTTTATCTACCGTGATGAGAAATGATGAATTTATAAATCTCATATCATCCAATTGCAGACGTATAAAAAGAGTGCTTTGAAAACACTTAGGCTCTGATTTAAGCCTAAATCTTCGTCCGTCTCAAGCGCAAGCTATTGCTCACAACCGAAACTGAGCTGAACGCCATCGCCAGCGCAGCGAGCATGGGATTGATAAACCCCATCGCAGCGGCGGGAATCAGGATAACGTTGTAGAAGAACGCCCAGAATAAATTCTGTTTAATGGTCGCCAGTGTTTTACGAGAGAGTTGAATGGCACGTACCACACCGCGAATATCGCCGCTCATCAGGGTGACGGGAGCAGCTGCCATAGCGACATCCGTGCCGGTGCCGATGGCGATGCCCACGTCGGCTTGGGCGAGAGCTGGGGCGTCGTTGATGCCGTCACCGACCATAGCTATGATTCCGCGAGAAGCATGCTTTTGCGACGAAGTGGTCTCATCATTCGTGAGATTGCTTCGTCGGGCTATCGCCCTCCTCGCAAATCCATCTGCTTTTTGTAATTTTTTAATTTCATCAACTTTGCCTGCAGGCAGGACTTCAGCGATGACTTTATCAACACCGACTTCTTTGCCAATCGCTTCAGCGGTGGCCCGGTTATCGCCTGTGATCATAACGACTTGCAGGCCCATCTTGTGCAAGTCCGCAATCGCTTCGACAGAGCCATCTTTGACGGTGTCAGCAACAGCGATCACGCCAGCAACCTGTCCATCCACAGCGACGAGCATGGCGGTTTTGGCTTCGGATTGCAGGCGGGAGACATCAGTGTCCAAGCCGTTGAGCGGCAGACCGTCCATCATGCGCAGGTTGCCCACAGCCACCTCCCTACCGTCCACAACGGCTTTGACGCCGAATCCTGTCTGAGACTGGAAATCTGTAATTTCAGCGAGAGCAAGTTCACGGGAGGTCGCTTCCGCCCAGATCGCTTCACCGAGGGGATGTTCACTGCCTTTTTCTACCGAAGCTGCCAGAGCCAGTAATCCGTCCGCATCCCAGCTATCTGCTACCACAATATCGGTCACGGCGGGCTGGCCTTTGGTAATCGTGCCCGTTTTGTCGAGCACAACGGTCGAAATCTTTCCGGCGGTTTCAAGACCAGCACTGGAACGGAAAAGGATGCCCATCTCGGCACCTTTGCCCGTCCCAACCATAACGGCGGTCGGCGTGGCAAGTCCCATCGCGCAGGGACAGGCAATCACTAGCACCGCGACGAGATTGACGAGGGCGCGCGTGAAAAGACTGACATCGGAATTAACGGGGAGCGGGACGAGGAAATACCAGACAGCGAAAGTAAGAGCCGCAAGAACGAGGACGACGGGCACGAAGACGCTCGAGACCTGATCTGCCAGCTTCTGGATAGGTGCTTTTGAACCCTGAGCATCTTCCACCAACTTGATGATCTGTGCGAGAGCGGTCTCTTTGCCAACTTTAGTGGCTTCGAGCTTGAGCAAACCAAGCTTGTTAAGGGTCGCCCCGATAACGGGATCATCTTTTTGCTTTTCAACGGGGAGCGATTCGCCAGTGAGCATGGATTCGTCAACGGAGGAACGTCCATCAAGAACTATACCATCGACGGGAATGGTCTCACCAGGTTTGACGAGCAATAAATCGCCGACAAGCACATTATCGAGGGGAATTTCACTCTCGATACCATTGCGGATGACGCGCGCCGTTTTAGGGCGCAAGCCCATCAGCTTTTTAATCGCTTCGCTGGTGCGTCCCTTGGCACGCGCTTCGAGATATTTACCGACACGAATGAGTGTGATGATGACAGCGGCAGTCTCGAAATAAACGTGCCCCGGCAGGATGCCGAGCATGATGATGATCGAGTAGAAGTAGGCGACCGAGGAACCCATCGCCACGAGGACATCCATGTTGGCAGAGCCGTTCCGCAACGCTTTGTAGCCGCCGACGTAATACTGCCAACCAACATAGAATTGGACGGGCGTGGCAAGAACGAACATGAGCCAGTTCGCCCAAAGTTCATGCGACCACATCGGCAGGAGACTGAAGTCACGTGCCATCGAGAAGAGAAAGAGGGGGATAGTGAACAGTAAGCCAATAATCAGTAAGTGGCGTTGATTGGCAATTTCTTCGGCACGCGCTTTGGCTTCGGCATCTTCCGTGTCACCGCTCAGTTCGAGAGAATCGAAGCCAGCGGCGGAAACCGCCTGACGCAGTTCCGTTGGGGTGACAATAGTCGGGACGTAGGTAACGCGTGCTTTTTCGGTCGTGAAGGTAACCTTGGCTTCGAGGACACCGTCAAGCTCGTTGAGGGCTTTCTCAAGGCGACGAGCATCGTTATCATCAGCAAGGCGTTTAATCACCAGCTCCGCTTCACCTGTCGCGACGCCGTATCCCGCTCGCTCAACACGAGCGATGACGGCATCAAGGGTCAATAGGTCGGGGTCGAAGTCAAAGGTCGCCCGTTCAGAGGAGAGATTGACGACCGCGGCATCAACGCCATCGAGTTTTTTCAGGTTGCGCTCAACGGTTGCAACACAATTGGCACAGGTCATACCAGTAATAGGAATCGTAAGTTGTTTTGTCATAATTAAAAAATTACGCAATACGCATTACGCAATGAGGTGCGCAAAACGTATTGCGTAATATTGATAGTAAGGCGGTAAAGTACTTTAGGCGGCAGGATAATTAATTTCAGCCAAGAGAGCTTTAATACCTTCTTCGCTGGCGGGAGCGTCGAAAACGATCTCAACCTGTTTGGTATCTTCGCTAGCAGTGACGGTTTGGACGCCATCAAGGTCAGCCACTTCGGTCTGGATGGTGTGGACGCAATGTCCGCAGGAAATATTTGGAATGGAATAGGTAACGGTTGTCATCAGGTTTTTCTCCTTGATTCTTTTGCGCTTGTAATTAGACCCATTTTACCTGAATTACAACAACTTATCCTTAGAGTTATATAACAAATTTCCTTGCTGATTTGCTGTATACTTATTTTGACTCTAATTGCATATGACAAAGGAGAAAATCATGAGCAGACTGATACTCTTAATCGTCGGTTTTTTAGCTGGATGGTTCCTAAAAGACGGGAATTGGGAAGAATGGCTAGAAAAACTTAAAACCTATTTTGAACCGCAAGAGACTTCTCAAAAGCCTATCTCACTATTGGAAGAGAAAAGCGTTGAAACAACACCCAAACAAGAAGATGAAATCTTCGCAGATCCGCTTGAGAAGATCAAAGGGATTGGTCCTGTGATCAAGAAAAAACTAAATGAGAGTGGTATCTACACATTCGCCCAACTTGGCGCATTGAGTCCACAAGCATTGGAAGAGATCGTTGGTGCTGGCATAAAACGCTTTACAGATGAAGAAGCAATTATCAACGCAGCAAAAGAATACGTCAAGTAAACATATCAGAATAATCAATCCTACAAAACACGCACCTCAAAAAAAGGTGCGTGTTTTTGCGTTTATACATAACAAAACTGATAAGGATGACCAACCCGCTATTGACAAAAAGCATCTATAATTGCCCAATCACACTTTTCGTTAGGAGAAGCTAGCTATGAAAAATAAGAGTGTCCTCATTATTATTCTTGTCTTGGTTATTTTCACTGCAGGTTTTTGGCTTTACCGCGTAAATCAGGCAAATAGCAAAAGCCCCATCTATGTATCGGTTACCGTTCTGGGGAATGCCGAAGAGCATGAGGGGACCGCTCGTGCAATTAACTCAGTTCAGCTTTATTTGGACAAGGCCAATGCCGAGGGCGGCGTTAACGGTCACCCAATCGAAATGCTCATCAATGTTGATGGTGGGGACGCCTCTCTATCTCCGGAGATGGCGCTCGAAGTTGTCAATTCCCCTGCAATAATCTCGCTTGGCAACACATACAGTGATGCCGCTGAAGCGGCTGGCAAAGTCTATGCTGAGAATCACATGCCTGTAATGACTTCCGGTGCGACCGCCCCAGATGTCACAACGGGGAATGACTGGTTTTTCCGTGTAATCAACGATAACACTGCTCAAGGCTCCTATATTGCTGAATACGCCTATGCTGCTTTAGGGTACAAATCCGCAACAATCGTCTATGAAGACAATTCCTATGGCTCATCTTTACGTGATGCTTTTACAGAGACTTTCGAGGCTTTGGGCGGGGAAGTGCTACAGGTTGATCCAATTGCAAATACTACAAACCTGGAAAATAATGCAAAAAGGATCATCGCAAGTTATAAAGAATATCCAGAGTTCATTTTCCTTGCCACCTACAAAACTTCCGGCTTGGAAATGCTAAAAAATATTCGCGGTACCCGCTACCGCAATATACCAGTGGTCGGGGGCGATGATGTTGGCGATTCGGTCTTTGCAAGCCGTTACATAGCCAATGGTGGCAGCGCCGACCAAATGGAAAACACCTACGCCGCCTCCCCTTTGATCTTTGATGTTGGCAGTGAGGGCGCGCAACGCTTCCGTGACCAGTACATCAGCACTTATGATGAATATCCGACCTGGTTTTCTGCCACCACCTACGATAGTGCGCTGGTCGCTATCGAAGCGATGCGTTCGGCTGGGATTTCTGGCAATCCCGATAATCTAAAAGAAGATCGCGAAAAACTGCGCGATTACCTCGATTCGATTGACACGCCCGAGGAGGCCATCGAAGGCATTACCGGAAATATCTACTTTACCGGTGAAAACAACTTTGTTCAGCCAATGGCAATGGGTTCTTTCCAAGGAGGGAAGTTCATCTCCGCTCCGGTCCAACTCGCGGCCCTTGACGGGCATGAAACCGATGAAGAAATCGAAAACAGAATTGATGAAGGTGCCATGATACGCGTGGGTGAGAAATGCCTTTACCTCACCCAAATTGTCTATGTCGGCATTGATATTAATGAATTCAACAATGTCGATGTTGATGGTGAACACACCTTCCTGGCTGACTTCTATCTTTGGTTCCGCTACAATGGCGATCTGGATTTCGACCATATCGTTTTTGACAATTCTGTTGAACAAATCTCACTCGACGATCCGCTGATCGAAAAAGAGCTGGGAGAAACATCCTATCGCCTATTCCGTATCCGCGACGTCTTCACAGATCCATTCAATCTGGGCAAATACCCGTTTGATGAACAGTATCTCTCGATTCACTTGCGCCACAATATGCTCGAACGCAAAAATCTGATCTTCGTCGTCGATACTCTCGGCTTGGGTGACGTCACCACCCGCAAGACCATTCTCGAAAGTCTCGATAAAGCCCACGCTTTCGATGCCGTCAACGACTGGAAACCAACCAATGGATTCTTCTACGCAGACAGCATCCACGAATACACCACGCGCGGCAACCCTGAACAATTTGGGCAAAAATCTGATATTGAACATTCACGTTTCAATGCCGCCATCCAGATCAAACGCGACGTAATCCGCTTCACCGCTAAAACGATGCTGCCCGTTTTCTGTATCATCATTCTGGCATATCTCGGTCTCTTTCTCCCCGGTAGAGAATTTGAAACCATCACCAGCATTATGACCGGCACTGTACTCAGCGTGGTCTTCTTCCATGTCGATCTCTCGGGGCGGCTCAATGTCGGTTACACCGTCGCACTCGACTACGCCTTTTACGCCATCTATGGCTTGCTCGCAACCGAGCTATTCATCAGCATCATTGCTTGGCATAAATCCACTCAAGAAGGCAACGAAAAGATCATCAGCGTCCTTTTCTGGACCATGCGCGTTCTCTACCCTCTCGTTCTGATCGGGGGCACAGTCGCTGCCATCCTCTTCTACGATGTCAACCTGACAGGCCTTTAGCGCCCAATCCATATGAGACGTCCAGAGTTTATCTTGAATTTCTAATGTAATCCTACAATCCCGCCTCTACGTTTTTAATGGACGGGGTACCATGAGAAAAAGGGAGTGCGCGCACTCCCTTTTTCATCGTATAATCTTGCAATGTTAAAAAAACTTCTTCCCTTCATCATATTTGTCGTATTTCTGACTGCCTGCAAGCCCAAAACAACGGTGCCTACAAACAGTGTTGAAGACACTGTTGCCGCCATACTCACGGCACAACCCCAACCAACCATTCCGCCAACCTACACCCCTTATCCTACCTTCACGCCCGCTGCCCCGGCACTCGAAGGTCTCTTTTGCGAATATCAATTCTGCATCGGACACCCGAGCGACATCGCCCTCTTTGACGTACGCGATGCTGAAGACCCCAGTAAATATAGCGACGGAATGCTAGCTGCCTACCGCCCGGATTACTTCACCCTCTTCATCTGGCAATACAATAACGGATCAGACGATCCGCAGTTTATGCTTGATCTGATTATGGATCCCACTGCGGATACGCGCGTCGGCACACTGGACGTCAACTTGCTCGGCGACCTAACTGCATTTTATACGCCCCTAACAAATACCACATCCGTCCCCGCTGGCGGAGCAGCCGCATGGGTATGTGGTGACCGCGCCTTCGGCTGGAAAGTCTACACCGCAGACAAAGAACTTGCCTATACCCTCTTTCAAGAGGCAGTCAGCAAATTCGATTGCAAGCATTAGGAGAAATAGTCGAGATTGCTTGGACACTTGCTACGCCCGAGGACACTGAGATCAAAGGTAAGGCTGCCCGACATCGCCATCAGTTCACGTGCCTGCTTTAGAAAGCAAAAGAACAAGGCGGCATCGCAACACGCCCAAAAATGGTAGATATGCTGGATATCCATCGAAAGAGATATACAGCGTTTAGCAGCAATTAAAAAGTGGCGGGCGAAAAATAATGGATTGAGATTTTTTTGAGAGAGGCATTTGATAAGCTGATACTGAAAACGTATCAGCTTATTTTTTTTAAGAAGGAGACACCCTTGTCAACGGGATTCGATAAAAGAGGTAAACATGAATAAAAGACAGATTTCTTTATTATTGGCAGCAGCAATCATTATCATTGGCGCATGCAGCCTTCCGACAGCCAACGTACCGGATGATGTATTAAAACAGGCCGCTGAAAATACAGCCATTGCGAAAACGGTGCAGGCTGTTTCGGCGGGCGGCAACAATAATGCGACAGCAACACCACGTCCAACACAATCGTCGCAAAATGGGGTTCAACCTGTAAGCGAAAATCAGGATAACCGCCCCACACCAACGACCATCCCGACCAAGCCTGCGCCCACAGCAAAAGCAAATCAAGCGCCTGTTCATCAGAATTTGCAAATTGGCTACGTTAATTACTCTCCATCAAACACTGTCTATTATGGCAATTGTTTCAATGGAGAGGAGACTTCCCTTCACGTTGAGAGTTCGGTCTCCCCGCTTGATAACATCAAGGAAGTCTTACTTTGGTTCGATATGTCTGATCCAACGGGCATTGTATCTTCCAGCTACGTGACAATGTGGCAACTCGGCATCGGTGATTATGCTGGTGATATTGATATTGGCAGCATTGCCCCCAACGCCATGAACGGAAATGACGGCTCGATCACATTTTGGCTGGAGGTTGTCGACAAAAATAACGCCAGCATCCATAGTAATGCCTACAGCATCAGCATTTGGGATTGTGGCGGCGGTGTATTAGGGCCTCCTCCCGGCGGTGAAGCGGATATCGTTTCTTTCTTTGGCCCGAATACGGCTACCGCCGGAGACACAATTAGTCTGCAATGGGATGTTCTCAATGCCTGCAAAGTATTTCTGGATGGCAATGAAGTGAACGCAACAGATAGCTATACCTATTTTGTGCCGTCTAACGAAAGTGATACAACCTATACCCATAATCTGGCTGCCTGGGGTGCGAGCTGCGACAATAGCACTGAAAAGACTTCGCAGCTATCCATCCAAATCAGTGCAGCAGGCGGGAATAACAATAACAACGGGGGCAATGCAGGAAACGGTGGAGACACAACTGTACGCTTCTACAATAACTCTTCGCATCATATTGTCGAATTGTTGATCGATGGGCAGGAGGTCATTCTGACAGAAGCGCAAACTATTCTGGCAAATGGCGGCTATTTGGACGTAACTGTTCCTGCCGGAAGTCATAGCTATGCCGCAGGTGCCGGGTTCTGGAGTGGAGGCAGCAAGGCTTCCATTTACCCCATGCCGGGCGGCAGTTTTAGCGATCAATCCGGGTCGGTGACGCTCAGTGACCCCAGTGTGACCCAGATCATGACCAATTACAGCGGTTCCGCTTATTATGGCGGCCCCTATTGGGCCGGAACAACGCCATACTGCGCCGCCTTTACGTTCTATGACAACGGGAGTTTTGATTTCTATATCGACGGAGCCTGGAATGATAGTGGAACGTATAGTCTCGTTCAGCGCCAACCGGAGTCTTACTCGATTGTATTCAATGTTTCTTCGGGATCAGAGCAATTTAATGGCACCTATTATTACTCGGGAGCAGCTGCGGGACTGATGCATATGGACAATGGCCCCGCTGATTGGCGCACAATCGAGTACGTGTTCAATGGTGGCTGCTAGTACCAGCCACTTTCACCCTACACTTTAGATGCTCGAGGGATTAGCGCTAATAGAAATAGAAAGAACAAATAAACGTTGTAAAAAGCGGAAGTGACTGTCACCTATGAAGACGACATAAGGACTACCGTAACAATCTTTCTTTGAAGGTTGACAGGACTTTACAGGTTCTGAAGGTGACAGT
>JBNKMO010000170.1:0-5342 GCA_050293165.1 Anaerolineales bacterium | reverse complement strand
ACGTCCTTGTCGTTTGCCAGTTCGCGGGCCGCGCGTGACATCGACGCCGCATCTCCCTTTCCAAGGCCAATCCTGCGTTCGAGCACGGTGCCCCATTCATTGCTATGCGATTCAGCTTCCTTAATGATGCGTTCCATCATCTCCACCGACTGCACGGGATACTCGCCTGCCGCTGATTCTGCTGAAAGCATCACTGCATCTGTCCCGTCAAAGATGGCATTTGCAATATCGGAAGCCTCAGCACGTGTGGGTAGCGGGTTATGGATCATCGACTCTAGCATTTGAGTCGCGGTGATTACGATCTTTGCTTGCGCGCTGGCTTTTTGGATAATCATTTTTTGGAGCACAGGCACACGCTCGGGAGGCATTTCCACGCCCAGGTCACCGCGCGCCACCATTACGCCATCCACAGCTGCCAGAATCGCATCGATATTGTCGATCGCTTCGGGGCGCTCCAGTTTGGCGATCAACATCGGCGCTGGATAGCCTTTGGCAAAGCGTTCCATTTCATTGCGCACTTCGATCACATCTTCGGCTGTCCGCACAAAGGATACCGCGACCGCATCAACACTTTGGGATACGCCGAATTCGAGATCAGCTTTATCTTTTGCTGTATAGCCGGAAATGCGCAACCGGACGCCCGGAAGATTGATTCCCTTGTGGGAAGTTAAGCTTCCGCCCACCACAACAACCGCTTCCAGGCTGCGCGGGTGGACAGTTAAAACCCGCATCGTCAGGCGTCCATCATCCAGCAGCATCGAATCCCCATCGTGGACAGTTTCAAACAATTCCCGAAAATCTACCGGAATAGCTTTCTCGTTCGTGACGGGGGCTTTATCGCCGCTGGTATAAAAACAGACCTGCTCCCCGATCTCGAGTTGAATCGGTGCTGGCAGATTGCCAACACGTATCTTGGGCCCTTGCAGGTCTTGCAGAATGCCGACCGAGCGTCTGAGCCTCTTTGAAATGCGTCGGATCTTTTCTATATTTGCTGCATGCGCTTCATGTGTGCCGTGCGAGAAATTCAAACGTGCAACATTCATGCCAGCAAGAACGAGTTTTTCGAGCATCTCTTCGCTACTAGATGCCGGGCCAATCGTGGCGACAATTTTTGCTTTTCTTTGCATAAGGTTCTTCCAATTTAATGAATGCCCTCTCCCTTGGCGGAGAGGGGCAGACGATACTAGAAATAATTCAACTCCCGCGCCTGTTTGGTGAGGTCAGCGCGAAAATCGGGGTGGGCGATACTAATCAACGCCTGTGCGCGTTGTCGGATGGTTTTGCCGTATAGGTCAGCAACGCCGTGTTCTGTGACCACATAGCGAACGTGGTTTCTGGTGGTTACCACACCCGCGCCTTGCTTCAACATACCCGTGATACGGCTAAAGCGTTTGCCGCTGCTGGTCGTGGTGTCGCTCGGCAGAGCAATGATCGGCACGCCGCCCTTCGAGCGTGATGCCCCGTAGATGAAATCAAGTTGCCCGCCCACGCCGCTGTAGAGTTTTGGCCCGATGCTGTCGGCACAGACTTGTCCTGTCAGGTCGATCTCGATGGCGGAGTTGATCGCCACCATCTTCTCGTTCTGCGCGACCACGAAGGGATCGTTGACATATTCAGTGCGGCGCATTTCGATCAGCGGGTTGTCGTCGACCCAATCATAGAGGCGTTTGGTGCCGAGCACGAAGCCCGCCACGATCTTGCCCTGATGTAGGGTCTTGGCAGCATTGGTCAGAACGCCTGCTTCGACGAGATCGATCACGCCATCCGAGAAAAGCTCGGTGTGAACGCCGAGATCTTTTTTGTCGTAGAGGTATTTCAAAACTGCATCGGGGACTGCACCAATGCCCATCTGCATGGTTGCGCCATCAGGGATGAGTTCGGCGATATGGGCTGCCATGCTTTCGATCTCAGGTGAGGGGTTGCCATCGCCCATCGGCATTTCGGCGATGGGATAGTTAACCGGCACAATATAGTTCAGGCGGCTAACATGAATGAAGGCGTCGCCCAGCGTGCGCGGCATTTGCTCATTGACTTCAGCGATGACGATCTTTGCGGTTTCAGCGGGAGTCTTTGTCAGACCGACTTCAACACCCAAACTACAGAAACCGTGTTCATCGGGTAACGAGACATGGATCAGGGCGACATCTAACGGTAGATGTCCGTTTTTGAACAAAAGCGGAAATTCTGAGAGCAAGACGGGGGTAAAGTCGGCGCGTCCATCATGTACAGCGCTGCGGATATTCGCGCTGATGAACATCGTGTTCACGCGCAGATGCCCTTCCATTTCGGGTCCAACATAGGCGGGGGCTCCAACCGTCAGGGCCTGGCAGATTTCGACATCCTTAAGCTGGGAAGCGCGTTTGACAAGCGCATCCAGAAGTGTGTAGGGGACGGAGACGTTGCCAGTTAGAAAGAGGCGATTGCCTGATTCAACAGCAGCGACGGCCTCCTCAGCAGTCATGATGCGATCTGTATACAGATTTTTCCAGTCCATGATTACTTCCCGTTTCTGTGGCGTGAAAGGCGTCGGATTTCGCCGTTATGTGTGCTGGCAGCCATTTCGAGCGCGGGGACGGTGTTGATGGCGTTTTGAATGCCGCGATTGACCAGTTCGAGCAGGTAGGGGAGGGCTGCGTTGACGAAGGCGTGCGTGGCCGTACGTGCTACCATTGCCGAGAGATTTGGGACACAATAATGAGTCACTTCTTCTTCGACGTAGACCGGATCCTCGTGCGTGGTGGGGCGCGATGTCTCGAAACAACCGCCTTGATCGATGCTGACATCCAGAATGACGGAACGCGGTTTCATTGCGCGTACCATCTCGCGCGTGACGAGCACAGGGGTTCGCTCGCCGGGCGAGAGTACTGCGCCGACAACTACATCCGCGTAGGATGTGGAACGTTGGATGTTGTGCGGGGTTGAGACCATCGTTACCACGCCGCACAGGTCTTCGGCGATTTTTTGCAGGGCGCTAAGATTATTATCCAGCACTGTGACATGCGCGCCCAAACCGCGGAAGGCACGAGCAGCGTAAGTGCCGACCACACCCGCGCCAAGGATGACAACCTCGGCGGGTGGCACGCCCGGAATCATACCGAGCAGGATGCCGCGTCCGCCCCAACGGTTTTGGAGCAGACGTGCAGCATTTTGGGCAGCCATTGTCCCGCCAATCTGACTGAGCGGACGTAATACAGGGAGGGAGCCGTCCGCTTCTTGGATCTGTTCGTAAGCGATGGCGGTAATTTTCTTCTCGAGCAACAAGTCGAGCTTGTCCTGACGGGCAGATGCCAAATGCAGGAAGGCCACAATCGCTGACCCGGGGCGCAACCATTCGATCTCTTCCTTGATCGGGCGGGTCAGTTTTAGGAGTAAGTCGGCGCGTCCGAAGACTTCCTCGGGCGAATAGACAATGCTTGCCCCGGCGCGTTCATATTCTGTATCACTGAATCCAGCCCCTTTGCCTGCATCGTGCTCTACAAAACAATTGTGACTGCCTCCATGTTGGAGCAGTAGCTCTACACCTGACGGAGACAAGCCGACACGAAATTCGTTTGGGCGTCGTTCTTTTGGGATACCGATATTCATAAAAAACTCCTTGTCCTTCTTAGGGCATATTCAAAACATCTCGAATGGCGGGGAGAATACCGTCAAGAGTTTCTTTGTCGATCACCAACGGAGGTGCAAAGCGGATCACGTGCTCGTGGGTCTCTTTCGCCAGAATGCCGCGTTCCTGCAATGCTTCGCAAAAACGGCGTGCCCCGCCAGCTTCTGATTTTAATTCAACACCGATCAGCATGCCCTTACCGCGCACTTCTTTGACGTGCGGGCTGGGCATCTCAGCGAGTTGTTCCATAAAGTAAGTGCCCAATTCTTCCGCGTTCTCAACCAGCTTTTCTTCGAGCAACACGTTTAGGGCGGCGCGTGCCACAGCAGCGCCGAGCGGATTGCCGCCAAAGGTTGAGCCGTGCTCGCCGGGCCTGAACAAGCCCAAAATATCCTTGTCTGCCAGCACTGCTGAAACGGGATAAAAACCGCCAGCCAATGCCTTGCCAATGATGGTTATATCTGCACGGACGCCCTCATGTTCACAGGCAAAGAATTTCCCCGTGCGGCCCAGACCGGTCTGAATTTCATCTGCGATGAAGAGCACGTTATTCTCTTTGCAAATCTCCGCGACGCGTTTCAGGTAGCCTTCGGGCGGCACCACTACGCCTGCTTCACCCTGAATTGGCTCAAGCATCACAGCAGCGGTGTTCGGGGTAATTGCGGCGGCGATGGCATCTGCGTCGCCATAGGGGACGGGGATGAATCCGGGTGTAAAGGGGCCGAAGTCGTCCTTGTAGAGTTCTTCGGATGAGAAGCTGATGATCGAGATCGTCCGCCCATGGAAGTTGCCCTCGGCTACGATCATCTCCGCCTGATGACGCGGGATACCCTTAACTCGGTAGCCCCATTTGCGTGCCAGTTTAACGGCAGTTTCAACCGCTTCAGCACCGCTATTCATTGGCAGGGACATTTCGTAGCCGCTGATTTCTGCCAATTCCTTGTAGAGCAGCGGAAGTTGGTCGTTACGGAAGGCGCGCGATGTCAGGGTTATTTTGGCAGCTTGCTCGGTGAGCGCCGCTAAAATTTTTGGATGAACATGCCCCTGATTGACGGCTGAGTATGCGCTGAGGCAATCGAGATACTTTTTGCCGTCCACGTCATAGACCCAGACGCCTTCCCCTTTTTCGATAACTACATCCAGCGGATGGTAGTTATGTGCGCCATACTGATCTTCAAGTGTTATAAAATCTTTGGTATTCATTTTCTCACCTCTTGAGAGTTTGACGCCCCGAGCGCTGCGCAGTCGAGAGGCATGGATAATTAGAAAGTGCTGAATACTTTTGAAATACTCAGCACCCGGTTAGCTACGCTAAGCCTAGTAAGCGGGCAACAATTGCCTTTTGGGCATGTAGGCGGTTGTGCGCTTGCGGGAAGATGACTGAGTGCGGACCGTCTGCGACTTCGTCGGTCAACTCTTCGTTGCGGTGGGCGGGTAGACAGTGCATCACGATCACGTCTTTCTCGGCCTCGGCAACCAGATCGTTGTTGACCTGGTAGGGCGGGAAGACCCGTTTACGTTTTTCGGTTTCAGCTTCTTGGCCCATGCTGGTCCATGTATCGGTGTAGATGACTTGGGCTCCTTTAACGGCTTCGTGGGGATCGTTCAAAAGGGTAATCGATGTTCCTGACGCGGAAGCAAGTTCACGTCCAAGTTTGATGGCGTGTGCGGGCATGTCGTAGCCTTTCGGGTTGGCGATCGTGAAATTTGCGCCAAGCTTCGCCGAGATGTACATCAA
>JBNKMO010000169.1:0-44345 GCA_050293165.1 Anaerolineales bacterium | reverse complement strand
TTAAGCGGATATCGACAATGCCCGTATGCGCGGCCAACCCAACCGTCGGATTTTTGAGTTCTTCAAGGTCGCCGATCTTCTCGTCGATGCTGCCTTCGCCCATACCGGATGTATGCAGCACTCGCACCTTGATGACGTCATCAATGCCGAAGCGCTCCTGTAAATAAGGGAGCACATCCTTATGAAGCATGGTCTCCATCTCACGCGGTACGCCAGGGAGGGAGATGATTGCGCCGGAGCGCACGCCTTTTCCCTCGCCCAAAGGAAGCAGGACTTCATATTCAACGATAAAACACGGCGCGGTGCCAACCGTGTTCTCAAGCCCGATCGCGCCTTGCGGCACGTAGGCTTGACGTTTCTGATTCTCGCTGGGTTTACGCCCATAGAGCGAGACACGCTTCGAGATTTGCTCCCAAAGCTCCTCGCGGAACTCGGTCTCGACACCCGCTGCAAGCGCGACCGCCTCACGTGTAGGGTCATCGACTGTAGGCCCTAGTCCGCCGGTCGTGATGACGATCTCGGCGCGCTGCATCGAATCACGGATGCTTTTCGCAATCCGTTCGACATTATCGCCGATGGTGATGGTACGGTACATATCCACACCAAGGTCGCGCAAATTACGCGCGATGTAACGGGTGTTGGTATCAACAATTTCGCCGAGCAATATCTCGGTGCCGATGGTAATAACTTCTGCTGCTGGCATAAAACAATCCTTTTTATTGAAAGCTTCCTCCCCCGTTTACGGAGGGAAGACCATTAAAATCTCAAATGCTTCACGGTCAACCCGTGATTAATTAACTCATTTAACGCGTCGATTCCCATGCGCAAATGTTCCTCGACATACTCCTCCGTGACCTTCTGATCGCTTTTCGCGGTCTTGATGCCCGCTGCGATCATCGGTTGGTCAGAGACAAGCAAAAGCGCACCCGTCGGGATTTCATTTGCAAAACCGGTGATAAAGAGCGTCGCGGTTTCCATATCAATCGCCATCGCGCGTACAAGTTCCAAATACTCCTTGAACTCCTCATCATGCTCCCAAACACGGCGGTTGGTCGAGTAGACCGTTCCCGTCCAGTAGTCATGTCGATGGTTGCGGATGGTCGTCGAGACCGCCTTTTGCAAATTAAAAGCTGGCAAGGCGGGCACCTCCGGCGGATAATAATCTGCCGAGGTCCCTTCGCCGCGAATAGCCGCAATCGGCAAGATGAAATCGCCGATCGTCGTCTTCCTTTTCAAGCCGCCGCACTTGCCCAAAAAGAGGGCTGCTTTCGGCGAAATCGCGCCAAGCAAATCCATAATCAGGGCGGCGTTCGGGCTGCCGATCCCAAAATTGATCAACGTAATACCGTGCGCTGTCGCATTCGGCATCGGTTTGTCTTCGCCGTTGATCGGCACATCATGCCACTCGGCAAAAAGCTGCAAATAGTGATCGAAATTGGTCAGTAAAATATGTTCAGAAAAATCCCCCAGCTCGGTGCCGGTATAACGCGGCAGCCAGTCACGCACGATTTCCGATTTTTTCACTGTCATCTAAAACTCCACCTCCTGCCCGAGCCCAAAGGCTTTGGCATTTTTCAGTGCAAGTTGGGCTGCCATCGCATCCTGCACAGCAACGCCGACCGATTTAAAAAAGGTAATTTCTTCTTTGGATTGACGACCGGATGCCTTCCCAAGTACGAGATCGCCCAGTTCCGTCATCTTTTCGGGGGCAAGATTATACTCCCGCATCGCCCTGACAATTTCACCTGCTTCCGCCAAAATGGCCTCTTTTTCGTCAATAAAAATGGATGCGTTAAGCAGCATCTCGGGCGGATTCTCGATCATCTCGAGGGTGTAGGAACCTACCCCATTGATATGTGTGCCCGGGCGTACATCTGCTGCATCGTAAACGGGCTTAGTGGAAGTTGTCGCGGTGCAGATGATGTCTGCATTGGAAAGGGCAACTTTCGGGTCAGGGGCGATACGAATATCAACCGGAATGGGCGCACGTCCGCTCATCTCTGCGACGAATTTTTGTGCACGCGCAGTATCTGTATCCACAATCCAAATGGTTTCGATCTGCCGCACATTGCAGACGGCTTCGAGCTGGGTGCGTCCCTGCGCGCCTGCGCCAAAGATGGCGACCACACGACTCTCAGGGCGCGCCAGCAGGTCTGTAGCTGCCCCGGACGCCGCGCCAGTGCGGATAGCGGTGAGCGTGCTGCCTTCGAGCAAGGCGAGGCTTCTGCCGCTCTGTGGGTCGAGCACGAGCACCGCCGCCTGAATAAAATCCAGCCCGCGAGCGGGGTTCTTCGGAAAAAGGGAGACTATTTTGATGGTGAGGGCGTCGTCTGCATCAGGGTTGTGAACGTAGGCAGGCATGAAGAGGCTGACAGCTTCTTCGGGCGCGATGGGCAGCGCGGTCCGCAAGGGCAGTTCGGCATTCCTGCCGCAGAGAGCGGCATAGGCGGCCTTCATGGCTTCGATGGTCGCACGCATGGGAAGTGCCTGACGAGTCTCGGTGGCATTCAGAATTTTCATGGTTTTATTTTACCTGATAACCCGATAGAGAAGCGCCAAGCAAACTGCAACGCAGCTTTCTTTTTCGCTCTGCGCGAAGTGCTTTACGAAGAGACAATGCGATTTTCGACAAAAAAGGCTGCCCGATGTTGGGCAGCCTCTGTGTTCTGAACAAGTTTCTGGGGGCTTGTTTTTATGAGATTATTCCATGCCTAGGTAGGCTTTCTGAACCATCTCATTTTTCTTAAGTGCGGCAGCGTCATCATGGAGGACGATCTGCCCGGTTTGTAAGACATATCCGCGATTGGCGATGGAGAGCGCCATGAGCGCGTTCTGCTCAACCAGCAGGATGGTGGTGCCTTCTTTATTGATCTCGACGATGGCGTCGAAAACGGCGTCCACAAGAACGGGCGCGAGCCCCATTGAAGGTTCATCGAGCATAAGCAAGCGCGGTTTGGTCATCATGGCGCGACCAGTTGCGAGCATCTGCTGCTCACCACCGGAGAGCGTCCCGGCAACCTGTTTACGGCGTTCCTTCAAACGCGGGAAAAGCGCAAAGACGCGTTCGAGATCGCTGGCGATCCCCTCTTTGTCGTTGCGGCTGTAAGCGCCCATCTCAAGATTTTCCAATACGGAGAGCTTGGCGAAAACGCCACGCCCTTCGGGAACCATTGCCATTCTCTGGTAAACCAGTTCGTGCGCAGGGACACCAGTGATCTCTTTCCCGAGGTAGGAGATAGCCCCTTCGCGCGGGGTCAGCAAGCCGCTGATGGTGCGCAGGGTTGTCGTTTTTCCGGCACCGTTGGCACCGATCAGGGTAACGATCTCGCCCTCTTCAACAGTTATGGAAATCCCCTTTAGTGCGTGGATGTTTCCATAGTAAGTATGAATGTCATTAACTTCTAGCATTGCCATTGGTCTGCTCCTGTTCTAGGCTTTCTCAAGATTCAAGCCAGAGGCTGCGCCGCGTCCCAAGTAGGCTTCGATGACCCTCGGGTTACGTTGAATATCAAGCGGGGTACCTTCAGCGATCTTTGTGCCAAAGTCCATCACCCAAATCTCTTCACTGATGCCCATAACAACTTTCATGTCATGCTCGATCATCAAGACGGTGATGTCCAACTCGTCACGCAGACGGCGGATAAAGTGCATCAGTTCAATGGATTCGTTCGGATTCATACCCGCAGTAGGCTCATCCAACAAGAGCAATTTTGGACGACTAGCGAGGGCACGCGCGATTTCAAGACGACGCTGCGCGCCATAGGGCAGGTTATGTGCAACCTGATCGCCCAAGCCGCTCAAGCCAACGAAATTAAGCAAACGAACAGCTTCATCCAACGCACCTTGCTCCTCTTTCATAAAGCGGCGGCTTTTATACAGCGCTTCAAACCAGAAGGTTTTCAAATGCGGATGCTGACCGACCAAAATATTCTCAATCGCGGTCATACGTGAGAAAAGGCGAATATTCTGATAGGTACGTGAGATGCCGAACCGTGTAATACGGTCAGTGCCCAAGCCCTGAATATAGTGCCCGTCAAAGATAATCTCGCCTTCGGTCGGTTTATAGAAACCGGTAATGCAGTTGAAGAAGGTGGTCTTGCCTGCACCGTTCGGTCCAATAACGCTGGAGATGGACTTCTCCTTGACATCAATTTCAAAACTATTGACAGCAACAAGACCGCCAAAGCGTTTGGTTACTTTTTTAGTAGAAAGAATTACGCCCATTGTAGCCTCCTAGACTTCCACTTCAACAGGATCATCTGTTGCGTGCATCTCTCGCTTTATATGGGCTGCGGGGATAAAGCCCTCCGGCTTGACCAACATCATCACAATCAGCAGGATGCCGTACATGAGCAAGCGATATTCAGCAAATTCGCGCAACATTTCGGGGAGGCCAACCAGGATCAAAGCACCCACCACAACGCCGGGAATACTACCCAAACCTCCCACAATGATAAGCGCAAGAGCGTTGATTGAAATCAGTAGATTGAAGCTATGCGGGAAGATATTACCCAGACGGGCTGCGAAGATCGCTCCTGACATGGCAGAGAATGCCGCGCCCATACCGAATGCCAGCAATTTTGTCTGGATGAGATTAATCCCCATCGCTTCTGCTACGTCTTCATCCTCACGCATGGCCATCCACTGGCGTCCCAGACGGGAACTGCGCAAACGGATGGTCACAAAGGCAGCGAGTACCGCGCCCAAGACAACCAGATAATACATATGCTGTGGTTGATTCATCGTTATCCCGAAGAAAACCGGTTCGGGGATATGCAAAATACCTTGTGCGCCGCCGCCAATTGGCGCAAGCCAGTTGGAAAGGGCAAGAATACGAATAATCTCGCCAAAACCTAGCGTCACAATCGCAAGATAGTCACCACGCATACGCAAAACAGGGAAACCAAGTATCACACCAAAGAGCACTCCAACGCCCATTGCAACGGGTACGGCCATCCAGAAATTGAGATCGCCACGCCCAAGTGCGCTGGTCGAAGTGAGGATACCCATTGTGTAAGCACCAAAGGCATAGAAAGCAACGTATCCCAAGTCAAGCAGACCGGCATAACCGACCACAATGTTCAAGCCTAGGCCCATCATCACAAAAAGGCCGATCATGAAGAGTGCCTGACTGAGGAAGAGACCCACCATCCACGGGAGAGCGATCATAAAGATGATACTAAAGATCGTAATCCCAACGCGTGCCTTCTTCTGCGTAGCGGGAGTCATCGCTTCCCAACGGCGATTGGTAGCTTTCTTGACACCATAATAGCCAGCAACAAAAGTTAGGATGAAGAAAACAATCGCTGCAACAGGATTCAGAGATTTGTTAGTAAAGAGTGTGCGGTTTAGCGTCGGAGCAAATTGCTGAACGATCTGAGCAACATTCTCGGAGAAAAGCCCAATGGAAAGAACCCAGATGATGGCATTGATCCAACCACGTCGAATCTTATCCGGCAACGTGATGAAAGAAACACCGACAACACCCATTACCCCAAAGAGGAGCGCGAGCAAGATATTACCAACGATCATTCCCTGACCAAAGGTCAGGAATTGCTGCCCATCTGGGGAGAAGTTCACGAACATATTACGGAGATAGAAAATCCCGTTATCGCTCATGTTCACGACAAATATCTGGACGACAATATTATAGATAACCAGAGAGATACTCGTCATCACACCGACGAGAAAGCCCGCCACATAGGTCGTTGTGGAATCTTCTTCTTTAAGCTCCTGCGCGACAAAGATACCCGCGCCAACTGCGCCAATGAAAAGGAAGATATGCCCCAGAGAGAGGAAGGTACCGATCAGATTACGTGGAGCAAAGGCTTCAACGATGCCGATCGCAACGAGGTAAAGCGCTACAATTCCACCATAAAGAGAAAATTTCTGAATGGCCTTGAAGTTTTCTTGAATAGTCTTAAACATGTTTGACCTCGCTTAGGCTTTTGTCTCAGACAATTTTTCACCAAAAATACCTTGCGGGCGGAAAATAAGAATGAGAACAAGAATGGTGAAAGCAAAGGCATCACGCAACTGATTGGCAGCAGGGATATTCAAGCCTTCGAGGATCAGGTTTGGCCCAATCGCTTCGAAAACCCCCAGGAATAATCCTCCAACCATCGCGCCAGGGATATTACCAATACCGCCTAAAACTGCCGCAGTAAAGGCTTTGATGCCTGGGATAAAGCCCATGAAGAAAAAGACACCTTGCGGGCGAAAAATGCCGTTGAAGACTCCTGCTGCACCAGCCAAGGCACCACCAATGGCAAAAGTCACCATAATGGTTTTGTCTACATCAATTCCCATCAAACGAGCAACTTCTTTGTCTTCTGAAACCGCACGCATGGCCGTGCCAATCTTCGTACGCTCAATGAAAAAGAATAGTCCAACCATCAAAAGAATGGCGGCCACCAAGACAACAATCTGCGTATATGGGATCGGGAACCCGGCCAAATAGAAGAGTTTCCCGTCCAAAGCAGGAATCACCGGATAGGCCTGAAATTCTGCCCCGTACAAACCACGAAAAGTATATTCAATCGTAAAGGAAGCACCGATCGCAGTAATCAATGGAACCAGGCGAGGCGCACCACGCAAAGGACGGTACGCAATCCGTTCGACAACCACATTAAGCACCATCGAAACGCCTGCCGCAAGGATGATCAAAAGAAGAAGCGACCAAACAGGATAAGCGCCCAAGAAACCGGATGCGGCCAAACTATTTGCAAGGAATACGGCAGTAAAAGCACCTGCCATATACACATCACCGTGAGCAAAATTAATCATCAGGAGAATACCGTAAACGAGGGTATACCCTAATGCGATAAGTGCATAAATACTGCCCTGCGCCAAACCTGCAAAAATCAGGGTCACCCATTGTTCACCCGAGTATTTTACAGCCCCAACTGAATTATAAATACCAACAACAATCACAGCGACAGCAGCCAGTTGGAAAATTCTTAGGAAGAAATCAACCCAAGAAAAGCGATCAAAAAATTGTTTTAGCATATGGAACTCCCAGAAATGAGTCCAGAACGAACTTTGATATCAAGACAAGAATAGTGAGTCAGAGGGATACTCCCTCTGACTCACTATTTATTTCATGCTAGAAACCTAGTAAATTACTCACCGGGGGTGAATACTGCTTCGGGGGGCCAATTGCCATTCAGTTCGGCATCGGTCAACTCGAAGATACCCAGAGCGCCACCAGTGGCGCAGTCACCATGACTGGTGCCAACTTCACCGAAGTCTTTGTCGGTGCAGTCGAGTGCGCCGGTCAAACCGGTGTAGTCAGCAAGGTTGGACATGTAGTCACGCATTGCCTGACGACCAATGTGGAGAGTACCGTCTTCGTCGACAACAGCAACTGCCTCAACGGCGTCGAGGATGATGTTGGTGCCATCATAAGCGAAAGCGTGGAAGCCACTCGGGGGAACGCCACCGAATTTGTCTGCCCATTTGCCAAGGAAAGCATCGTAAGCTTCACCCTGAACGAACGGACCGGAAAGGTACATACCAACGGAGTTGGGACCAGCATTCTCGGGGAAGGAGTCAGCCAAAAGGCCATCAGCGCCCATGAGGGTGGTGTTTTCCAAACCAGCGATTTCTGAGGACTGGGCAACGATGAAGTCGCCTTCCGGCTCGAAGATCGGGAAGTAAAGAACGTCGGGGCTATCAGCCGCAACAGTGGTCAGAACGGTGCGCATGTCAGTATCACCAACATTGATCGCGCCAGCGAAAGTAACGGTGCCGCCAAGTTCTTCAAAGCGCTTGGAGTAAACAGCCTGAAGTTGGTCAGCGTAGGGGCTACCATCATGGATGGTGGCGGTGGTGCGGGCGCCCAATTCATTGTAGGCAAATTCAGCCGCAACTGCACCCTGGAAAAGGTCAGTGTGGCAAACGCGGTAGTAACCGGGTTTCCAGGTCTCGCCCTCAATGGTCAGGGCAGGAGCAGTGTTCGATGAGGAAATCATCACCAAGCCGGCATCGCTGACTGTGTCAACAGCAGCGGTCGCAGCGCTTGAACAGTTGGTGCCGATAATACCGACAATGCTCGGATCAGCAGCAACTTTGGTGGCAGCAGTCTGACCACCCTCAGCGCTACAACCGGAGTCTTCGCCAGTCAGGACGATTGGATGACCAAGTACTTCACCGCCACGGTCATCAACCGCGATCTCAATAGCACCTTTGGAGTCTTCGCCAAGGAAGGCAGTCGCACCAGAGATGGTCAACATATAAGCCAAGTGAACAGGCTCGTCAGGAGCAATATCAAGACAACCAATGGCGTCAGTGCATTCAAAAGCTGGTGCACTCGGACCACAAGCGGACAGCACCATAGAGGCAACCATCAGCAATGCGAAAATAGCAAGTAAACGTTTAGACATATTTCTTCTCCTCTTGAGGGTTATAACGTGGAAGCCCAAAACATGGGCAAGATATGCGTGGCTGACAAAGCCGTAGTAAGTATGTCGCCACCACCTCCTTTTCAATAAAGAATCAAATTAGAAAAAAACTGTATTACAAAACAAAGGAAATTAAAAAAAGAGGTAACTAAAAAAACATCTCAAGTTGCAATCGTACAATCTTATAACTTAAGGGTCAAGGGCATGGAAAAGTTTTTACGCTTTTTTTATTTCTTCGGAGAAGAATACAGCACCTGCTCACGAATACGTAAATCCGTATTTCTGATCTTCATGGCAAGATCAGCCGAGAGGTTGTACATCAACCGATACCCTAACTGTGGATACGTCTCACAAAGCATCACCAAACGATCACGCGGAATTACCACCAACCGCGTATCCTTCTCCCCGGCACGCGCCGAAGCAGAGCGCAACCCCTCATCCACCAAAGCCACTTCACCAAAAGATTGACCACGTCGTAAAATCGCCACAACAGTCCCCTTCTTCCCGGCAGACGAATTAATCAATATCTTCACTTCCCCACTTGCAATCACATACAGCTCTTTACTACTGCTATTCTCTTCAAAGATCGTCTCGCCCTTAGCAAAAATCAATTCCTGACACAAATTAGCCACCAACTCAAGTTGGGTGGGCGTAAATTGATAGAAAATATCACTTTGTTTAAGAATGCTAATAAAAGAACTCATGCTATTCCTCACTATAGGAGATTTGCAGGTAGTGTAGCATAGTTAAATAACACATGCAACCATATTTTCAACAGGATTAAAAAACCGCTTCGCCCTGCTCCTCAACTTGCATCCATTAAACAAACAGCCTCCCCGCCAAAAAGCGGAGAGGCCGTGGATAGACAAAACCAGCTAACGAAGCAAATTACTCACTCAAAAATGTAACTTCCACCGTCATGCCCCAGCGCAAGGCGGGATCGGTATCATCCAGATGAATATCCACCTGATAAATAATATCGCCTGCCTGTGTCTTGAACGACTGCCCGATCTGTGAAACAGTACCGCCCAAAACGAGTTCCGGCAGCGCATCGGGGACGATCTCTACCGTCTGTCCTTCATAGACTTTGACCACTTCCAATTCGGTCAGATCGCTGGTCTCCACATAGAATTCGGAGAAATCAGCGATCTGGGCGGCCGATAGCTCAGGCCCTACTAATTGCCCAACTTCTACATTAACATCGGTAATTGTTCCGTCGAAGGGGGCTTTCAATTCGTAGCCATCGAGGGCGTTCTGCGCTGCGTCCACTTGCGCTTTAGCGTTATCCAATCGGGCTTCGAGCAAAGCTTTTTGATCGGGATCAAGCCCATCATCCGCGCGTGATTCGTAATCGCGTTTGGCTTCGGCTTCCACTGCGAGAGCAGCATCCAATGCGGCGCGGGCACCATCCAGATCACGCTCGGCTTCTTCCAGTTTGCGCTGGGCTTCGTTTAAATCTTCCTGCGCGGTTTCAACAGCATCTTCGGCATCTTTGCGTTTGGTGTTGTCAACATCAAGATCAATATATTTATCAAGGTCTTCAAGCGCTGTATCCAGATCATCCTGACGGTCATTGACTTCTGCCTGAGCGTCGTCGATCTTCTCGTTGAGGACATCAACATTGACATCTTCCCACTCACGCTCGGCTTCGGCACGGACAATTTGCGCATCCATGTAGACTTGCCAGGCATCAGCCGTCGCCAACCCACCCGTGCGAACGAAATCATCGTAAGCTTGTTGAGCGCTGGTCAGTTCGAGTTCCGCAGCACGCAAGGAGGCTTCTGACTGCTCACGGTCTGCAAGCCGAATGATGACCTCATCTTTGGAGACCGAATCACCCTCTTTGACGAGGATTTCTTCGACTGTACCACGCGCGGAGAAGTTGAGCATCACATTCTGTGCGGGGAGCAGATGTCCCTCCGCAACAACGTAATCCAGACTTAATGGTGCAGCCGTCTGTGGTACCGGGGTTTCATCTGCGCCACAGGCGCTCAATAATAATGAAAAAGCCAAGACCAGCAACCAGAGAACTTTTGTTTTTTGAGTATTCATTTATTTTTCCTTTTTTCTCAACTGTAAACTTTCTGTTTCAAGCGTTCTATTTAATAACTCTATTCGTACGCTAGCACTTCGCGAATGGTCAGGCGTGCGGCACTGCGTGCGGGGAGAACGCTTGCCAACGAAGAAAGCAAAATAACCAGACCTAACCAGATAAGATATCCCGTTGGGGTAAAAACGACTGCGATCGGCGTTTGAAAAATCGCTTTACTAACAATGAAGGATAGCAAGTAAGTGAAGGGCACCGCGAGGATAATTCCCAAACCAAACGAGATCATACCGATCAGCAATCCTTCTACAATCACCATGCGGACAATTTCCCAATCGGTTGCGCCGATAGCGCGCATAATGCCAATTTCGCGCGTGCGTTCGAGCACATTCATACTCATCGTGCCTGCCAAGCCCATTGACCCTACTGTCGCTGTCAGCAAAGCCATAATAAGCAGGAATGTAATCAAAATATCGAGGCTTTCAGAGGCAGTGTCCAGCGTCGAAAGTCCTGGGGTTGCCTCTTGAACATGAAATCCATTATCGCGGAAATACCTGTCCAGATCTTCTGCCATCACCTCTTGATAAGCACGATCATGCTGCTTTGAAACGACCCTGTAAGAGTAAGAGCGGTTTGCCAAATTCTGCTCGCGCGAAATATATTCATAAGGGGCATATCCGAGAATACCTTCCATCCCGATAAACTTGAAAATCCCAACGACCTGCCAGCTTTCTTCTTTACCGGCTACTTTTAGCGGAAGATAATCACCGGGCTTAAGATCAGGGTACAGGTCATAAATCCCTTCGCTGATCGTGAGTTTTTTCTCATCCCCTTCTTGGATCCAGCGTCCGGCGACCATCAAAGGGTTAACCAAATCGCTTGCAGCGGGAGGCGCCAAAATGCTCACATTATCCGCCGTTGAACCATCAGGGGACAAAATATCTGCACCCGAGAAAGCCCAGCCTTCCACATGCGTAACGCGTGAGTCTTGGAGCGCGAATTGTTCAATTTCGCTCAGACGATAAGGGGTATCGAAATCGAGGGTTACATCAGCAAGGAAATAATTACCAACATCTTTGACATATTCATGAAGGGTTACGCGCACATTGAAAACCGAAATAAAAGTCGCGCCACCCATCGTGAGCGTGAAAAGTGTCAACATCAAACGTCCGCGCCGACGGAATGTATTTCGCAAAGAAACAAGCAAGGGACGCTGGATACGGATGCCTCGATCTGCCAGGATACGTGTCGCCTCAAGTTGGAAGCGCTCCATGCGGGATTCCCGTTTCGCTCCCCCTTCCACTGGCTCGCCGGATTCTTCAGAAGTATCTCCACTAATTGCTTTTTGCACCGTCACCCGTGAACCGTTGATTACTGGTACAAACCCGGCAATCAGAGGCACCAGCAACCCAACCGCAATCTGAATAATGAAAGAGAGCGGCACAATTCTATAACCAATTAATGAAAAGCCCATCTTGTTTGCAATGAACTGCGCCAAGGCATAGGCACCCTGTCCACCTAGCGGAACTGCGATTAACAACGCGAGGATGCCAAAAGATAGCAGAAGCACCAGATACATCTTAAAGATAATATTATCTCGACCGCCGATCAATTTCATCACACCAATATGACGAAGATGTTGCGTCAGCAAAGCACTGAGCGTATTCGCTATCAGAGAACTGGAGAGGAAAACGATCAAAACGCCCAATGCCATCAAAATGCCCAAAACCGCATTAATGGTCGATTCAAGCGGATGTTGATGCGTTAGCGAGCGGAAAGAGCGCTCAATTTTATAATTATTTTTCTCAATCTTATCCTTCAACGCAGACAAAACAATATTGATGTGATTATCATCGTCTTGCCCTTCTTCAACCGTTGCGAAAACACGATTGAAAAGCTTAGGCTGGTCAAAAAGATCAAGTGTGTCGGTTGAAATATAAGCAAGCGGCGGGGAAAGAAAATCGGCAGCACCAGTAGATGAATCTCGCACAATACCCGCAACATAGATGGTCTTAATGCTATTATCACGCAGTTGCACTTCGAGTGTGTCTCCAGTGGCGATATCCATTTTTTCAAGGACATCACGCTCCAGAAGTATTTCGTTCTCCTGCGGGACCATCACACCACTATCAGGAACGAGCAAATTAACCTCGTTCTCCTCAAAATTCTCTATCGCAACGACATCAACAGAATCCCACTGTGTTTCTCCCACAGGGCGAACACGAACATTAAAAATACGGCGCGCTTCTGCTTCCTTGATGCCATCAAAATTACGGATGGTATTAAGAAAATCCTCATCAAAATCATCCATCCGGATTTCAATATTAGATG
Organism: Anaerolineales bacterium; assembly: GCA_050293165.1. Classification (GTDB taxonomy): domain Bacteria; phylum Chloroflexota; class Anaerolineae; order Anaerolineales; family Villigracilaceae; genus Desulfolinea. The sequence goes on along the minus strand of JBNKMO010000169.1, from coordinate 31,565 downwards.
GATTATTTGCTGCATAGCTAACGCTCATATCATCCGAAATGATCCTGTATGCGCCAGCAATCACACCAATCGCAAAAACACCGACGGCTATGGACAGCACTACTAAAAGTGTGCGCGCTTTATTATCTATCAGGTCTGAAAGTACTTTTCGCCATCGAGGGCGCATAGTTAGCTCCGTTAATCATCACTAAAACTTATTTCTTAAGCGGAATACGACTTCACGCTTCAGCTTTATCAAAATCCTGCTCAATAACCGCTATTTTCTTCTAAACAGCCCAGTTGGCTTCCTTCTATCGGCATGTTTTTTCTCTGCAAGCCGCTTCTGGACGATATTCCCAATTGCCTGCTCGGTTAGCGGGGATTCTTGCATCAGCCAATTGAAATCTTCACGAGAGAAGGCGAGCAGTTCAACGGGGCCATCGGCTGAGGCCCGTACACTGGCAACCGATTTTCCGCCGCGCAACAATTCCATTTCACCGAAAAAGTCGTTCATGCCAAGTTGCGAGATGACCAGATCGTCTTTACCACGCCCATGCAAAACCACGTCCACATCACCTCTGGAGATCATGAAGAACTTATCGACCGATTCCTTATTGCGGATAATGGTCTCACCAGGTTGAAAATAAAGTTTCTCTACTTTATTGCTCAACTCCCTCATTAAAGACTGTGAAAGCAAAGGCAATGCCTGCGCAATAGTTTCGTTGACAATAACGCCATCCGAAATAACAACTGTTCTGGATGTACGCTTGGTCATCGAAGAATCGTGCGTCACCATCACAATGGTTTTGCCGCGCTCAGAAAGCTCCGTAAAAAGATCGATAATATGGTCGGCTGAGCGTGAGTCAAGATTACCCGTCGGCTCATCAGCAACGATGATCGGGGCATCGGTAGAGAGGGCGCGCGCAATAGCGGCGCTCTGTTGTTGCCCGGTAGAAACCGCACGTGGCAGTTTTTGGGCTTGCTCTTCCAGCCCAACCATACGCAATAGCTCCATCGCGCGTTTGGGGCGTTCGTTCACCTCGTACATGCCCACATAATCCATCGGCAGCATTACGTTTTCGAGCAGGTTGAGCATTGGCAATAATTGGAAAAATTGAAAAACAATCCCCAAATTTCGACCGCGCCAGAGCGAACGTTTGCTTTCACTCATTGCATAAATATCCACGCCATCGACGATCACGTTCCCTCTCGTCGGGTGATCGATGCCGGTAAACATATTTAGCAAGGTCGATTTTCCGCTGCCGGATTTGCCAATGATTGCAGCAAATTCACCTTCTTTAAAAGTCAGGTCGATACCGCGTAAGGCGGTAAATTCACCGGCAGCGTTCGAGAAGGTTTTAACGACGTTCTGTATTTCTATAAGATTCTTTTCATTATCGGAAGCAAATTCAGGTCGCGTTTGAGCCATCTTATCGTCCCCCTTCGTTGAGAAGTTCGCCATCCACAATTTCTTCATGACGTGAGAATCTTGGCATCAATCCCATATCATGCGTCACCATCACAATGGTTACGCCAGATTGGACAAGCCGCTCAAAGAGTTGGAAGATGTGGTCCGCAGTAACAGAATCGAGGCTACCGGTCGGTTCATCCGCAACGATGACGGGCGGATCGTTCGCCAGTGCGCGTGCTATCGCTACCCGTTGTTGCTGCCCCCCTGAAATATAGGTCGGTAACTTGTGCGCGTGTTCGCTCAACTCGACCATATCGAGTAACTCAAGGGCACGCTCACGGCTCTTGCGCGGATGATAAAGTCCGCTCATGTCCATCGGCATCATCACGTTCTGCACAAGGGTCAGCATGGGCAGCAATTGGAAGGATTGGTAAATAACGCCGATCATGCGCCCGCGCCAAAGCGCAAGTTCATTCTCGCTCATGTCATGCAGCGAAGTGCTCGTACCATTGGCATGGAAAATGACTTGACCGGAAGTGAGTTGATCGACACCCGTCAACATATTGAGCAAGGTTGATTTCCCGGCGCCAGATTTACCAATGATGCCAAGAAATTCGCCGCGTTCAATATTTAGGTTGATTTTTTTTAGTGCAGGGTAGATACCCGCTTCGCTGGTGTAGTTTTTGACGACGTTCTTAAGTTCAATTAAGGGTTTTTCGTTTTCTAGTGTCATATTTTTGCGTTCTATTCATCCATCATCACCAACCAGGTCGGTTTAACGATCAGGTCGGTGAATATCTCGCCCATCCGTTCAGGAGAGTGGGGCATGTCATTTTCGAGCCACCAACGCATCAACGAGAATGCCGAGGCGATTATATGATTGGCTGCCAGTGCAGATGTGATGTTTTTCTGTGGTAAGCCATTCAGAAGTTCTTTGGTTTTATCGCAAGCACGCTCCATTACCGGGTCAAGCACAAAGCGGACATTGCTATCAAGTAATAAAACGCGAAACTTGGTCTGATTACCCTGAACGTGTGTGAAGAGCGCTCTACCCGTGTCGCGAAATCTCTGCACAGGGTTTGTGATCTCAACATCCGCAGTGGGTAAGTTTAAAATTTCGTAAACTTCATCCAAGCGGGCTTGGGCAACATCAGCCAAAAGCTCATCCAAGCCAGCGTAATGTCGAAAATAGGTACGATAGCCAATATCAGCGCGCTCGGTTACATCCTGGATGGTGATATTTTTATATCCCTTTTCCAGAGCGAGGGCGATCAGGGCTTCACCTAGAAGCTTTTGGGTACGGCGGATACGGCGGTCTGTAGCTATTATGACATCTCCTTTGCGATATGGCATTTAGTGCGTCGAATTTTTATCATAATCGATTTAGGAAGTCAAGAGGTATATAATAGAAAAAGATAAAAATTTGTCTTTCGCAAAAAAATAAGGGGAGGTGCATGATAAAAATGATCACAAAATTGGCGGTAACTCTATGGGCCCTCCCCTTTCTAAGGAAGCTCAAGCCCGGTTTACCAAGTCTTCAGGCAAAGTTATTAGCCTCGATACAATTACTTTTTATCTTCTTTTCCAGCGTTACTATTTTCGTTGTATTAGCATTTAATCCTCACGACGACCCCGCACTTAATCAATACGCCCTACTTATCGGGGGGGTAATATTCTGTTTATTTTTTTCATTTGCGCTCAATCTTCGGGGATACCACCAGTTATCAGCTTACTTGTTAGTTTTCGGCACATTCCTTATACCTTGGATTTCTCTACTGATAGACCCATCCATTCTTCAGGGAGATTTCGTTCCTCTAACCTATATCGCTTTTTCAATCATCCTTTCAAGTATTCTTTTACCCACCCGTACCACAATTTATTTAGTCATGGTTCAATTTACAGGCATAAGTTTTATTCTTATATTTCATCCCGCCTTTAAAGCATTTAACTGGTTTAGTTTCCTAGCCTTTTTTTTACTCATCTCTATATTTAGCATACTCACAAATGCTATGGTCCAACATGACTTAGAACAAATAACCGATCAGGCACGTCAATTAGCAGATACAGAGCAACGCCTACGAGAACAATCCATTCGTGATCATCTAACAAATCTCTATAACCGTCGCTACCTGGAAGAGACACTAAACCATGAAATTCGACGTGCAACCCGAAGGAAGGCCACTCTTGGCGTGGTCATGATAGATGTGGATCGATTTAAATATATCAATGACACCTTTGGGCATGCCATAGGAGATCATGTTTTAAAAATGCTAAGTAATTTTCTCGGTGAGCACATCCGCGAATCCGATATTGCTTGCCGTTATGGCGGAGATGAATTTGTACTCGTCTTACCCAACAGCTCAAAAGAAACGATCATGGAAAGAACAAAAGAATTGCAGCAAGGCGTAAAAAACCTAAACACCCCTGTTCCGCTAACAATTTCATTGGGCTTAGCTATCTTTCCAGAAGACGGTTACGATGGAGAAGCGTTGCTGAAAGTCGCTGACGACGCTCTATACCAGGCAAAGCATATTGCAAAAGATCGCATCACCTGATAAGCGCCAGCCTCCCATAACAAAAAACTCTGAGACAAAATCTCAGAGCTTTTCCTTTCACCCGAAAACCGACAAGTCACCTTCAAGGCAAAAAAGCTTTCAGGTGATCGCGCAATTTCGGCGGCGCAATGGCCTTGATATCCACTTTCTTTGCGTCCACAAAATTGGCAAAGCGCGCCAGCCCCCTACCGAGCGCATCTGCAAAGGCAGGATCGTCTACCGGCGTATCATCTTCGAGCCAGAAGCCCTTGACCTCGAGCGTCATTGTTTTGCGGTCGAGTTTGGGATCAAGACGGGCGACCAGGTCATCGCCATACAGGATCGGCAAAACGTAATAGCCCCAACGACGTTGGGCGAGGGGTTTGTAGACTTCCCAGATATATTCAAAATCGAAAACTTCTTGTGCCCGTCCACGCGCGGACACGATCTCAAGCGGCGCGACGAACGTGACCTCATCTTGCGTGCTGGGACCGAGCGGTTGCCAGGCAAGCGGCACTCTACCGGCATCCAGCTCTTCGAGCAGAGGCAAGTCACTTGCAAGGGCGATACGCGGCTCTTTTTGTCCGTCGACCATGACCGAGATAATTTGCTTCTGTTCGTGCAGTTCCGTCAGTCGTCTATTCATTTCATCCATATCTATATTTCGCTGGATATGATCTTCAAAAAGCGCTTTCCAATGCCTTTTACGTGCCAGTCCCAAAAAAGAGATGATCTTGCGCGAGAAGAAGGCCTCAGATTCTTGCTCGGTTGCAGCGTAATTGAATTCAGGCGGGAGGACATTCTCAGTCAGATCGTAAACACGGTCAAAACCATTGCGGTGATGAACCATCACCTCGCCTGTGATCCAAAGATAGTAGAGGGCTACGGCGGTATCTTTGCGCCCGCGATAATTGTTGGCAATGCGCTTATTGCCCTTGAAATCACGGTTGGACATGGGGCCGTTCTCGCGCAGATCATTTTTGACCTGCTTGAGCACTTCGGGATGCTCATCGGCAAAGGCTTTTTGCCGCCGCCAATTGCGCGCCCGCTGCGTGTGGATGTGCCAATAAGGTCGGTCTGAGACGGGATAAAAATAAAGCGCACTGCCAAAATCGAAGAATTCGCGCCGCTCATAGGCAATCGTGTAAAGATCGGCGGGGCGATAATCGAGCACGCGCCCGAACATGGCAATATCCTGGCTGCGAGCGATGACATTGAGTGGATCGAGCTGAACGGCTTCGATGGCGCGTAGCGCGTCGGCGGTGCCATTCACGCCTTGATAACGACGACCGGGCCAGAGGCCTTGTTTGCCCATGATGAAACGGCGGGCGGTGATCGGGGAAATTGTGAGAGGGTTCATAGGTTTATAAAGGGGTAGGATACAAAAACGAAGCACATAAGTATAGCGCGCTTTTTTATTTTATAAGAGAAAAAAGACCCGATTTACATAAAAACATTTTGAAAAGAAAGAAAAAATGATACACTGGAACTGTAGCTGTTTTAGAAAGGGATTTCAAATCCCTAGTCAGGAGAAAAAATATGGTACTACTACATGAAGTACGGCAAGCTAAAACGCTGCATCAAAGCTCATTAATGACCAAGCCGAACGTTGTGGGGGTTGGAGTCGGCTTCAAGGAAACTCAAGGAAAAACAACAGGCGAACTATGCGTGAAAGTGCTTGTCAATCGCAAGCTCGCAACAGACACGTTGCAGGCAGAGGAACTTGTTCCCAAAGCTTTCGATGAGATCCGCACGGATGTCATTGAAGTTGGGGAACTACGTGCTTTTCAAACCCCAACCAGTCGCTGGCGACCCGCTCCGGGCGGCGTCAGTATCGGGCATTACCAGATCACCGCCGGGACCTTGGGCTGTATTGTCCGAGATCGGGATACGGGCGAGCGCTTGATTCTATCCAATAATCATGTTCTCGCAAATAGCAACAATGCCAAGATCGGCGATGCGATCCTGCAGCCGGGCCCCTACGACGGAGGCAAAGTTGCCACCGACACTATCGCTACGCTGCTGCGTTTCATTCCCATTCAATATACAACCGCCCCCGGCACCTGCAGCACCGCAAATCTTTATGTGATGCTGGGGAATATGATCGCGATCGCTTTGGGCTCAAGCCATCGGCTGGAAATGACAAAAATCCAGGCCACACCCAACAAGATCGACGCCGCGCTCGCCCGTCCAACAAAAGACAGCGATGTTTTGGATGAGATCCGCAATATTGGCGCGGTCAGCGGCGTGGTGGATGCCGAGTTAGGCATGCCACTCCGCAAATCCGGGCGTACGACAGATTTCACCACCGACCAGGTACGAGTGCTGGATGCCACCGTCACGGTCAGTTACGGCGAAGGGCTGGATGCCAGCTTTGAAGAGCAGATCGTCGCCGGGCCGATGTCACAGGGCGGCGACTCGGGTTCACTGGTCATGCATGGCGAGAGCCAAAATGCCGTCGGGCTGCTTTTTGCCGGTTCCGATCAATCCACCATCATGTGCCCCATCCAAACTGTGTTGGATCTGCTCAACGTGACCTTCTAATGGCAGACACCCCATCCTTTGAACAGATCAAAGCCGTCAAGCGCGCCTATGAACCAATGCTGCTCACCAAACCGAATGTGGTTGGCGTGGGGATCGGCTACCGCGTCACACGTGGACAGGAAACGGATACCGCTGCCATCGTTGTGATGGTGAGCCGGAAATTTCCCGCCAACCAACTCAACCCCGACGAATTGATCCCGTCAACGATCGAAGGCGTACCCGTCGATGTGCAGGAAATAGGAACGCTCCACGCGCAAGGCTAGACAAGAAAAGCACCCTTGCGAGGGTGCTTTTTCTATTTAAACTTAGTGGTGCCATAAACCAAATATCATGATTTTGCGAGCGAAGTAATCTCAAGGTAAGGGAGACTGCTTCGTCGCAAGAACATGCCCCTCGCAGAATCATTTTATTTTTCAAACCCAAAAGTATTCTTAACCACCCCCGGTAATAATGAGTAAATCGAGCTACCGATCTCTTTTTCAAAATCTTCCTTGATCTTGAAAAACGCCTTCCAGCGCGGCACGGAATATTGGCTAACGCCAAGTCGCATCGCGACATCAATCATCCGTGTCTCAATCAGGCAGGGACCTGTTGGCAGAGAAATCCCATCACAGAGTTGAATGAGTCGGTCATATTTGTTGAACTTGATTTCAGTAATATACTTGCGCACAAATTCAAACTCTTCCTCTGTGCAATCCCATTCCCCACCAACATGATAGACATCCTGCACAGGGAAACTATGCGTCATGGAGATACGCGCGACATCATCAAAGCCTTTATCCATCATGAAGTTATAGCCATCGAGCATATGACGCATAGAATGTCTGCCGAAATAGCGTCCAATATCATGCAGGAAGCCAAGGATGTAGGCGGCATCGGGGTCAAGCTCTGGATGATGGCTGGCAATCGCCTGCGCGGCTTGACCCGCATAACGGGAATGGGATATCCAAGGCCCGGGGTTGCGACGCTCGGCTTCGGCGATCAGTACTTCGGCTTCTTGTAAGGTTGGGATTTTCATATTTTCGTTCCTTGAAATCATATTCTTCGTTAAATTGCGAGAGCCACGATAAATGTCGTGGCTCTCTTTTGAAAGGAGGAGAAGAGAATATTCTTCATTCAAACTGACTACATATTAACATGGAGACCCGTTATCTGCTTGACGTTTTCTCTACGTTTCTCCTGTGATTGCCCGACAAGGCTTAAATCTAATTTTGCCCAAAAACAGGGGAAATGGGACGCAGATTTACATGGCTCTAGATATTCTTGCCTTTTCCGATCCGCTTTTGTCCAATCCAATATCCAAGGGAAAATACCAACAAAATCAAAATGGTAATAATCTCTTCTTGAAATGGCGAATGTCCCCACTCACGTGTAGCGATTTTCCCAACACGAGAACCAAATAAAGCCGCCATCCATGCCCCAACACGCGCAGCTTTATCTATACCAGCACGATAGAGACCGTAATTTATGATATAGACCAAAACCATGACCAGAAGCCATAGACCAAAGCCGATAAAAATTTGACTTGAAAAGAAACTGGAACCCTCATACCCCCATGAGGTGAGTATCTCATCAACCCAATCGTGGCCAAAGATTACAGCCACGAAAGCGGCAAGAAAAACGCTTTGTGCCAGATAGTTTATGAAAGGTTCTTTGTTCATAATGCTTTCCTTTGAGCAGTTTTAATCGCCCCCGTTGGGGCTAGACGCGCCGAGGGCGGTTCACCGTCCTTCAGCCACGTAGCCCGCTGATTTATCGGCGGGCGGATGCGATAACCAAAACGCTCTTTGCTAATTTTACCCGCACGGGCGTAAAACGCGCCGTGCTAATCGGCTAAAGCCCCGCTGGAGCTAGACGCGCCGAGGGCGATTTATCGTCCTTCAGCCATGTAGCCCGCTGGTTCACCGGCGGGCGGACAAAATGTCTGAAATCGCTCGGCTTCGGGGGGGGGGGCAGTTCTTCGGCTTTTTAAGAGAGGTGATTTTCAAAAAACACTCTCTTTTGGCCCATGATAAATCGGTAAGCGGCAATCCTAGAGATAGGGAGATGGTTCATCATGTGGGTTTTATGTTACTTATGATCCAAAAGGCAATGAAATCTTATCCTCTAAATTCTTAACATTTCCTACAACAACAGTATATTCAGGAGTATTGAACAAAGAGAATAAGCTGATTTTGTATATTAGCCGAGCATTCATTGTCTCTTTCAGATTATCTATTTTATAAGAAGCTTCAATTTTTATTTGCCAAGAATGTAAAACCGTATGAGGAGCGAACTTATCACTATCAACACACCCGACCCATTTACCAATATCATCCGTTTCACCTTTTATCGCAGACAGAATCCCCAAATCTTCTATATCATCTACTCCAAAATGAGCCGTTGCAAAACCATAAGCAATTTTTGCAATCATTCGAGCAAAGTTAGTCGGTTTATATCCAATATTAAAAGATATTGTTGCTGGTCCCCCATGCTTTTTTCTAAGCTTTTTTTTTGCAATCCCTCTAATTTCATGTATTTGAAATTCACCTGTCCCTTGGATACCTGGCTGAAAAGGCCGGTTATCTAAAATTGAAGGGGGTAAAAATATGGGCAAAGCAAATATGATTGGAGCATCATCTTTAGGTATTTTTATATATTTTATAGATCCATCTATTTCAATTTTTGCAGGCACATCATCATTTTTTTTGTTATATGACCGCATCCTAAAAGCTTTCCTTGGAAGCAAGAAAGTATGGCGCAAAATATCTTGTTCGAATGCCGATGTAATTCGACCACAATCGTTACAACTAGCATCCATCAAAATTTGATTCCCATTCAAACCATAGGGGATAATATGTTCCTTTGATAGAGGAACATCGTCTCTCTTACAATAAATGCACTTTCCAGCTCTACCAAGAATAGTGCCTTTTGTATCAAAAGGAGATAAAGGAAAGGAACTCACTCTAAAACCCCATCTCCCGCAACGCATCATCGCCAGAGCGACGTTTCTTCTTGCCCTTCAGTTCATCCCAAAAACGCTCATCATAACGCCGTGACTTGACCGGCAACGGCATCGGGACACCCCATCCTAGCAAGAGCACCTCTTCTTTAGGCTGCAAACGCGCTAGCATCCCGCGCAGGGCTTCGCGCCCCGCCAAACCGGAGAGCACGGCGCGGATATCATCATCATCACCGAGCCAGCCGGAGATGCGCGTCCCCAATTGGGACATGACTTCGTCGTAGATCTGCGAAGGGCGCTGATCGACGATCATCAGCGTGACATAGTATTTGCGCATCTCGCGTGCGATAGTCGCAAAGGTCGTCTGGGCTGCCATCTCTTTATTAAGCAATTTATGCGCTTCTTCCACAACAATGATCAGGTTACGCGGCTCATTCTTTCCATGCGTGCGGAAGTCGTTGACACGTTTTTCCCAAACTTCGCTGATCTTGCGCGTCAGCAAATTCGAGACAAGCAGGTAATCAAGGTCAGAGTCGAATTTGCCGAAAGACAAAATGACGTGCTTGCCGTTGTCGAGATTGTCGATCATCTGCTTGACAGAATCCGCAGCGGGATTTTCGGCGATGTAGGGCGCGTTGAAAAGTCGTCCCAGCTTGGAGTGCAGCGCTTCGGCGGCCATCACGTTCACGCCGTTCTCAAGCGCCCACGCGGCGATACTGTTCGGGTCGGGCACCTTTTTGACCTTGCCTGTGCGCTCATCTTCGATCTCTACCGTTGCGCCGTTGAGCATATTTTTGTATGCGCTGAACCATTTCTTCGGGCCAAACGTGCGCACCAGGGCATCCAAAACCGTCGGGGTGGTATCGCGCAAATTGAGCGTACGGGTCAGCATCAAAACATCGGCGGGCTGGATGTCATGCATAGCGATCTCAAGATGAAAGTCCGGGTTCGTCCCGCGGATATTCGTCCCGGCGCCCAGCCCCACCACCTGCACCTGCGATCCAAATTTGGTCTTCAGCCCGGGCACGGTCTTCCCCGTGTCGCTGGCGGTGTCGTCGAATCCGTACTCGTTATGCATATCCAAAACCAAAACGGATGCGGCGTTGTAGTGGATCAGCCCCGCCAAAACGATGCGCGTCAGGAAGGATTTGCCCGTGCCGGTGGCGCCAAAAACGCCGGATGAGCGCTGGACAAATTTGCTCAGGTCGATGCAGACGGGATGATCCTGCTCACGGGTGGAGCCGATGACGAAGTTGCCCTTCTCACCGACTTTGCCGAAGATCTCGCCGATATCCCCCTCCGATGCGAGCGTGACCTGGGCGTGGTGCGGGGGAATATTTTTTACCGGTCTCGGGCGTGGTTCGTCCCGCAGCCCCGACTCGATGGCGCTAACCCACTGCTTGTGCTCCGGCGTCCCCGGTTCGGGGCCACGGTCGAGCATCAGCGTCGGCAAGATTTCGAGATTGGTGTAGAGCGTCTGCCCGTGGAGTGCATTCGCCAAGGCTGGCGGGAGGCGCATCTCGGTCTGCTCATCCGCAAAACGCGGGTCGGTCGCCCCAAGTTGGATGTCGGTGACGATGCCATAATACTGCCAATCCCCGCTGCGGATGACGGTAAAAGCGCCCTCCTGCACTTCCTGCGAAGGGACTGTGAGACGCACGCGGAAAGATTCTTTTAATCCGCCGCCAACTAAATAACCAATCGATTTATTTTCCATAATTTCACCTTTCTATAAGAAGATGTCAGTTCCTGAGCGGAGTGCTTCACGGAGTGAAGAAGGACGACATTTGCACAAACCGATCTTCGACTTTGCTACGCTCCGCTCAGAGACTGGATGCTTCGTTTTCTTCTTCCTTATCTTTTTTCATAATGCCCATGCGCTCCGCCAGCAAAATCACAAAACCAGAGATCAACCCCAGCCCGACCATGATGTAGATAATCGTAAAGATCTTCCCTGCGGGCGTTTGCGGGGAAAAATCACCGTAGCCAACTGTAGTGAGGGTGATAACTGAAAAGTACAGTGAATTGAGCACACCCCAACCTTCGACGCGCGCATAGAACCAGGTACCTAAAGCAAGGAAACCCGCAACCCAATAGAAAAGTCCTCGGAAATCTGGGTCTCTAAGCCCTTCGCGAATTGCGCGGAAAAAGCGTACGAATAAGATTAGAAATGCTGGCATATTACACCTTTTTGCAAAAATTCAGTTCCTGAGCGGAGGGCTTCACGAAGTGAAGCACGTAGTCGAAGGACGAGTCTTCAAATGCCGCTCTTCACCCTGTTGGATACAGGCGACTTCGCTACGCTCCGTTCAGAGACTGGATACTCTACACTACCTCACCGAGAGCGCCCAAAACACTCATCAACATCGGATAATCATCTCGCAAAAGAGTGATGAGTTCTTGAATGGCGGCATCACGCCATTTGGCATCCTTCTGTACTTGGCTGACCTGCAAAATATGCGCCGCAAGCATCTCGCCGATGGGCGCATCCTTCGAGCGCAGCACATGCCGAAAGTAGCCAAAACGTCCCGCACCCGTAAAGCGGACAAGGTCGCTGGCATCGCATTTGTAGATCACGTCGAGGCTCAGGGGCGGGCGCGGCGGCAGAAGATGGGAAACCTGCCCATCCTGCTCGTAGCCGACGGTCAGCACCGACATCTCGACCGGCACAATGCGCCGCTCACGGTTATCGGCGATGACTTCCTCGCTGACGTTGCCTGCTGTGACGAGCTGCCGCACCAAACCATCATCGTCGATGTGGATGTCGTAGATCAGCCCGTAGACCTGATAGCCGTTCCCCAGCGGGGCGCGCACCAGCCCGCCGAAGACAGGTGCATCCAATTGCGAGACACTGCATCCAGCCACAAAGCCGGTCGTGCCAGAGCGTAATAGTCGTCCAATTTCGATTGATTGCATAAGAACTCCGTTTCGTGAAACGTAAAACGTGATGCGTGATGCGTTTTTCACGTTTCACTCGTCACGCTTCACGCACCCTATTTCTACTTGTTATTTTATCTTTTCTTCAAGTCCATCTTAAACCACGCATCACCGTTTGAATGATGCGTGATCTCAAATCCATAATCCAAATAAAAGTCGATCACATCCTGCCAGGTTTCGGTAGTTTCCAAAATCATTTCTTCGTAGCCAGCTTCTGATGCTCGCCGTAAAAGCTCATCCAATATCTGCCGACCAATGCCCTGCCTGCGTAAATCCTTCTTCACCGACATGCGGACGATCTCGACCTGCTTTTCAGAATGTGGCTTGAAAGCGCCGGTCCCGATGATCTCGTCATTCATCCATGCCATCAGAAAAATCCCGTCGGCGTAGGAGGCAGTGATGTCGTCGAGGTCGGGGTTTTTGCTCTCGTCGAGAACGCCCCAGTGATCGACCAAGCCGTCGAGGATGAGGGCTTTGGCGGTGGGTTGGTCGGTAGGTTGGAATGGGATGATTTTTATCATATGTCTTTTATACTAAAAATCTTCAGGCCAGAAGGATATCAATAAGAAAAGACCAACTAAAATACTTGAAAAAACATTCCAATCCCGAAAACTTTCTTCCGTTTTTCGAGCAACAATAGTTGGATGAGAGAATGTTGGAATAGCCCAGCCTTGCGTAATTATATACGTAGCTTTTTCGTCCCATAATTCCACTTCTACATACGCCTGATCTGACAAATTGTCGCGAACAAAGTTCTTATCTGGGTAGGCTAAAATGTTTACTTCATAGCTGAGTGCTATCTTTTCTGCAGGCGCTGTAAGTGGGACCTCCAGTTTCAAAGTCTTATCATTTTCGAGAACAATATCAAGAGAATATGCAGAGACAGTAACTTCAATTGGATTTTCCTTGAAGTCAGGTGCGGTTGTTGTATAGCGAGATGGCGAAATATCAATAACCAAAGCATCAATAACTTCACGACAACGACTATCTTCGTAACATTTTGGAGCAGATAAATATTCGCTTTCTGCTTTTTGAACAGTCGAAAGCTTCTTGTGCAGATAAAAACCTACTGTAAGGCTAATGAGCAATACAATAGCAGTAACAGCGAACCAGCCATTAATCTTTTTTCTTTTCACTTTCTACTTCCCACTCACGTCTTTCGCCGACTGCTTGCCGCTCTGCTCATCGATCTCGCCATGATTACGGCGCAGTTCCAGCGTCAACATCTGCTCGACCTGGCGTTTCTCAGCAAAGGAGACGACGGCTACTTCGTGCGAGCGATGTAAAAGATAGGGATAGGGCTTAGACCCCAAAATGCGACTTTGCTGCATTAACGCCGCGTGGAGATTATCCAGTTTTCGCGGGTCGTCTGCCACCCACTTGGGGATTTCAACGCGCACGGGGTAGGGATGCCCCTCCGTGCCAACATTCAGATAGAAGAAATGCAGCCCCAAAACGCCCTTGTAGAGCATCTTCGACTTGGCTTGCAATTCAAAAACCGCCGAGCGTTCACCGGGTTGAAGCAGCGGATTGTTCCGCTCGCCAAAGAGCCATAGATCACTGACGCCCAAAAGCGGATGATAGGTTTTCAATTTGTCCAGTTTGTCAGCGGGAGCCATCATAATTTCGAGCAGGCGCACAACCAGATTTGCACCGGGCTTATCTACATAGCCCGCTGTGACAACATCATTCTCCTGCAATCGGGAGAGTGCGCCCAAATATTGCTGCATACTTTCTTCGTAACGTTTGGCGTTATTCGGGTCTTTATTGCCCCAAAGCTCGATCGGACCATCTGTAAACGTGATCACGGGGGCGGGATATTCTTTCGCCAACTCCGCCAATTTTGTGCGCTCGGCTAAATCTCGGCGCAGGGCGATCATCCCCTCGCTGAGGGTCGTGCCGAAATCGGTGACCAGATCATCACCATAGAAAAGCTGACTATCGGTATATACATCGGGGGTGGCGCCGGAATTCAGGCGCAGCGCAATCGCCCCCACATTCACGAGGCCAAATTGGACAGCGGCATGCCGGTCAGGAATGACCTGCGAGCCATCGGCGGCGATCAGCGTTGCGTCCATAGCGAGAGCAGGTGTGGGCACGCGCGTATCGAGATATTCGTCCAACGGATAAGCGCAGCGGGTATTGGCATCCTGCTCGAGAACGGCACCCAGTTTCTTTCTTAATCCATCCAAATTATCTGCATATTCGTTGAACAAAAGTCGGGCTTCGGCACGCCGCTTATCCAAGGTTTCCTGACGCTCTTGGGCGCTAACCCCGATCTCTTTGATCCGTTCATAAATTTGCTGAAAATCAATTGCCATACCTGCTCCTAAGGGCTAAAGCCCTCACTACAAAGCCTCGTAGTAACCGCTTTAGCGGTCATCCTTAGAACATTTGTTTAGTATTTTACCAGATATAAATGTAAAAAGAGCGACCGATACAGACCGCTCTTTTCTAAATTCTCTTTGCCAAAACTTACGGGCACTTGATCTTATAACTGGCTTGTGCCACCATACTATTAGGTGAATCCACAACCAATTTGACCCAATACGTACCCACGGCCAGCGTGGGCGGAAAACTGTCTGAAAAGTTTTTTGCTTCAAAATTATCAAAGGTCATCAGGCTGGCAGCTAAAGGGCCAGCCTGTTCGGTATCAAAATACCAACTCACATCGGTCGGGCCATTTGTTTCAATGGTGCCCTTCAACTCCATGGGCATGAGTGGACCCATACAACCGGCAACCGAGATGTCGCCCGGTTTCTCGATCGTCACATTGGTCACAGAAGCAACAGACTGTGATGTTACGGGCAAGGCCGCGACATTACCGGCAACATTCGTCACGCTGGCAGCCACCCAACATTTCGTTGAATTTTGAAGTTGAACATACCACCAGGACGAATCTGAATTCCGCCCGATGATCGTGGCCGGTTGGCCGTTTACCAAAGCCCCGATCGCCAACCAATCCGTGCCGTAGCCATAGCGGCAGTTTACATTTACATCTTTGGGTACAGCGACCGGCACAGTCGGCGTAAAGGTTGCGGTTGGCGGTGGCGTTGCGCTCGGAGGCAAAGTCGCTGTGGGCGGTGGCGTTTCAGTTGGCACCACGGGCGTATCCGTTGGCAAAGATGGCGGCAGCACATCTTCAACCGGTGTGGGTGTCGCAACGTTGCTGGGCAGGTTACATGCCGAAAGCACAAAAATCAACAAAGTGAATACAGATAAAAAACGGGATTTCATGGCAGATTCTTCTCCTTTTACGATACCAAATAAATATACACTTAAACCATCTTAGCAAATTGCAGCCCGAATATAAATAGGAAAACAAGGGCGGGGACGTTATAATTTACCCATCATAGATAAGGAGAGACCATGTTAAAAGTTGGCTATATTGGATTAGGACTGATGGGCAAGCCTATGGCACGCAATATTCTCAAGGCGGGATTTCCACTGGTGGTGCATAATCGCAGCCGCGCCGCAGTGGACGAACTCGTCGCCGAGGGAGCGACTGCCGCTTGGACACCTGCTGAGGTCGCCCGCCAGGTGGACATCGTCATCACCAACCTGCCCGACTCCCCCGATGTGGAGCATGTTGCGCTCGGCGACGATGGCATCCTTGAGGGTGCCCACGAAGGCTTGATCTTCATCGACAACTCGACCATTAAACCCGCCACCGCTCGCAAGATCGCCACTGCGCTGGCGGAGAAAGGCGTTTTCGCCCTAGATGCCCCCGTCAGCGGCGGCGACATCGGCGCGATCAAGGGCACACTGACGATCATGCTCGGCGGAAAAGAAGCTGCGCTGAAGAAAGCGATGCCTGTCCTGGAAGCGATGGGCAAGAGCATCACGCTCGTCGGCGATGCAGGTGCGGGGCAAATTGCCAAAGTCTGCAACCAGATTATGGTCGCCGCCCAAATGGTCGGGATGGCAGAACTACTGATCGTCGCCCAAAAAGCAGGCGCTGATCCGCAGAAAGTTGTCCAAGCCATCAAAGGCGGCGCAGCCCAATGCTGGGCGCTCGACATCAAACCGCCGCGTCTCTTCGACGGCAACCGTCAGCCCGGCTTCAAAGCCTATATGCAAGCAAAGGATTTGAACATCGTTTTGGATACGGCCCGTGAATACGGCGTTCCCGTCCCCGGGACAGCGGCAAATACGCAACTCTTCAGCGCCATGCTGGAGATGGGCATGGGTGATTTGGATAATTCTGCTGTTATTGGCGTTATTGAAGCGTTAGCAGGGCAGGAACTGAAAACAGACTAATCTTATAAAAGCGGGCTTTAAAAGCGCCCGCTGATAAAAATATGAGCCGTTTCCTACTTGATGACGCCACACTGAAAGAAATTGCTAAGAAAGAACCGATATTTGATGATCTATCAGAGATCGTTTTAAACTTAGCTCCTGATCTTATATCTATCCAATTTCCTATTGATAGTGATATTCCTGTAGCTGCGGTCTGTTTACACGATGTAATCGATGCGTTGTACAAAATTCGTATTGGGTTGAGCGAATGTTATCAACACGAAATTTGGTTTCGAGAGAAGAAAGAACCTCCTAACGATACTTTAGCGACTGTGTTTATGGAATTTTACATAGATAGCGTAGCATCAAAGCTATATGCAGCAGGTGAACATCTAGCTAATGCTCTCATTTTTATGCTAGAAACTTCCGACGACCAGTTGAAGAAATATAAGAAAGTAAGCCAATGGAGTACTGTAGGCAACTTCCTGAAGAGTGAATTAGGCGAACACCCAATCACTCAATCTGCCTTATCATTTGTGTCAAAAGGCGATTGGGATAAAGTTATGCTCTTTAGAAACTCTTCTGTTCACGACAAACCGCCAACTATTAAAGGGTTAGGGATTGTTTATAAAAGAAAAAAGAGATGGAGACGATCTGAAGATGGGAAAACAGCCAAACTCGGTATTGGGGGAGGGGATAAACCTGACTATTCAATAGATGAAGTAGTTGAATTTACTCATAGTGCTGTAACAGAGTTTATCGAACTCTTCAGAGATGTAGTTGGTTTTTATGTGGACATACTAGAGAAACAGAAAAACAAAATTTCATCATCATGAAAACCTTCTACCCCACCCTGCGCGACTACTTCCTCATCATCATCGGCGGCTTCATCCAAGCCGTTGGGCTGCGGCTTTTCTTCATTCCTGCCAATCTTGCCAGCGGCGGCGTGAGCGGCGTGGCGCAGCTAATCAATTACGTCACGGGTTGGCAGATCGGCCTGATGGTGCTGATCGGCAACATCCCGCTCTTTTTGCTGGGCTGGCGCTTCTTGGGCGGTAGCAAGTTCATCGTCCGCACGGCGCTGGCTGTCGTCACCTTTTCCTTCTTCACCGACCTGCTCGTCCACTTTCTGCCCGTCGAGGGCATCACCGACGATATCCTGCTCAACTCGCTTTACGGTGCGCTGGTCAGCGGGATCGGCTTCGGCATCGTCTATCGCGGACAGGGTACGAGCGGTGGCAGCGACATTCTCGCCCGCATCCTGAACCGCTGGCGCGGCGTGCCCATCTCGCAGTCCTACATGATCGTTGATTCGGCAGTAATCCTTGCGGCCGGTTTCATCTTCGGCTGGAAGGAGGCCCTCTACGCCCTGATCGCGCTCTACGTCAGCGGCATCGTCACCGAGACCGCCGCGCAGGGCATGAGCGTGGTGCGCACGGCGCTTATCATCACGTCGCAGCCCGAAGCCGTCTCACAGGAAATTTTCAACATCCTTGACCGTGGCGTGACCCTGCTGCACGGCAAGGGTGCCTACACGGGTGCAGACCGCACCGTCCTGTACTGCGTCGTCACCCGCCCCGAAACCGTCCGACTGAAACATCTCGTCCACAGCGTTGACCCCGAGGCGTTCATGGTCATCGGGCAGGCGCACGAGGCGCTTGGCGAGGGTTTTACACCACTAGATAAGGAGTAACTCACCACAGAGAACACGGAGCACACAGAGTTTTTGAGAAAAGAAAGAGAAAAACTCAGTGCTCTCTGTGAACTCTGTGGTAAAAAAAGAATTATGCTCCCAAACTTTCTCATCATCGGTTCCCAAAAAGCGGGGACGACATCTCTCTATCACGTTCTCAAACAGCATCCGCAAATTTACATGCCGGAGACGAAGGAGATCAACTTCTTCTTTAAGGATGACGCGTACGCTCGTGGACCTGAACAGTATGCGACACATTTTGCGGATGCCGCCAATCAACTTGCTCTGGGAGAAGCCTCCCCGGGCTATATCTGCCACCCCGAAGCACCTACCCGCATCCATGCCTTGATCCCTGACGTGAAGCTCATCCTCACCGTCCGCGACCCGATCAAACGTGCCATCTCCCAATACTGGGATAATCGCCGTCACCTCAACGAACCGCTGACCTTCGCTCAAGCCCTCCATGCCTACCTGAGCGACGACTACCAGCCTGACCAGATCGGCTACTTCAGTCGTGGCGTTTATATGCGTTATATCCGCCGCTATCTGGAATACTTCCCGCGCGAGAATTTACTGGTATTGCCCTTTGAAGAGATGGTCTCGAACCCCGAAGATTTTTATCGGTGCATCTTCACCTTTCTCGGGGTGGACAAAGATTTCGTCAGCGAAGATTTTGACGAAGCCTTTAATCCCACCGAAGTCTGGAAGAACCCCTTCTACCAATTGCTCATCCGTAAGCCGCGCTACCAAAAACGCGTTCCCGCCAAGTTGCGGAGGCTCTTCTACTGGGGCAGCAAGATGCGCTTCTCCGCGCCACCCATTGACGAGGCAAGCCGTGAAAAACTCGTAGCATTCTACCGCCCGTGGAACGCTGAACTGCGCGAATTTCTGGGAGTAGACCTCATCAACTGGGACTGAGCAAGCCCAAAGCAGGGGCGAGGCGGAGCATCCTTATCAATCTCAAAAATTCCTTGACCCTGCCTACAATCTGTTGTAGAATACTGTCCGCTAACGCCTTCGTAGCTCAGTGGATTAGAGCGCTTGCTTGCGGAGCAATAGGTCGCAGGTTCGAGTCCTGCCGAGGGCACTGGTAAAGAAGCGGGAAATTTCCCGCTTCTTTTTTGTTAACTTTGAGAATGGAATTATGCAAAAAAAACAGATATTACTAACCAATGACGACGGCATTCGCTCACCAGGTTTATGGGCAGCGGCAGAGGCACTTTCTGCGCTCGGTTATGTAACCGTTGCCGCCCCGCGCGAGCAGTCTTCGGCGATGGGACGTTCGATGCCAATCACTTCAGATGGGACCATTAAAAAAGAAATCGTACATGTTAATGGACAAGACTGGACAGTTTATGCGGTCGGTGGCAGCCCAGCTCAGTCGGTACAACATGGCATTTTACGCATCTTAGACAGAAAGCCGGACTTGATCGTTTCGGGCATTAATTATGGTGAGAACCTTGCGCTTGGTGTTGGGGTATCGGGAACAGTGGGGGCAGCAATGGAGGGCGCATCTTTTGACATCCCTGCCCTGGCAATTTCCTTAGAGACGGATAAAGAGCATCATCTT
Organism: Anaerolineales bacterium; assembly: GCA_050293165.1. Lineage (GTDB taxonomy): Bacteria > Chloroflexota > Anaerolineae > Anaerolineales > Villigracilaceae > Desulfolinea. The sequence goes on along the minus strand of JBNKMO010000169.1, from coordinate 11,717 downwards.
TCTTACTCTAATGATGTTGATTTTTCAAATGCGGCCTATTTTACGGCTCTTTTTGCGCAAAAACTTTTAGAGAAAAAGTTTCCAGCACAAGTTCAGTTGATTAAGGTAGATGTACCACGCGAGGCAACCCAAAACACTCGCTGGCGCATGGCACGCTTAAGCCCAAATCCTTATTACATTCCCGGCGCAGGCAAGGAAGATGTTTGGGACAAGCCTCATTTACTAGATTATCACGTCGGTGCAGATTGGGATATTGAACCTGATGACACGGATGTGTATGTGCTTCACAAAAGGCGGGAAGTGGCGGTTACACCATTGACCCTTGATTTCACCGCACGGGTTGATATGGAAGAGTTTGACACATTTTTACGAGAGTAGTTCCTGCATTAGAATCAAAAAGGGGCTGTCCACGCAAGAATATCCTTTACTTTTGGGACAACCCCTTTGGGATTTGATTAAGTGGTCAGGATATGTGTTACGGCAGTGGATGCGGGGCCACCCAAAGATTGGATCATGCCGACTTCGCCCGATTCGCTCGTGGCCCGAAGCCTGCTAACCGCTTCAACAGCTTGATACACGCCCGTGGCGCCACCGGGGAAACCGCGCGCCTTGAGACCACCCGCGATAGCACACGGGATACGCCCCTCAGTTCCGATCTCGCCACTGTTCGCCATCTGCCAGCCTTTGCCGCGTTCGGCGAATCCCGCCGCTTCGAGGGAGAGGGCGGCGTAGATCGAGTAGGCATCGTGATATTCGAAGAAGCTGATCTCGTCGAGATTCACGCCCGCTTTTTCGAGGGCACGGTCTACCGAGCGGCGCGCAGCGTCGAAGCTTAACGGATCATGCCTGTCGTGCAGGGTCAACATATCGGAAGCGGAAGCAGACCCAACGATCCGTACGTTCCGGCGGTGTTTGTCGGTTGGCAGCAGTTCGGGACGAGTCAAAATCAGGGCTGCGGCACCATCTGCTGGAGGGGCGGCATCAAACATATTTAGCGGTGCTGAAACCATGCCCGCACGCAAATAGGTACTTTCTTTGATGGCACTACGATACATGGCGTTGGGGTTGTCCACGGCGTTGGCATGGGCAGTGATGGGGAAGCCCGCAAAGCCATCGGCGGGGACATCGAATTCGTGCATGTAGCGCTGCATGAGCATAGCGGCCTGAGATGTGGGCGTGAGCCCCTGCACGGCTTCAAAGTCGCTATCAATGGCAGTGGCGAGGGCATCTTCAACGCCCGAGTCGACCATGTCGGTGAATTTCTCAGCACCGACGACGAGGGCAACATCGACCATACCGCTTTTGACGGCGAGATAGCCCTGACGGAGCGCCGCTCCGCCGGATGCGCCCGCCGCTTCAATGCTGACGGCTTCGATGCCAATCAGGCCGCTAAAGTCGGCAATCAGTGCGCCAAGATGCGCCTGACGGGAGAGATTGGGGGCGAGCATATTGCCGACGAAAAGCGCCTGGGGGCGTAGCCCACCGGCATCTTTGATGGCGGCTTCGAGGGCGAAGTGCGCCAGCTCGCGGATTGAGTATTGCCAGTGTTCGCCGACGGCGGTTTGGCCGATGCCGGCGATGACGATATTAGACATAGAGGGTTTTCCTTATTCAGTAGCGTAAAACGTGATGCGTGAAGCGTGACGGTTTTATGGGAGAGGGACTTTCGTAAGAAGTGTCTCGAGTAGTATTGGGTCAGGTGGATGTTCGATAGAAGTTTCAGAGTTCACTTGATATTCTTCTGGTTCTTCTCTTAAAATGCGTCCTCTCTGTTGGGGAATCATGGTAAGTAAGAGACGCAGAATTTGCGTTGTCAATTGCAGACGATGTTCGGTTGCTTTTTCTCCAAGAACGTGGCGTCCTTTGTAATACCAATCTCGGCTTTCGCGTGCCGAACCAAGCGAGTATTCGTAAAAGCGAGCACGATCTTTTCCCGTACCGCGCGAATATCCTTCAGCGAGATTTGCGCCGATGGAACCCAAAGCACGATAGAGTTGGTCTGATAGTTTTAGTGTGCGCTTGTCTTGCATCAGTTTCGTGACATCATGCCAACCTACATCGGCAATGAACAAAGACAGTCGAGAGGCTTCCATCTTCCAAAGCGAATCGTCTCTAATCTCAACTGGAACATCCTTCAACCACGCATCATAATTTTTCATCGTAATGCCCATTCCAAAATCTTCACGCTTTACGTTTCACGCTTCACGTTATTTCATCGTGATTTTGCCGCGCATGCGTGCGTAGGTGGCGTAATCAATTTCCTTACGGCGGGCGATGTAGTCCTGGGTTTTGCGGGCTTTGTCGCGCCGTTCAAGCAGTTGATCGGTGACGGTGATCGACATCGCATCTGAGCCTGCACCGGAGCCGAAGGAGGCCATCAGGATGCGGTCACCGGGTTGGGCGACATCCAGTGTGGCGGTCAGACCGATGATGGCTGCACCGGAATAGGTATTGCCGATCATGGGAGAAAGTAACCCGGGTTCCCATTGTTCTTTGGTGAATCCGAGCATCTTGGCGACGCGCATGGGGAATTTTGCGTTCGGCTGGTGGAAGATGGCGTACTGATAATCGGATGCGGTCGTGTTTGTCGCTTCCATCAGGGTCGTGGCAGCTTTGCCGACATGCTCGAAGTAGGCCGGTTCACCGGTAAAACGCGAGCCATGTTCGGGGTATTTCTGGTAGGCGCGGCGCCAAAAATCGGGCGTGTCGGTGACGTAGGAGTAAGTCGCTTCGATCACAGCCAGCGACTTTTCGGCGGGACCAATCACAAAAGCTGCGCCACCGGCTGCGGCGGTATATTCAAGGGCGTCGCCCGGTTTTCCTTGCGCGGTATCCATGCCGACCGCAAGGGCGTACTCCGCCATCTCTGAGCCGACAAACCCCATCGCGGCGACCATCGCTTCCGTCCCGGCTTTACAGGCGAATTCCCAATCCCCAGCTTGGATGTGGGGGACTGCGCCGATGGCTTCCGCGACGATCGTGGACGTGGGCTTGACCGCGTATGGATGCGATTCTGACCCAACCCAAACAGCACGGAGCTGATGCGCGTGGATGCCGGAGCGGGCGAGGGCATTGCGTGCCGCTTCAATGGACATGGTTGCCACATCTTCATCGAGACCGGGGACGCTCTTCTCGGTGATCGGGGTGCCGCCTTCGCCGCCTTTCCAGACGCGATTGATCTCGGTCGCGGGCAAGCGGTAACGCGGCACATAGGCGCCGTACCCGACGATGCCGACGGGGCGGGCGGGTTTGAGTAAAAGGTGTTCGTTTTCTGTCATGGAATAAATCTCCTTAATGATTGCGTGCTGTAGAGGCGAGTCTGAGACTCGCCTCTACTATTATTTACTAGAGTCTACCGTAAATTGTATAAAACTCATCGTTTCGTTTTTCTTATCGTCAATAACGTTATCTTCTTTCCAAGCTAATGCCCAACCAACCAGTTTGTGCCATTCAGGGAATTTCTCTCGCACCCAACGGGCGGAAGCAGGCTTGGATGCGACCTCATCATTCTTGAAGGTATAGAGCATGCGGCACATCGTCAAAATGGCGTAGGCTTGGTACTCCTGCGAATCCAACTTGACGGGATTTTCCAGCATGGGAATCCACCACTCGTTTAGGAAGGAGTGTAATGCCCCGTGGAGATCATCCACGCTGACGAGAGCAATGAATTCTTTTGGGTCTATCCCTTCAACGATGACAGCATTCTTCAATAAAATATGACGCTGGATAATCCAGTGGCTTTCATGCCTTGCGAGATAAAACTTCCCTTCGTGGACGGTGGGATAGGGTCCGTTTTCGGGGTTGTAACGGTACATATCCGCTTGGGGAGTGAAGGAACCTTCGAGTTTGTACCACCATTTGGCATCAACTTCTTTGAGTGCAAAGTACATCTTTTCCAAAGCAGCAACGGTTTCTTCTGAAAGGGTATCAGCGGTAACACAGAGAAAGTCAATATCACTGCTTTCAGGGTTGAAACCTCCTGTAATGAGAGAGCCATGCAAATAGAGACCCAAAAATCGTTTGCCGAGAATCTTTTTGGATTCCGCGAGCAGGTGCTCAACGATATGGTTGACTTCGGGATATAGGGTCGGGTAGTTTTTTTGCATTTTTAAATTTACTCTCTAAGCGCTATCGCCAATTGATATGCTACTGAGCGCAGTTGACTCAGTTCTTCATTCTTTTCTTTAGCGCCATCTTTCCAAGAGAACTTTCCATGTTCCATGCTTTGCCCGATAACCAGATCGTTGAAAGAGCCCATGCCGCCATAGATGTCTAGAAGTGCATCTATGGCATTCGATATTTTTGAAGCGTCCAAATTATATTTGACATTGGCGATCACTTTACGCCAATGTTGTTCATCGTCCCATTCAAGGATAGCAATGATGCGCCCCAGTGTATTTGAGAGTTCTACGATTTTTTCTGTAGAGGGCATATCAGGCGGTCATCTCTTTCATGATTTCTTCTGCCCGGTCAATACGCACAAGTTTTTCCGCTACCAATTGTGCAGCAACTTGACCGACTAATTCCCCTTCCGCACCTGCCGCAATGGCGACCTGACGTGCATGCAGGGACATGTGTCCGCGTTGGATGCCTTCGGTGGCGAGAGATAGGATTGGGTAGTTTTTTTGCATAGCATCATTTCAACTAACTACAGTATAGGCAAATACCCCTGCAATCGCAGCTAATAAAAGGTAAATAAACAAAAAAGCAATTCCTAGAACTCTCTCATCAATTTTTTTAGAGCCTAACAACCATCCGAAATAAGCAGGGAATATGGCTGAAATAGCTGGGATTAAAACTATGTAGAGTGAAAAAGGCATACCTAAAAATTCATGCATTGCTTTGGATATTAGTATGCCAAAGGAGCTCAACACAATAACAAGAGGAAATAGAAAATCGACAAATTTTAATTGAATGAGTAAGACAAAGATGATGCCAATTAACATGCCAAATATAGACCTTGATATGCCAAGGAACTTCGACTTTATATTATCTTGGCCATCAGCTTCATCCATCTGCATCTCCTAAACTCTATTTATTACACCATCAAACGTTCAAGAATCTCTTCCGCTCGATCAATTCTAACCACCTTCTCCACCACCATCTGTGCGGCAACCTTCTCCACCATCTCCCCTTCCGCGCCTGCTGCGATAGCGACCTGACGTGCGTGCAAGGACATGTGTCCACGTTGGATGCCTTCGGTGGCGAGAGCGCGTAGGGCAGCCAAATTCTGCGCCAAACCGACTGAGACGATGATCTCGGCAAGTTCAGATGCAGTTTTGACATCCATCAATTTGAGCGCAGCCTGGGCGGTGGGATGCACTTTCGTCGCGCCACCGACAATGCCAACGGCCATCGGCATTTCGAGCGTGCCGACGAGATTGCCGTCCGCGTCTTTGCCCCAGGTGGAGAGAGATGTATATTTTCCATCCCGCGCGGCGTAGGCATGTGCGCCGGCTTCAATGGCGCGCCAGTCGTTGCCTGTGGCGATGACAACCCCATCCACGCCGTTCATGATGCCTTTGTTGTGGGTTGCAGCGCGGTATGGGTCAGCAGCGGCAAAGGCGTAGGCTTCGATGATGCCGTCGCGGACTTGTTCGCCACTGTAGCCCGCCCCCTTCCTAAATCCTTCCCCCGAGGGGGGAAGGACTTGTGTTGATTTATCAACAACCTTCTCTCCCCCCTTGGGGGAGAGACTGAGAGAGGGGGCTTCGCCAAAAGCAAGCGCATCGACGGGTACCGTACAGCGCACACGTGCCAAACGGCGATCAGATAAATTCGAGAGAATTTTCAGGTGCACGCGTCCGCCCGTCAGGGCTTCGATGCGCGGAGCGAGTTTCTCGCAGGCGGTGTTGATGGCGTTGGCGCCCATCGCGTCACGGACGTCGTAGATTAAATGTAGAACAAGGAATTTACCTATGGGGGAATCTTCGATGACGCGCACTTCCAGGTCGCGTGCGCCGCCGCCGAGTTTCTTTAAAATTGGGTCGATGCTGTCGGCTTCGGCGAGCAAGGATTCGCGAGCCTCGTAGATCGCCATTTTTGCGGCGTGGATATCGGCGACATCCAAAATTTGGATTTGCCCGATCATCTCAGGGGCGGAGGTTGTGGCGAAAAAGCCACCGCCTTTGCGGGCAAGTTTCGCCATGAAGGAGGCACCGGCCACAACCGAAGGCTCTTCGATGGCCATCGGAACCAATCTGTCCACGCCGTTGATCTTGAAGTTGAGACCAATGCCGAGGGGCAGGTTATGCGTGGCAACCACGTTCTCTACCATCTTGTCTGCTTGTTGCGCGGTCAGCAAGCCGGAGGTCAGGAGCGTGGCGAGTTCATCTGCATCCAAACCGGATGCTTTGGCGAGCGCATCCAGCCGTTCATCTTGCGTGAGTTTGTAAAATCCTACTATGCGTGAGTTTGTCATTGGGTTTCCTTATGGTTCATGCTAAGAGATTTTAAGGTCTTTTTCTAGCAAAAGCTATCAAAGTGGATATAATAGCATTTATGACATTATCTTGTGAACAATTGCAGGCCCGTTTGCTCGCGCTGCACCGCGCAAACTTGGAGCTGATTAAGGATGTCTCTTTGGAGACTTTATTGCAGCGAATTGCGCAGGTGGCTCGTGAACAGGCTGAAGCCGAGTATGCGGCCTTAGCGGTTTTGAACGATGATGGAGACCTTGACCATTTTGTGACTGTCGGGATGACTGAATCTCAGATCGCGCGGATGCCGCATCAGCCAAAGGGATTGGGTTTGCTGGGGGCATTAACGGGAACTGAGAATCCGATCCGGTTAGCGAATTTGGCCGATGACCCGCGCAGTGTTGGGTTTCCCCCACATCATCCCCCGATGCGCTCGTTTTTGGGCGTGCCCATCCTCACTGCGAATCGTCAGCTCGGACAGATTTATCTGACCAACAAAAAAGGGGCGAATGTCTTCAGTGAAGAAGATGAACAGATTATCCAAATGTTGGCGGGCTATGCTGCTGCAGCAATCCAAAATGCGCGTCTTTACGACAATCTGCGCGAGCGCGATGTTGCGCTAACCCAGCGCAGCGAAGATTTGGCGTTGTTGAACGACATCGCCGCCGCGTTGGTCCCGACACAGGGCCTGGATGAAATCGTCAACAAGACATTGGCGCTGGTGATGGATTATCTGCATGTGGAAGCGGGCGAGATATTCCTCTTAGATGAAGAAACCGGCATTTTACGATTGGTACTCCATCGTGGCGAAGCGGCAGAAGCCTTCTGGACGCGCAGCCGCTTTAAGCTCGGCGAAGGGTTTGTCGGTCGCTCTGCTGCAAATAACGAGACCTTGCTTGGTGAGGCACTCTCACAAGAGATGCACGATCTGCGCCCCGCTGTTTTGGATGCAGGGTTCCGGCAATTTGTTTGTCTGCCGCTAACATCCGGCGAAAAGATGATCGGCGTACTCGGCACAGCCAAACGCGGCGATAATCCTTTTGATGAGCGTAGTATCCAATTGCTCACAGCCGTGGGGAATTGGGCCGGTCTGGCAATTGAGAACTCGCGCCTGCATAGCGATGCTCGCCGTTTGGCAGTGCTCGAAGAACGAGATCGTATCGGCATGGACATGCATGACGGCGTCATCCAATCTATTTTTGGGGTTGGGCTTTTGCTGGAAAATGTACGCCTGCTTGTCGATGAAGATACTGAGCATGCCAAAGAAGGTATCAAACAAGCCATTGATGGATTAAACCAGTCCATCCGCGATTTGCGTACCTATATCCTTGATCTACGCCCGCGTCAGCTTGGCGACGAGAATCTGCTTGCTGGCTTACGCCGCTTGCTGACCGAATATCGCGTTAATACCCTTGCTGAAGCCATGCTAACCGGCAAAGAACAGGATTTCGCTCATCTGCCCCAAAAACAGGCGCTCATTCTTTTTCACATCTGTCAGGAGGCCCTGGCAAATACTGCCAAACATGCCCAGGCAAAACGTGTCAGTGTCAACGTCTGGACAACGCCCGATCGTGTCCTGCTCGAAATTCAGGATAACGGCAAAGGCTTCGCACTTGATAAAATGAGCATGACCCTTGGACATGGGCTTTCCAATATGCACACGCGCATTCGCAATGCTGGCGGCGAAGTAGAGATCATTTCTGAGCCCGGTGAAGGCACCACTGTCCTCGCCTGGTTGCCACGCGAAGATGCCTGAAAAGCGCACTTTGCAAAAATGTTAGAATTGAATCAAAATATTCTGTGTTTCACAGATGCCGCGAAAAAGTAATTTCGCGGCATGATTTTTTAAGGTTCGTACACCACCCTTTTTACCTTTTGCCAATTACCCCCCATATATGGGGGGCATTAAGTTTTGTTGATGATTTTGTAGATGAAACAAAAATTCTATTAAAAAATGATGCACTCTCTTTACCTTGTTTCAATTTTTAAGAAAGGCAAACCTTAAAGAATCGGAAGTTTTTAAGGTATCGTAGGTTTGGCGTGTAGCGCGAAAGAGCTTTCTTTGCTAAAATCATGTCAGTTCGATATAGGGTTTCTCTGGCAGAAAATGAGACCTTCCCATCTTTATCTGTACAACTAAAAATGAAAAAAAGCCCCTGCGCTGCAGGGACTTCTTTCGAACACCCTCTTTTTCAAAAAGCAGGGCTTGTGGAGAATGCGCATGGAAGCAAATCAAGCATGGCAAACTGTACTGGGACAGCTGCAAATGGAAATGCCCAGAGCATCGTACGACACATGGGTGCGTGATACGCGTCCCGTGAGTTACCAAGAGGGCCTGCTCACGGTTAGTGTGGGCAATGCCTACGCTCGTGATTGGCTCGAAAGCCGCCTCTCCAGTACCGTTAGTCGTCTCTTGATTGGTATCATGAATCGCACAGTGGACGTAAACTTTGTCGTTTCCCAGAACGAAAAGAGCGACCGCATTGAAGAGACAGAATCCGTATCTGCGGATGAAGAGATCGAAACGTCCACCCTTCAACCTGCTCATTCCAGCCTAAACCCTCGCTACACCTTTGAGAATTTCGTTGTTGGCTCCGGCAACCGATTGGCGCATGCCGCCTGTCAGGCAGTCGCAGAGAAACCAGCACGTGCCTACAACCCACTTTTCCTGTATGGGGGCGTAGGGCTTGGAAAGACTCATCTTCTGCACGCCATTGGCAATGCCTGTGTCGCGCGTGGCTTAAACGTGCTCTACGTCTCCTCCGAAGAATTTACTAACGACCTCATCAATGCCATCCGCACACAGACAACCCCCGCCTTTCGTGACAAGTACCGCACAACGGATGTACTCCTTGTAGACGATATCCAATTCATCGCCGGAAAAGAATCTACGCAGGAAGAGTTTTTCCATACATTTAACACCCTCCACGGACAAGACAAACAAATCATCGTTTCCTCTGACCGCTTGCCCAAGTCGATGTCCACCCTTGAAGAACGCCTTCGCTCACGCTTTGAGTGGGGATTAACCGCCGATATTCAGGCACCCGATTTTGAAACCCGTCAAGCTATTTTGCGCTACAAAGCCGAACGCACCGGACACCATGTCCCCGATGAAATTATTGAAGTCATCGCAGAGCGTGTGCAGTCCAATATTCGCGAACTGGAAGGTGCTTTCAATCGCATCGTTGCCTTTGCGGAGTTGAGCGGGGTGCCGATTACAGCACAACTGACAGAGATCGCTTTGGCAGACCTGTTGCCTGCTTCCACCGAGATTAACCCTGAACGTGTTGTCAGTCTGGTTGCTGAAACTTTTAGCTTGACCTCCGAGCGCCTGATTGGACGTGACCGCTCACGCGCTGTTGCGCTCCCGCGCCAAATCGCGATGTACCTCCTGCGCCGTGAATCCGACATCTCCCTGCCGCAGATCGGCAAAGTGCTCGGTGGACGCGACCACACCACCGTCATGTATGCTATTGATAAAATAACCGACATGCTTGAGCGTGATGAACGTCTTCGCCGCCAGGTGGTGCAAATACGTCAGAAATTGCATAGTCCCGCGGTAGCTGCTTAAAAAATCAAGCTCTGGATTTTCTCCAGGGCTTTTTTCTTGTAAAATTGTGCTGGCTTAGACCTGAAACTATGGTATACTACTCGCCGCTCCCGCAATGGCGGGCGCATATCACACACGTCTCTGGACTTGCTCTGCGTGCCGCGGATCGAAAAGAACGCGGTCAGAGCTAGGCAGAAAGAGACGGAGGAAAAACGCAAAAGGAGTATTTCCAAATGTCAGTAATTTCTATGAAAGCCCTTCTTGAAAGTGGCGTCCATTTCGGGCACCGCACCAACCGCTGGAACCCGAAGATGAACCCCTACATCTTCACCGAGCGTAATGGTATCCATATCATCGACTTGCAACAGACCGTAAAAGCGATCAATGAAGTCTATGGCATCATCACAAAGACCGTTGCTGCCGGTGGCGAGATTTTGTTCGTCGGTACCAAGCGTCAGGCACAGCAGACTATGGCTGATGAAGCCGGCCGCTGTGGTATGCCCTATGTCAACGAACGTTGGCTGGGTGGCTCCTTGACAAACTGGCCCACGATTTCAAAACGTATTGAAGAGTTGGAGCGTCTTGAAGGTATGCAGGCCAGTGGTGAAGTTGATTTGCTCACCAAAAAAGAAGGCTTGATGATCCAACGTCAGATCGACCGCTTGCATCACCGTCTCTCTGGTTTGTTGACGATGAAACGTGTCCCTCAGCTTCTTTTCGTGGTTGATATCGGACGCGAGCAAGCTGCCATTCACGAAGCGAACCTGCTCAAAATCCCGGTGATCGCGATGGCTGATACCAATTACGATCCGCGCTACATCGACTATGTCATCCCCTCGAACGACGATGCGATCCGCGCCATCAAATTGATCGTTGGCACCATGGCGAATGCCGTTCTTGAGGGTAAGTCTGCTCGCGCTGAAGAGGAAGAAGACGCCAAAGCTGCTGCTGAAGCGATGCCCGAAAAGACCAAAGCTCGCAAAGCTGCTGACTCTGTAAAAGCTGATACCCCCGCTTTGAGCGACGAAGAGTTGCTTGGCGCTGCTACCCTTGAAAAAATGAACGCAGAGCGTGAAGCTGAAGAAGCTCCTGAAGCTGAAGAAGAAGCTCCCCAAGCCGAAGACCAAGAATAGTAAAAGGTAATTAGAATTATGGAAATCACAACTGAAATGATCCGCGAGCTACGTGCTACCACAGGTGTCGGGATTCTTGAATGCCGCAAAGCCCTGCAGGAAGCAAATGGCGACTATAAGAAAGCCGTCGACTACTTGCGTGCCAAAGGCATGGCAAAAGCAGCCAAACGTGCCGATCGTGATGCATCCGATGGTGTTGTTGAGCTTTACTCGCATGGTGATGGCCGCGTAGGTGTGATACTCGAACTCAACTGTGAAACAGATTTCGTTGCCCGTGGCGAAGCTTTCCGTAAATTGGCACACGAGATCGCTCTGCAGATTGCAGCCGCTTCACCCCTTTTCGTTAAAGAAGAAGACATTCCCGAAGATGTTTTGGCAAACGAAGCTGAAATCGCTCGCAAACGCTCTCTCGAAGAAGGCAAACCTGAAAATATTATCGACAAAATCGTCGAGGGGCGCTTGAGAAAGTATAAAGAAGAAGTTTGCTTGTTGAACCAAAAGTACATCCGCGATGATAGTATGACCATCAACGATCTCCTGATGGAAAACGTCGGTTCTATGGGCGAAAATCTGATTGTGCGTCGCTTCCAGCGCTGGGAGTTGGGCGAACATCTC
>JBNKMO010000168.1:0-10187 GCA_050293165.1 Anaerolineales bacterium | reverse complement strand
CGCTTTCGGCGGGCTATTACGATGCCTACTACGGCAAGGCGCAGAAGGTGCGCACGCTGATCCGCCGTGATTTTGAGACCGCGTTCGGCGTGGTGGATACGATTGCCGCGCCCATTGCGCCGACGACGGCGTTTGAGATCGGTTCGCATGGCGATGATCCCTTGTCGATGTATCTGGAAGATATTTTCACGCTGCCCGCAAATTTGGCTGGTGTGCCCGGCTTGGCGCTGCCTGTCGGTTTTGACGGTGATCAGATGCCGATCGGTATGCAGTTGATGGGCGCGCGTTTCAGCGAAGAGAAGCTCTTTGCTATCGGGCGAGCCTATCAGGGCGCAACAGATTGGCATGAGATGAAACCACAGATTTAACACGAAGGACACGAAGAGGCACGAAGTTTTAAGTGATTCTGCGAGGCGCACGCACTTGCGCCGAAGCAGTCTTGTGATACGAGGAGATTGCTTCGGCGATAAAGCTGCCTCGCAAATTCATAAAAAAACGGTTTTTCTTTGAGAATCTTTGTGCCCTTTGTGTTTGAAATTTAAAGGATTAATCATGAACATTTTCGTAACAGGCGGCGCGGGCTATATCGGCTCGGCGACCGCAGAAGCATTATTAAAAGCAGGGCACAACGTCACCGTCTACGACTCGCTGGTGACGGGGCATCGGGAAGCGGTGCCTGAAGGTGCGGATTTCGTCCACGCTGACTTGGCGGATAAAGCCGCGCTCGAAGCTGCACTTGCCAGCAAGCAGTTCGACGCCGTGATGCACTTCGCTGCCTTCATCGAAGCGGGCGAGAGCATGAAAGACCCCGGCAAATTCATTCAGAACAATCTCGTCAATTCGGCGGGGCTGATCGAAGCGGCTGTGCAGGCTGGCGTGAAGCGTTTTGTGTTGTCTTCAACAGCAGCAGTTTACGAATCAAGTGATGAACCGCTCGACGAAGAAACCACGCTAGGACCAAATAACACTTACGGCTATACCAAACTGGCGACTGAACGCATTTTAGAGTGGTATCGCAAGATTCACGGCTTGCATTTCGCTGCCCTACGCTATTTCAACGCATCGGGCGCAGTGCCGGGACGTGGCGAAGCCCACCAGCCAGAGTCGCATCTTATTCCGTTGGTTTTACAGGTTGCGCTTGGACAACGAGAACATATCGGCATCTACGGCACGGATTACCCGACACCCGACGGGACTGCCATCCGCGACTATATCCACATCGCTGATCTGGTCTCTGCGCATTTGCTGGCGTTGGATGCCCTCGACGAAAAAGATAAGCTGGTCTACAACATCGGCACGGGCACGGGCTTTTCGGTGAAAGAAATCATCGACGTTGCTCGCGAAGTGACGGGGCATGAAATTCCTGCGGTTGAAACGCCGCGCCGTGAAGGCGACCCGGCACGCTTGGTTGCTTCATCCGAGAAAATCCAACGCGAGTTGGGCTGGAAAGCCGAGCATTCGAGCATTGAGAATATCTTGAAAACCGCGTGGGCGTGGCATGAGAGTCATCCGCGCGGCTGGAAGAAATAGATCGCAGACTACAAAAGTCTTGGAGACTTTTGTAGTCTTTAGGAGAAAACAGTGACTTTTATCGTCGTTCTCGTCGGGTGGATATTTTCCCTCAGCCTGCATGAATTTGCGCACGCTGTTGTTGCCTATTATGGCGGCGACACGAGCGTGAAAGACAAAGGCTATCTGACCTTGAATCCGCTCAAGTATACGCATCCCGTCTTTTCGATTGCCCTGCCGCTGCTATTTCTTTTCATGGGCGGGATCGGTTTGCCCGGTGGCGCAGTCTATATCGAAACCTGGCGTCTACGCGGACCAAAATGGCGCAGCGCTGTCTCGTTAGCGGGGCCAAGTGCAAATATCGTACTCGTCATCGTCATCGCTATCGCGCTGCAATTTGCTCCCAAAGTCCCATCCCCATTTTGGGCGGGATTAGCATTCTTGGCGCTCCTGCAAATTTACGCCATCATTCTGAATCTGATCCCTGTGCCGCCCTTTGATGGTTTCGGCATCATCGAGCCTTATCTGAGCCGCGATATTCTCGAAAAGATAGAGCCCATACGCGGGATGATGATCTGGATCGTCTTTGCGGCACTCTGGTATGTGCCTTTTATCGGTAATCTCTTCTCAACTTTGATTTTTAGCCTAGCTGAACTATTGCATATTCCCCTTGATTTAGTTGGGCTGGGGTATCAGCAATTCTTCTTTTGGAAGTAAACTTAAGGTGACTGTCACTTACAAAGACGCTTTTTTAAAGAAGTGTCTTTGCTTTCGCAAGGTAACCAAAAGAAAAGATTCCATGAAAGTGACAGTCACCTCCTTATAAGTATGAACGAAACAAAATCCCCCACCTTTTATGTTGACACAATCCCCATCTACGGCGATGCGATTCTCGCACCGATGATGGGCTTCTCCGACGAACCCTTCCGCTCGCTATGCCGCGAGTTAGGCTCATCGATCAGTTATACCGAGTTCGCACGTGCAGAAGGCTTGATCCACAATATGCGCAAGGTCTCGGAAAAATTGCGCTACCGTGAATCGGAACGCCCGGTCGCATTCCAAATTTATAGTCACAACGTCGACGCGATGGTTGAATCTGCGTTGAAAATTCAGGAGTTGAAGCCTGATTTCATCGACATCAACATGGGTTGCCCGACCAAAGCGATCGCCAATAGCGGCGCGGGTGTCGGGATGATGCGCACCCCACTCAAGGTGGCGCGTCTCTTTAAAAAGCTCTCGCAAGTTTTGGAAGTGCCCTATACCGCAAAGATCCGCATGGGCTGGGATGACTGCCAGAATTACATGCTCATCTCGCGCATTGTCGAGGAGAATGGCGGTTCGTTGATCGCCATCCACGGGCGGACGCGCGAGGGTGGACGCGAGCGCACGGTTAATTGGGATGTGATCGGCGAAGTAAAGCAGGCCGTTAATATCCCCGTTATCGGGAATGGGGATGTGAAAACTGTCGCGGATATCGGTAAAATGCGCGAGTACACCGGCTGTGATGGGGTCATGATTGGCAGGGCAGCGATGGGGAACCCGTGGATTTTTTCGGGCAAGGACCGAGATGAGGTCACGCTCGACGCGGTGCGGGAGATGATGGTCGAACATCTCGCACGGAATCAGGCTTTTTATGGCGAGACGCTCGGGCTGAATCTATTCCGCAAACATGTCGTGCATTATATTTCTGCCTATCAGACAACGCGCCGTTTTCGTCGCGAATTGCTAACGCGTGAGAATACGCAGGAGTTTTTGGATCTGCTGGATGAGTTGGAGAAATTCCCGTCGCACTTCGATGATGATGTTGCATAAAAAGTCCCCGATTTCGGGGACTTTTTTCGTTTATCTTATTCGGCTTGCGTTTCTATCTCCGGGGAGGCGCGAAAACAAGTATATAACTGCTCGACATCCTTGCTCTGGATGAAAGCCGTCAACTGGTCGTCTGTCTGAAGTTTATTCTCACCGTGTGGGATAAGCACTTTGCCATCGCGCCGTATCGAGATCAGGATGCAGTCGTGCGGGAGTTGCTCGGCTAATTCGCTAATCGTCTTGCCATTTGCATTTGACGTCGCGGTCACATTCAGATCGACAAACTCGGTACCATCAATATTGCGCGTTTGCAAGCGTTGGGTGCGTTGTTGAATTTCGGAGCGTTTCGCGATGGCTAGTTTGTAGGCTTCAACAATGTCGCGGCGTTGAATTAGGCCGACCAAATGTCTATCATCTTCACGCGAAACAACGGGTAAGCGACCAAAGCCACGACGACTCATACGATCGAGCGCGTCGCCGATATTCTCGTCCGGATAGGCTTTGAGCAGATTGTTGTGTTGCGTAGCGATTTTTTCCACCGTTGTTTTCGAGAGCGATTTGCCGTCATTAATGGCACGTTCTAAATCACTAACTGTAACCATGCCCCAGAGCTTGCCATACTCGTCCAGAATGGCTAATCCATGCCGCCGACTGCGATTAAAGATCGCAGACAATTCCTTGAGCTTGATGTCTTTCGTGACCGTACTCAACTCGTGAGTCATCACTTCGCTGATCAAAACTCCTTGCATGATATCTACATCACGACCGCGCTGTAAGCGAACACCCCGGCGAGTGAGTTTGAGCGAATAGATCGACTCGCCTTTCAGTAGTTTTTGTGCCACCAGAGTTGCAATGACCACCGTTAGCATCAGCGGCAGCATGATGCGGTAATCGCCTGTCAGTTCGAAAAGGATCAGGACTGCCGTCAGGGGGGCGTGTGCGGTTGCAGAGAAGAAGGCGCCCATCCCAACCAGTGCATAGGCGCCAGCGGGCGCGAGTAAATTGGGGAAGAGTGTCTTTAATATGATCTCGAAAGCTGTTCCAAACATTGCACCCATAAAAAGCCCCGGAGCAAAGACACCGCCTGAACCGCCCGAGCCGAGCGTCAGACTGGTAGCGATCATTTTCAGGATAAAAAGTACGAGAACGATCTTCAACGTCAATTGGTTTGCCAGAGCGGCCTCGATCACTCCATACCCGACATTGTAAACCTGCGGCATTCTCGTCCAAGCGACTCCGGTCAGAAATGGATACACTAATGCCAGGACACCGAGAAATAAGCCGCCAACGGCTGGCTGTACCCACTCGGGGATGGCTTTCCATTTTTCAAACTGATCTTCAGACCAATACAAGAAGCGGACAAAGAAGGCACCTGCAAATGCAGCCAAAATCCCCAGGATCGGGTAAAAGCCAAATTCCCACAAACTCTTAACACCATATTCGACAGGAATGACAAAAGCGGGAACATCGCCAAAAACTGCCCGTCCGATCACGCTGGCAGTAACTGCCGAAACAACCACACTGCTGAAGTATTTGACACTGAACTCGCCGACGATGATCTCAAGGGCAAATACTACCCCAGCAATCGGGGCATTGAATGTTGCAGCGATACCGCCCGCCGCCCCACAGGCTACCAGGTTACGGATTCGGTCGTCGGAGAGACCCATTTTTTGCCCCAACGTAGACCCAAGCGCTGAACCGATCTGGACAATTGGTCCCTCACGCCCAACTGAACCGCCGCTACCGATCGAAATTGCGGACGCCAGAGACTTGATTACTGCCACTACCGGGCGGATACGTCCACCGCGCAGCGCGACGGCTTCCATTACTTCGGGAACACCGTGCCCTTTGGCTTCACGGGCGTAAAAGTAGATTAACGGGCCGACGATCAATCCGCCGATGACCGGGATGATGATGACGTATGCCACACCCCAAGCCTGGGTCAGGCGCGGAAACCAGTCATATCCGACCCACTCCACCCCTTGGATGAGATAACGGAAGGCGATTGCACCAATGCCTGTGCCAAGTCCCACCAGCAATGATGTGCCAATGAAGATGAGGTCTGACGATGAATTAAAATGGTTGAGTTTTCTCATATGCCTATTGTGTAAAGTTTTTATCTGGGCTTTGAAGAATACCACATGGAGGAATTGAGATTAAGCTGTTTTCCAACATAAGTTAAGCTTTACTATAATTGTGATGGCGTTCATTGTCAAAAACAAGGTGGAACATAAAAAGTTCCCAAATTTGGGAACTTTTTATGTTGTCTTTACAAGTAGTTTTGCATGCGTGTTTATTCGGATTCTTGGGGTTCTTCCACCTTTTCTTCTTTAGGACCGCGCAAACTGGCATATAACTGCTCGACATCCTTGCTTTGGATAAACGCGGTCAACTGATCGTCTGTTTGGAGTTTTGTATTCCCATGTGGGATGAGCATCTTTCCATCACGTCGTACAGAGATCAGAATACAGTCATTAGGGAGTGATTCTGCCAATTCACCGATGGTCTTGCCATTTGCATTGGATGTGGCGGTGATGTTCAGGTCAACAAACTCAGTTCCGTCGATGTTGCGCATCTGCATGCGCTGGGTGCGCTGCTGGATTTCGGAACGTTTGGTGATGGCGAGGTTATAGGCTTTGATAATGTCGCGACGTTGTATCATGCCGACCAGATGGTTCTCATTTTCTCGAGAGACGACAGGCAAGCGCCCGTATCCACGACGGCTCATACGATTGAGTGCGTCTCCAATACTTTCGTCTGGATAGGCTTTTTGGAGATGCTTATGTTGCGTTGCGATCTCTTCAACAGTTGTGGTCGAAAGAGGTGTCCCATCATTAATGACGCGTTCCAAATCGCTGACAGTAACCAAGCCCCAAAGCTCTCCGTGTTGATCGAGCACCGCCAAACCATGATGGCGAGAGCGATTGAAGATCGAGGAAAGTTCCTTGAGTTTAATATCTGTGGTGACGGTGGTCATGTCTTGTGTCATTACTTCGCTGACGAGCACGCTTTGCATGACGTCCACGTCGCGACCACGCTGCAGGCGGATGCCGCGGCGGGTGAGTTTGAGCGTGTAGATCGATTCACCTTTGAGCAGTTTCTGCGCAATCAGGGTTGCGATGATGACAGTTAGCATTAACGGGAGCATAATGCGATAATCGCCAGTCATTTCGAAGATGATCAGAACGGCTGTTAGCGGCGCATGTGCCGAAGCAGCAAAAACCGCCCCCATGCCAACAAGGGCATAGGCACTTGGGGGTGCAGGCAACCCTGGGAAAATCATATTCAGGACAATAGCAAAGGCAGTCCCGACCATTGCGCCCGTAAAGAGAGCCGGGGCGAAAACGCCCCCTGAACCACCTGAGCCGAGGGTCAGGCTGGTGGCGACGATCTTTAAAACGATCATGACGAGCGCGAACCAAAGCAATGATTGGTTGGAGAGTGCGCTTTCGATAACATCGTGCCCGGAACTGAAGATTTGCGGGGTTTTGTCCCAACCAATCCCGGTAATGACCGGGTAAAGCAGTGCGGTAAGACCGAGCAATGCACCGCCGATGGAGGCTTTGAGCCATTCGGGCACGGATTTAAGATCATCGAAGAAATCTTCAGTCCAGTAGAGGGTAACAACAAAGGCTGCCCCGACAAACGCAGCAATGATTCCCAATATCGGATAGAAGGCATATTCCCAGAGGCTGTTAATGCCATATTCAAGCGGAATGTGGAAGGCAGGAACATCGCCAAATGCAGAACGCCAGATCACACTGGCAGTAACAGCAGAGATAACCACGCTGCTGAGTGAACGGACCTTCAATTCACCGAGGATGATCTCGATGGCAAAGATCACGCCTGCAATCGGAGCATTGAAGGTTGCAGCGATACCGCCTGCTGCGCCGCAGGCAACCAGGTTGCGAATGCGGTCATCGGAGAAGTTGAATTTTTGTCCAAGGGTAGAGCCGAGCGCGGAACCAACCTGTACGATAGGACCTTCACGTCCAGCGGAACCACCGGTGCCAATTGAGATCGCGGATGCGATCGATTTTACGACTGCGACAATTGGGCGGATGCGACCGCCACGCAGGGCGACTGCTTCCATTACTTCCGGGACGCCGTGTCCTTTGGCTTCGCGGGCGTAAAAATAGATCATTGGACCGACGAGCAACCCGCCAATGGCAGGCACAAGGACGACGTATGCCGAGCCCCAAGCCGATGTCACGCGCGGCATCCAGTCAAAACCGACCCACTCCATACCTTGAATAAGATAATTGAAAATAATAGCGGCGATACCTGTTCCGATTCCAACAACCAAGGCTGTTGCTATTAAGATCGTATCAGAGGGCGAACTAAGCCATCTGGTAAAACGTTTATTGCGCATAAAAACTCCTTTTCAATTTAAGATAATAACAATCCTTACACATTCGTAATGCGAGAATTGCCATAGAGCATAACTTTTTTATTATAGTCCTGTTTAAAAATGGTAGTATAATCTCTGCCGCATGCTCTTTGGCGTCCTTGCGGGGCGTCTTTTTTTTGAGGAAAATCATGGATAGATCTAAAGTTAAACGCGTTGTGTTCGGTGAACCATTCCCTAATAGTATGGCGATTCACGAACGTTTGGACAAAGTGAGGGGGTTGGCTGTTTTTGCATCGGACCCAATCAGTAGTAATGCTTATGCTACTGAAGCGGTGATGAGCATTTTGATCGTGCTTGGCAGTGGTGCCTTAGCCACAATGACCATGCCGATCGTCATGGCGATCGCAGCACTCGTGCTGATCGTCATCTTTAGCTATATTCAGACCATTTTGCATTATCCCAAAGGCGGCGGTTCTTATATCGTCGCAAAAGATAATCTTGGCACCCTGCCTTCACTGATCGCTGCGGCGGCCTTGCTGACTGATTATTCACTGACGGTTTCCGTCTCGGTTTCAGCCGGTATCCGCGCGATTGTCTCTGCCTTCCCCGAAATCTACGATTTTCGCGTTTGGCTGGCACTCATCATTATCGGCATCCTGACGTGGATGAACCTGCGCGGCGTACGCGAAAGCGGATCAGTTTTCGCCGTCCCGACTTATGCCTTTGTCGTTGGTGTCCTGGTCATTATCGTGATGGGTATCGTCCGCAGTTTCGGCTTGTTCGGCGCCGAGCCGCTGGTTGCCCAAGAGATCAGCTCGGAGTTACTTACTGACCAATTAACGCAGGTCGGTGTCCTGTGGATTGTCTTGCGCGCCTTTGCCGCAGGCTGTACTGCACTGACCGGTATCGAAGCGATCAGTGACGGCGTCCAAGCCTTCAAGCCCCCCGAAGCAAAAAATGCTGCCCAAACGATGGTAACGATGGGCGTTATCGCCATGTCGCTTTTCGTGGGCATCAGCTTCCTTTCGACTCGCTTGCATTTGATGCCCACCCACCACGACAGTCTGCTCTCGCAATTGACGCGTACTGTAGCGGGTGACGGTTTCCTTTACTACTGGGTGCAGGTCTTCACCATGCTCATCCTTGTCTTGGCTGCCAACACCGGCTATCAGGATTTCCCGCGTTTGAGCTACTTCCTCTCGCGCGACAAATTCATGCCACGTTGGATGCGTAACCAAGGCGAACGTCTTGTTTTCAACGGCGGCATTCTCACGCTGGCAGCTATCGCCTCGGTCGTAGTGATCATCTTCCAGGCGGACGAGTTTAAAATGCTGCCGCTTTACGCCATTGGCGTAATGATCAGCTTTACGCTTTCGCAATCGGGCATGGTCAAGCTCATGACCAAAGTCTCAAAACTAAAACCCGGCGAAAGCATGGATACATCCGAAACGCATCTCCATCACGAAAAAGGCTGGCAGTGGAAACGTGCCGTCAACGCAGTTGGCGCTCTAACAACCTTTATCGTCTTTATTGTTTTGGTTGTCACCAAATTCATGGAAGGTGCCTGGATTATCGTTCTCGTCATTCCGCTCATCATTTTCATGTTCTACAGCATTAACCGCCACTATGAGAATGTTGCTCAAAACCTGAGTACCCGCACCCTCGAAGAACGCGAGATCAGCGGCGTCGCTGACGTCGTCATCCTGCCCATTGGCGATGTTCATCGCGGCACACTGCGCGCCTTACAATATGCGAATTTGCTCAGTGATGATATTCGCGCTGTCTATATTTCGACAAGTGAAGAAGACAAAGAACGCTTCATGGTGCGCTGGAATCGCTTCCCCAATTTGGTCGGGAAGGCGAAATTGGTTGAAATTGAACATGACTACCGTGACTTCCTGCCGCCCCTGATCGACTATATCGAAAGGGTTAACAGTGAAGAATTCCCCGATGAGTCGATTACTGTCATGATCCCCGAAGTGGTGATTACTGACCTTGCAACCAGCGTCCTGCACAATAAAACATCCATGATGCTGCGTAATCGCTTGCGTAAATACCTGGACATCATCATCATCGACATCCCCTTCCATATTTTAGACCCGGAAGAAAGACTTGCGATGATGAACAGCGCGGCCTCCGAAGCCAACGAAGTAGATGCAGATGAACCCGCTCCGCACGCGGACGAGGAACCTGTTTCCGAAGAATAAGAATAGCCCCTATCAATATCAATCCCCCACATTCATAGAGTGTGGGGGATTTTCTTTTGAAGTTCAAAAAGTTTTTTCGTGGTCAGATAGCAATGGTAAAAGTGGTTTAAAGTTGGACTACGAGAGATTTGCTTGCGATAAGAATATTCATTCTAAAATGTTTTTAGCGAGAACAACAAAAATTTTCTTGTCCCGTCTATCGGTTCTTAACACGAGACATTCTGTATATACTTCTTAGATTCAAGTAGTAAGTGCAACTTTAGATGTCGAAGAAAGAGGCAAGCTGCGGTAGCATAGTCTCCGATACCGAC
>JBNKMO010000167.1:0-2478 GCA_050293165.1 Anaerolineales bacterium | reverse complement strand
AACGTC
The DNA here is from genome assembly GCA_050293165.1 of Anaerolineales bacterium. GTDB lineage: Bacteria > Chloroflexota > Anaerolineae > Anaerolineales > Villigracilaceae > Desulfolinea. The sequence goes on along the minus strand of JBNKMO010000167.1, from coordinate 2,472 downwards.
ATGCAAGCGGAAGCCGTCACCAAAACCCTGCTCATCCTTGGCAGCCAGAACGCTCGCCGCTGGCTGGATGCGCACCCCGAATTCGCCGCGCTGCTCGTTCTTGAAAACGGGCAGGTCATTCACACAGAAAATTTTGAAAACTATTTCTAAAAAAGGAAAATCATGGCACAAAGCACCACTCAAATTCAGGAATACCCCGATAGCGCCCTATCGGTGCAATCATTCTTATTTGTCCTCCTCGCGATGGGTGTCGGCGCTCTCGCCGCAGTTATTATTCTGCCCTCCTGGCTACCAAATATCGCCACATCCATTTTTGGGCCCGATGCCAAAATGTATTGGTATCTCTCACGTGGCAGCGGCTTCGTCGGCTTGAGCCTGATCTGGGTATCCATGGCATTGGGACTACTCGTCACCAACAAGATGGCACGCTTCTGGCCCGGTGTCCCCGCCTCCTTTGCCATCCATGAATACGTCAGTCTGTTGGGGCTGGTCTTCGTCATCCTGCATGCCATCATTCTAATGGGCGACAAATACATCCAATTCGGTTTGGTGCAGGTACTTACCCCTTTCGCCAGCAGCTACAAACCCTTCTGGGTTGGCATAGGACAACTTAGCTTTTATGCGATATTAATGGTGGCGTTGAGTTTCTACGTCCGCAAACAGATCGGGCAGAAGACCTGGCGCAGCCTGCACTACGTGAGCTTTGCCACCTACTTCATCGCGCTTATACATGGCATCGCCAGCGGAACGGACACATCCCTCCCTTGGGCACAAAACTATTATTGGTATACAGCAGGCAGTCTACTCTTCCTGGTCGTCTATCGCGTACTGGCGAGCATGACAAAAAAGAAAAAGTAAAAAGAAAAACAATACACAACAAAAAGCCGCTAAGATAGCGGCTTTTTGTTGTTAGCATCTGCACTTCTCTACTGCAATAATACATCTACAAGGGCAGCATGGTCCTTCTCAAAAAACTTCAATCCTTGGCGCATCCAGTTATCGAACGCCCCGAACTCTTCTTTGACCTGTGTAAAGGCAGCGTTGAGGTAATCACGGCGCGCGTCGAAAAGCGGAACGTACATTTTCCATGGCACACCGAAATAGGCCAGTTTGCTCAATTGGCGCATCACATCTGCGTTGTATTCATCCATATTCTGGTTGGTAATGAGATAGTCATCCATCGCCACATCGGGGGTGACGCCAAGCATTTGTTGGATCAGGCTGCTGACAACGCCTGTACGATCTTTGCCCGCCGAGCAGTGAATGAGTACGGGTAAATTTTCGGGGTTGGAGATGCGCTTAAAGAGCGCTTTGAGTTGCGGCAAGTAGCCCGTGGCGTAGTCGCGGTAGGCTTTATAGGATTCGGCGATGTAGTCCATCCTTCGCTCGGCACCAAACATCAGGGAGAAGAGACGCTTTAGGGAACGCGAGTGGTAGTCCACAATCGGGCGCATGGGGATGTTGAAAAACGTGACCGGCTCCCCATCCGGGATGCGATCCGGCTCCATCAAGCGTTCTTGCTCAGAACGCAGGTCGCAAATCGTCTTGATCCCGAGCGAAGCCAGTTGATCTAAATCCGCGTCCGTCGCTTTATGTAAGCCACCGCTCCGATAGAGCAATCCTTTTTTGATGGTCTTGCCGTCTTTGGTTTTGTAGCCGCCAAAATCGCGGAAATTATGAATGCTTTGCATACGTTATTCTGCTGCCTTTTCTAATACGTCAAAAATTTCTTCAGTTAAGTGTGATTTTACCAATTTTTCTACATATTTCTTTAACAAAAAATGCCAAGGTATTTACTCCTGGCATTTCACATTTTCCTGATATTTCTTAAAAATTACTCTACATATAAAGAGTCTACAATTCCTACAATCACAGAGATGATGCAGCCATCTTTCAAGTCCAGCGCAGCACGCGCACCATTCCCTTCGCGGTTAACAAGGACCGTATCGCCAATGCCCGCATGGGTATTATCCACAGCGATGAAATCGCCCGTCGCGGATTCACCATCGAAAACCAGCGGCTGAACGGTGAGCAGACGCCGATTATCAAAATGGGGATGGCTGATGGTCGTGACGACCGTTCCAGTGACTTTGCCAAGGATCATGTATATTTTGTCCAACCCTTTTTCAGGGTGAAATCAAATTCGCCATCAGGGCGAACGGTGAGTTCGTCTACAATGCCGACGAGGGAAAGATCGACGGGAACGAATTTGTGTTCTTTCATCGAAAGTGCGGCTTCACGCGAGCGTACCATCATGCACAGATCACCGGGACCAGCATCAACTACGTCAACCGCAACTTGCATGGGACCAACATCCCGTAGATGATTATCGAGCGGCTGCACGACCAGCAGTTTCATGCCCTTCATATCGGGATATTTCACCGTGCAAACCGCTGTACCGCGTACGCGTCCTAGTAACATATTTTTGCCTTAGTTGGTGTTGATATTTCGCAGCACACGCTTGATGATGAC
>JBNKMO010000166.1:0-7902 GCA_050293165.1 Anaerolineales bacterium | reverse complement strand
GGGTCGGAAACTTCCCCTATTAATAGATTCGCAAGGGCGGACCTATGTATCCACCCCTGTTTTATTTACAAAACGATCTTTATAAAATTCTCAAATTTTCAAGTTGCCTTCACCTTCCACCCTCTTCTGCCATATAGCAATATCATTACATCGTCGAAAAAACACTACGTGACATGCTAAAATGCTTTAACGTGAATGCCACTCAAATTCTTTAACTTATCTATCCCCTTTTGAGCAACGAAACAGACAGGTAGTCAGTATTCGCTCATGAACCCAAGAGATGATTTTTTTTATCAAGCAGTCATTTACGCAAAAGAAAAAAACTATAGCGCTGCACGCGCCATGCTGCGAAATCTTCTTTTTCAATATCCTGATGATATTGAAGGCTTACTTTTATATTCTATCGTCTCAGAAAACAGAACAACTTCGATCCGTGCGCTAAAGGAAATATTAAAACTTGACCCCGATCATGAAATCGCCTTCGCCAAATTAACAAAGCTGAAACATGCACCGCCTTCATCAATCCCCTCACCAACGGTTCCCTTACCTGCTTATCCAATCCCTAGCCCTAGCGTAAAGCCTGCTCCTGCTCCACAACCGGAAGCGCCAGAGCAAATGATCTCCAGAAAAAAACTTGAGCCAAGCAAGACCATTGAGCCAAGAGAAGACCTTATTCGAGAGAGGCGCAGAAAAAAGGGAGGCGTGCTTGACTCGGTTTTGATAGGACTTCTGGTCATCGCTTGCATGTGCGCTTCCCTTGCGGCGATGCAAGCAATCTACATATTTGTTATCTCAAATCCATGAACAGCTTCGTAGTAATGGCCAGTCAAAAACACTCACCTTCGGCTGAGACGACAGGATCATGTCTTGTAGGTATCCGCCGGAAAATTAGAAACTCAGAATAAAAAAGAGACCGAGTGCCTATGAACTACACTCGGTCTCTTTTTTATTCAGCCTTTTTACTCGTCGCTTTTTTCTTCTTTGTAGCAGGCGTCTTACTCTCTATCTTGGTCTTTCTTGTCGTTTTCTTCGTGGGCACTTTTTTCTTGACAGGTTCTTTTTCTTTTACCGTCTCTGCGGCCACGTTTACGGCAAAAAGCTTATCCCGTTTCGCCTGCATGGACGAGGTACCTGCGCCGTTCAACGCTTCGGCGACCTTCGCCCAATCTTCTCCATTCACCGTTCTAAAATCAAGGAAGACGTGGCGTTTGTAAGCGCCCAATTCAACGTAAAGCCCCTTCTCACCTAATTCAGCAATCGAGCGAATATATTCCAACCCCGTCACCAAGTCACGGAAGACGACGTAGCCATCCTGTCCAACCAAATCCAGGCCCTCGACAAGGGAGCGTTTAACGAGATATTCGTCGCCAGCGGCTTTGACCGCAAAGGATACAGAGGTCTTGATCCAGCCAGCGGTATCGCCAAATTTGTTATGGTAGATGATGAGGGCCTTATCCTCGCCGGAGCGATTCGAGTAGGCGAAAACATCTTCTACAACCCGCCCGTCGGTGTTGAAGAAATGATAAAGCAGGAAGTTCTCTACGTTGGCGAAGATGTAGCGGCGGTGGAGTAACGGGGCGATCACATCGTCGTGATACTGTATAAAACCGGTATCAGGTTTCTCGTCACGGTAGGCTCGGCGGTATTCCATCCCATATTTTTCGGCATAGCCTTCCACCTGTCCATGCCCAAACATTGGCAAGCCGGGTAAAGTCGACAAGAGCGTGCAGACGCCGAAATATTTATCCGATTTACCGAATTGTTCCACAGCCGTCTCTTCATCGGGGTTATTCATGAAGTTGACGTAACGCTTCAAAATCTGCGGGTCGAAGGTGAGCGTATTCTTCATCACCTGTCGATAGCCGCCGTTATCTTCGTCGCGCAGCATGTGCATGAAAGCGGAATTATAGACGCGGTGCATACCGAGCGTGCGGACGAAATAGCCCTCCATCAGCCAGAATGCTTCGGCGAGCAGGAGCGTATCGGGGACTTCAGTGGCGACGCGATCAACCACCTCGCGCCAAAATTCGCGTGGGACAGCCGCCTCGAATTCAGCCCGAGAGATGCCGTGCTCCGCTCTTGAGGGGATTGCCCCGCCCCCACCCGGTTCCGGGAACCAGAGCCTTTGAATGTGTTTCTTGGCGAGGGTCATCGCCGCATCAAAGCGGATGACCGGGAACTGCCGCGCCACGCCCAAAATCACCTGAATGATGGTCTCGCGTACATTCGGATCGAGGAAATTGAGTTGGGCGGTGTCGTTCCACGGCATGGATGTGCCGTCGTTGCCGTGATAGATGAATTTGGTGTCGCCAGTGTAATGGTCAACACGTTTGAAAACAACCGACGCATCGCTGTGATCGTAGTAATGATCTTCAAGATAAACGCCAACGCGCTCGTCGTCACAGAGGTTTTCGCTGTTAAAAGTATAGCCCGGGTAAGGTGGATGATCGAGAGAAAGAAAACGTTCAGGATGTTCAATGACCCATTTTGAGTCGATGCCCATATGGTTCGGCACCATATCCGCTGCAAGGCGAATACCACGCTGCCAAGCACGCCAGCGCAGATTCTCGAGTGCGCTCTGCCCGCCAAGGTCGTTGGCTATGGCGTAATCATCGAGCGAGTACGCCGAGGCGACCGCATCCGGGTTGCCCATACGCTGCTTGATACGCTGCGAAGCGCGGCTGCGTTCCCACAGACCGATCAGCCACAATCCGCTAAAGCCACGCTTGGCAATTAAATCTAATTCCTCATCGGGAATTTGGTCGAGCGTGGCTATATGGCGTTCGTATTGCTTCGAGAGTTGATCAAGCCAAACGTAGGCATTCTTTGCCAAAAGCACAATGCGAGGCATCCACTCTTTGTCAGGGCTGAAGCGCTCATATTCTTCGTAACCACCGAAAAAGTCAGGGACGGGCGCACTCCCATCCCCGCCACCACTGCTCGGCTCGCGGATAGCTTCTTCGGAAAGATAATCCATACCGCGCAGAATCATATTGACATAACGCTCCCCCAGCAAGGCACCCCAGCGCTCGACGACATACTTTAATTGTCCGTTTAGAGAGTTAGGCGAGGCTTCTATTGGTGCACGCAGGATGTGGAGTAACGTCTCTTTGCCGGGACCGAAACGGGGTTCGTAACCAAAGAAAGTTTCGAGCGTCTTCAACATCTCGGCATAAACCGTGTCGAGAAGTGGGGTGTCGTCAAAAAGATCGTGATACTTCTCAATGGCGGGATTCTGGTTCTCAATGGAGAGCAAGAGCATTTCTTCAAGGGCAACTACCCGCTCAACCGGTTTCTGCTTAGGGACAGGAAAATATTCATTAAACCGAAGCAAGCCCAAATCAAGTTCGCTTTCGCCGTGTTTGGCGGCAACCCAGTCGAGGGCACGATCCATCACGCCGGGATTCTCCATCTCATATTGGCGGATGAGAATATGCATCATCTCATCGAGCAAGCCCATTGCATTGACTTCGCTAGCGGGGACACTGTTCCCACGCACAACGCTCATTTTTTCAGCAAAGCGACGTGCAGCAGCAAAGTCGGCAAAGACAACATGCCCATCGGTCGCAAAAATGTTTTCATCGAACTCATATTTTTCGCGAGCGCTTTTTGAGATGTGAAATAAAAATTTCATGAAGTTTTCCTCGGATTTTCCTTCAAATTATGCCCTATATGATAACCGATTTCGAGTATACTTTTCTATGATGTTTACGCTTAATTCCACCACCCCCATCTATATTTTCTTTGCAATTGCCTTTGTCGTCTATATTGGCATCGTTCGCGCAACTTTGCGTCAAGGCTCGAAACAAGAATCAGCTGCCTTTTTGAGTGGCGTCTATGCCTTGCTCGCGTTGTTGGTGCAGGGCGTCGAAAGCGCCTGGCAAGCAAAACTTCTCCCCAATCTCGATTCCTTTTTTATCGAACAGTTTCGCTGGTACAGCGCACTTGCCCTTTCATTTCTGCTCTTGCTAATTCTGCGCGCGTTCCTGCAAAAGAAACATAGTTATATTTGGTTGGGTGTAGGTGCACTCTGGGTGGCTGCGATTTTATTCAGCACTTTCAATGTCTTTAACCTGCCTGATATCTTGTGGACGGATGAACAGTGGATGATGCCACGAGAACGATTAGGTTTCGCCATCGTGACGGTCGGCTGGATAGTTTTCACACTCGGTATGCTAATCACATTCATTATTGCCTACAAAAAAACACGCCAACCGTTGCATTGTAATCGTTTAACATACTGGCTTGCTATCTTCCTTCTTTTACTTGGCGCAGATGCCCTTTTCATCAATAACCTCGCTACCTGGGGAACACTGCTCCGGCTGATCGGTGTGTGGCTTTTGGGATATGTTGTCATTACCCATCACCTGCCCGATCTCCAGCAGATTATACGCAGCTTGCTCATTTACATTGCCACCACATTGCTCGCCAGCCTATTTTATCTAGCAGGCTTCAGCGCTGCCCAAGCACTTGCGCCCAATGCAGTCATTAATAACACCCTCATGGTTGGCACAATTATCGCCTTGCTTTTGGCGAGCATCTTCCGCACCCTGCTAGGCTTCGTTGAAAAACGAGTCGACCGTTGGCTACGGATTGAACATCTCGACGTCAGCAAAACCATCAACGAATATAGCCAGAGCATCAGCAACATCCTCGACATGGAACGTCTCGCCAACATCACCATCAGTTTGATTATGGAAGTGATGGATATTCAGCGCGGCTTCCTCTTTCTCGTAGATCAGCATCAAACACAGGATGGCGAAAACTACTACGCTCTCCGCGCAGTGCGCAGCGCTGGGGAACGTCCCATTAGCGAGATTTGGCTACGTCGTGAGGGCCCTGTAGCAAAATATTTAACGGATGAGCAACGTCCGCTTCTTCAATTTGACCTCGACCTGCTACCAAAGTTCAAAATTGACTTTCCCGAAGAACGTATCCGTTTAAGCCGTTTAGACGCAGAGGTCTATGTCCCAATCTTTGCCAAACGCGAGTGGATCGGCCTCTTCGCCCTTGGCGGTAAGATATCGGGCAATCGCTACACTGAAGAGAATCTCATCACCCTAAGCGCCCTCGCCGGACAGACTGCGGTCGCTCTCGAAAATGCACGTCTCGTCGAAAACCTGATTGAACTAAACAAAAAAGTACGCGATGCCTACCGCGATCTCGATCAGACCAAACAAGACCTCGAGAAGATCGACCGCACGAAATCCGACTTCATCAGTATTGCCTCACATGAGCTACGCACCCCGCTGACAGTCATGCGTGGCTACACCGAGATGTTGCTCGAAAGCCCAGCATTGGACAAAAATGTGCTAAAGATGCTGCAAGGCATCCACGATGGCACGATGCGTCTGCACGAGATCATGGACAGCCTTTTTGACATCGCCCAACTCGACGCGCGTACCCTCCAACTGGAATTTGAACCCATTGATATTGGCAAATTGGTCTACGAAGTCAGCATCGGTCTCAGTCAAGCCGTTAAAGATCGCGCCCAAACCCTGAAATTAGACTTACCTCCCTTACCCGGCATCCAGGCTGATCCGGATACGTTACGTAAGGTCTTCTATCATCTCATTACCAACGCCGTGAAATTCACTCCCAATGAAGGTGAGATCACCATCCGCGGTAAAACGCTGCCCTTTAGCGACGAAAACATGCCCGAAGGCGGCTTGGAGATCATCGTTAGCGATACGGGTATCGGCATTGATCCGAACTTCAGAGAAGTTATCTTCACAAAGTTCTATCAACCTGGCGAGCAACTGGGAACCCACTCAACAGGCAAGACAAAATTCAAAGGCAGTGGCGTAGGGCTTGGGCTGGCGCTTTCGCGCGGTATCATAGAAGCACATGGTGGCAAGATATGGGCAGAGAGCCCGGGATATGATGAAGTCAACTTCCCCGGCAGTCATTTCCATGTTATTTTGCCGTTGAAGAAACAACAAAAGGGTAATACATTACCTTTTGGAGAAACCATTCAAACAACCCTGTAAACAGGCAAGAATCGCTTTCAAAACACCTCTGCCCAGCGTGTTTAGAGATTCATTTTCCTTGACTTTTTGAGATTTTGCATTTATTATCGTCGCAGTAAGATGCCAGTGTAAGTTCACGTTGGAAAGAAAGAAAGTGATGGCTCGAGGCTCTTTTACCTTCGAGCCATTTTATTTTGATCGTCCGATGGAACTGCTTGTGCATGACAAACTTTTTATTTTTGCCATAAGGAGGCAAACAGAATGTCAGAACGTATCATCGGTACAGTCAAATGGTTCAACGGCACCAAAGGCTACGGCTTTATTGAGCGCGAAAATGGACCGGACGTATTCGTCCACTACAGCGCCATTCAAGGCGATGGCTACCGCAACCTTCAAGAAGGTCAGCAGGTAGAATTCGCAGTCGAGCAAGGCGCCAAAGGCCCCCAAGCCAGCAACGTAATTGCCCTCTAAACGACTGTTTTGACGCACAGAAAACGCCGTCTCAAATGAGACGGCGTTTTTTTATTTCTAAAACCCAACTATGATTTTTTCGATAATAGCACCCAGCCGAGCAATGCGTATCCTAATCCGAATAAAATCAAACTGAATTTGATTGTCGCAGCAAGGGCGGCCACACGTGGGCAAAATGGTGTCGCCATATCACTCAACAAACGCCAGAGCGCAACATTCTCGACAGCGTCAAAGAGGGCAGCGAGCAAAGCGCCCCATCCGACATAAGCACCAAGCTTGGCAAACCAGCCCGTCTGTTTACGGAGCGCCATCAACACGCCAAGAGAGATCGTTAGTGCATAGGTGGGCATAAAGAGATAATCGAGTCCCAAACCAAAGGCGGCAAAAAGTTGGGCGCGCGCATCCCATGACTGGATGATGGATTCCGCTTTTGCGGTTGTGCCCGCCAATTCGAAGGAGACAATGCCACTCGGGGCAGCAGGAGTCCGCAAAGGAGCATCCAAAAATCGAAATACGCCGAACAAGCCCAATGTGAGAGCGAGCAGCGCGAAAAAGATTTTTTTCTGAACAGTGCGGGGGATAAAAAACAATGGGTGGAACATAGGTAGTCCTTCCTATAAAAAAGATTTATCCAGTATACAACCTTTTCAAAGTTGGCACTTGACTTTTATGTTTTTTTGTCATATTCTATAAATGACTGACCAGTCAGTTATAAGGAGTTATATGTCACCCAAACCCGATGTAAGCGAAGAACGCAAGGACCAGATCATGGCTGCAGCGGAAGAAGTCTTCACCAAAAAAGGCTTCAACGATGCCCGTATGGAAGATATCGCCGAAGAGACCGGACTGAGCAAAGGCACGCTGTATCTATATTACAAAAGCAAAGACGCCATCATTATCGCCATTCTCGACCGCATCTTCCAACGCGAGTTCAAAATCTTCGCAAACCTTGACCTTACGAATACAAGTGCCACCGAGGCGATTTGGGACCTTACTGAAACCATCAGTAAAGATGTAAAGATGATGATGCGCTTGATGCCGATCACCTTTGAGTTCATGGGACTGGCGTTTCGCAATAAGTTTGTCCAGAAGGCGTTCAAGAGCTACTTTAAATACTATCTCGATATTTTGACCCCGATTATCGAGCAGGGGATCAAATCTGGCGAATTTCGAGAAGAAAACGCGCATGAAATTGCTCTGGCGATGGGCGCAATTATGGAAGGAACGATTCTCTTGTGGGTCTACGACAAATCTGCCGTGAACCCAGAGGAGCACATCAAATCCGGAATGAAGCTATTGCTTGAGGGAGTAAAGACCAAATGAGCGAAGCCACCCTCCGCCACCCACCCCGCGGTGGGAAAGCTTTTTTCTGGCGTGCGCCGATCTTCTTTTATCGCGCTGGTTTGGGCTGGATGCTCGGACAACGCTTCCTGCTCCTGAACCATATCGGGCGCAAAAGCGG
>JBNKMO010000165.1:0-3046 GCA_050293165.1 Anaerolineales bacterium | reverse complement strand
GAGTGGGTTAGTCCGCAGTCGGGTGGGGTTTATCCATCCGCCTGGACGGTCAGTATTCCTAGCTTAGATTTGAATCTGGATATCGAGCCATATTTCAACGACCAGGAGATGGATGTCTCGTACTTCTATTGGGAAGGGGCGGTCAAGGTCAGCGGCTCGTTGACGGGCAGCGGTTATGTCGAGATGACGGGCTATGCCGGTTCGATGGAGGGTGAGTTTTAGTCATGTAGTGATTTTGCGAGGCGGTTTCATCGCCGAAGCAATCTCAAAATATGAGACCGCTTCGTCGCGAGTGCTTGCTCCTCGCGGAATCATGCTTGATTTGGGGGAGACAGTTATAATACGCCCATCCTTACGATGGGAACCTCTATGAAAAAACAGATCATTGCCTATTACAGCGTCTACTGGATTTTGGGCGCGATTGTTGCTTCGTTGGGGCCGAGCCTGCTGGCGCTTTCGGAAAACGTTGGCGTGACGGTTGGGGCGATCAGTATTTTGTTTACCGCACGTTCGTTTGGCTATTTAGCTGGCTCGCTTTTGGCGGGCTATCTTTTTGACCGTTTTCACGGTCACCGTGTTCTGACGATGATGCTCTTGAGCGCGGCATTGGCATTGGCGAGTGTGCCGAATATGCAGATCATGGCGCTGCTCTCCCTTGTCTTTTTCGTGCTCGGCGTGATGCAAGGTGGTTTGGATGTCGGTTCAAACACCTTGCTTGTGCGCGCCCAACCGCCCAAGCTGGCGGCCTATTTAAACGGCTTATTCTTTTTTGCGGGGGTGGGCAGCTTTATTGTCCCGATTTATTTTGGCAAAGTTTCGCTGCTGTGGGGTTATCGCGGCATGGCGCTGGCAATGTTGCCAATTGCGCTCTGGGTTTTCTTCACGGCCTCTCCCGCAATCCCGCCGCGTGCCGATAAAAGTGAAGCACGCCTGACCAATCTCCCGCTTTTCATCGCCTTTGCGGCGCTGGCATTCATTTACATCGGCGCGGAAGTAACTTACGGCGGCTGGCTTTTCACCTTCTTCGCCAGCAGCGGTCTCGGCAGCGAAGATGCCGCCTATACACTCAACTCCCTCTTTTGGGTGGCGGTCATGGTTGGACGTTTGCTCGCCATCCCTGTCGCGGCGCGTTTTAAACTGAGCCGGATCATCATCGGATATCTATTCGGCGCGGTCGTCAGCGCGGGCGTGCTCTACTTCCTCCGTGACCATGCCTTCGCAGTTTGGATCGGCTCGTTGGGGATGGGGCTCAGCGTCGCCGCGCTTTTCCCCTCCACCTTTACCTTTATTCAACAGAACATGAAACTCTCCGGGAAATTGACAGGGATGGTCTGGGCTGCGGGGAGCCTCGGTGCGATGACCCTGCCGTGGCTGGTCGGACAGCAGATTGATCGAGACGGTCCCGCCTCGATGATGACGACCATGTTAATGGTTTGGATCGTAGCTCTGGGTATCTTCCTCTTCGCCCTGCGCTCGCGCCCTAAGCCTGCTACCGTTTAATGGGCGTTTGACCGTAGATCGGCAGATTATGCGATAGACTACAAAAGTCTCAAAGACTTTTGTAGTCTATCTGTACAAAAGCGTTTAAAATAGTCCCGGCTTGTGATATAGTCCAGACGAAATTTATACATCCACTCAGGATAAATCTATGAAGAAATGGCTGCTTTCCCCTCCCTCCCTTGATGATTTTCTGCGTCTCCTGCGCGCGTGGAAGTTTTGGTTATTAGGCTCTGTACTGGGCGCGTTGATCGGCGCGGCGATTTTCTATCTCTTCCCGCCGATGTATCGAGCACAGGCAACCGTCATCGTTGATTTCAACATTGAAGAGTCGTGGACCTATGGCGATGATCGTGGCGTTTACTACTATCTTGAACGCGAAGCGCGCAAGCTGGTGGAACTTGCTTGGGCGGATGAAACGGTATCCGCTGCGGGTGAGGCATTCCCTGATTTAACGGTAGCAGATTTACGCGGCGAGCGTCTCCATCTATCCCAACCTGAAGATGGCGGTTGGCACTTCTATGCCGATGATCCCGATCCCGCCCGCGCGGAGGAGATGGTCGCTGTGTGGGTGGAGAGTTTTACAGAGCAGGCGCGCGAGGGCGCGGTAAATGCGACCGCCTTAAAGGCGATTATGACTGCGCTTGAGAATGGCGACACGGCGCTTGCCGATGTGGAAGATGATCTGGCGCGTTTGGAAGCGGGTAGTTTGGGCATCTCATCGTATGTAGAGGTTTCTCCCAACCAGATCGCAAATTTGCGCATGGGGCGCCGCAATTCGCTCGGAGAATACGTCCTTTTGGGTGCGGTGACGATATTGCTGGTGGCGGCTTTGGCTATTTTGCTAACAGGGACGAGCGATGCGTAGCGCTGTTCGATTCAGTATGGAAAAACTCGCGCGTGTTTTGTGGGGAATCGTATTGCTGACGCTGCCCGTGACGAGTTTTCGTTATTTCCCGCTGCTCGGCAAACATACCTATGTGCGCCCGCTGGCATTTTATCCGCTTGTGTTGCTGTTTTTGGTGTTGGCGCTGCGCCTGTTACGCAAAGAGATCAAGCTGCCGTGGAGCAACGCGCTGATCCCGTTTTTTGTCTTTTTGCTGGTTGCTCTTCTCACGACGGCAGCCGGAGCATTTTTGGCGCCTGTTGAACTGCGTGGGAATGACTACTGGGGACGTGCGTTGCGCACGTTGTTAACGTTCATCATTGGGCTATCATTCTTCGTGGCAGCCTTATGGATGAATCGTGATAGCGATGATTTGCGTCATTCTCTGCTTTGGCTCTATGCCGGTTTGGTACTGACAATACTTTGGTCTGGGGTGCAGGCATTGTCGTTTTATACGCCTTTATTGAGCAAAGCACAGGTATCTGGATGGCAGTTGCTGTTCTCAATGCGCGGTATCCCCAAGATTAAGCGAGTTTCCGGCTTTGCTTTTGAGGCTTCCTGGCTGGCGGGGCAGATCGCGACTCTTTACTTGCCCTGGCTGGTGGCCTCGCTTTTGCTGCGCTTCCGTGCGACGAAGTTTCGCTGGCTGGAGCCTTTGCTTTT
>JBNKMO010000164.1:0-32985 GCA_050293165.1 Anaerolineales bacterium | reverse complement strand
CTTTGCCCACCTGCGGTTGCTAAAACTCTTGCCATGATCTCCGGTTTGAGCAGGGTTTCGCCGCGTGCCGCGGCACGGATGGTGTCAAAGAGCGCACTGCGTTCGGTGTCTTTGAGCAGGTAGCCGCGTGCGCCAGCCTGTAAGCCGCGCAGCATCAGATCGTCTTCGTTGAAGGTGGTTAGGATAACAACGGCAATCTCGGGCTGAGTTTCACGCAGCTTTTCGATGGCGGTTAGCCCATCCATGCCGGGCATGCGTAAATCCATCAGAACCACATCGGGGTTGTGTTTTGCGCATAGCTGTATGGCCTCAGCGCCATCGGATGCCTCGGCGATGATCTCGAATTCTTCTTCGGTTTCGAGAATAAGGCGCAAGCCTTGGCGGATGATGAGATGGTCGTCGGCGATGAGCAACTTAATCATGGGGAATACTCACTTTGACGGTTGTGCCTTTGCCAGCTTCACTTTGGATTTCGACAATGCCATTCACGAGCCGTACTCGTTCACGAATGCCGAGGATGCCATAATGCCCTGTGGGGATATTCTGCGGGTCGAAACCCTGACCATTGTCTTGGATGCTGACCAAAAGACTTTTTTCCGCCAGTGAAAGTTTCACCGCCACCTCGCTTGCTTGAGCATGGCGGGCGATGTTGGTGAGGGCTTCCGCTACGGTGCGGATAACCGTCTCTTTTACGGTATCAGGTAGATGTGGCGTTTGATCCGCATGGTAGTTGACAGGAATGCCGGTCGCATCGGTAAAACGGGAAATCTCAAGGCGTAGTGCAGCGTCCAGATCATCCAAAGAAGGTTGACGCAGATCGTCGATGGCGTTGCGGGCATCGGCTAAGGTCGCACGGGCTTGGATCATCGCGTTTGCGACGATGGTTTTGGCTTTCTCATTTCGTCCGCCGTCGAGATGAGCTTCGGTGGCTTCAAGCTGAAGGATGATGCCTGCCAGCCCTTGCGAAAGGGTGTCGTGAAGTTCACGCGCCATGCGCTGACGTTCGTTCGCAATGCTCAGGTCTTCAACCTGTGCAGCGTATTCGGCGAGTTGATGGTTGGCAGCTTCCAATTCGTTGGCGAGCTTTTCGGCTTCTTCTCGGGCATCGGTCTGGCGCATGTAAAGCGTGACGTAGATGATGACAAAAACAGCCATGGGAACGATGCTGAGGAAAAGCATGCCTGAAAACTCCCAACCGTCGAGCTGCACCAGGCTGACGACCAGCAATGCCAGATAATAGAGGCTCGCTGCGATCCCGCGGCGGGTGATGCCATATAAACCAACGGCTTCCCCTAGAAGTGCCATAAAGAGAGCGAAGGTCATGCCCATATTGGCGGCGATCAGCGCGGAGCCCAGCGCGAGCAGTCCTTGGATAATGACATACCAAACCGCTTGAATGGGGTTCTTGGCAACCTTTTCGATGAACCAATGCAGTACGATGTGGACCGTCATTAATATGGTAAAGATGGTGAGCATGACTGGCTGGCGCACACTTGGAACGTCGATCAGGGTCACGGCATACATGGCAATCAAGACCAGAGTCATAAACCACATAAAAAGACGTGGGTCGCGTTCAACCTTGGATATTGAGGGTGATTGTTTATTTTGCATCGTGCCTACATTGTATATTAAAACGAAGTCTTTGCCATTGTTCGTACGTACAGTGGACGTTCGTACAGTGCCCTTTTCCCGAAGGCACAATTGTGGGTGGAAAGGTCTATCCGTATACTGGGGGCAGTTGAATGAACAATGAACCGAAAGGATAAAAAAATGAATAAGAATTTGGTCGAAACCGTTTTGAAAGCCGTTGCTCTTGGGATGGGCGTTGTCGTCTTGGTGATGAATATGTTGGGAAATCTTGAAGTGAACAGTGCGATGACCTTTCTGGGCATCGGCTTGAGTGCACTGGCATTGGCTGGGTTGCAGAAAAGTTAGTTACACAGGAGTTTCCAGCGGAGGTTGAGTAGCGGAAGCACAGCTTTATCGTGCTGGAGCGTATCGAAATCGAAGCGACGTAGGAAAAACGGCTGACGAAACTGCTGGCAGTCTACTCAACCGCCGCTAAAAGTAAGGATGAAAAATATGAACGCAATCGAAGTAAAAAATCTCAAAAAATCATTTGGCGACCTGCAAGCCGTACAAGGCGTGGACTTTGCTGCGGCGCAGGGCGAGATACTTAGCCTGCTCGGTCCGAATGGCGCAGGAAAATCGACAACCATCTCAATGCTCTCTGGGTTGCTCGAACCCGACGCTGGCGCTTTGAGCATCATGGGACATGCTGTCACCGAAGACCCGCAAGCGGCCAAAGCCTCGCTCGGTGTCGTCCCGCAGGATATTGCCCTCTACCCCGATCTCTCGGCCCGCGAAAATCTGGTCTTTTGGGGCAAGATGTACGGCTTGCGCGGTGCGGCACTCCAGGATCGCGTGGATGAAGTTCTCGAGATCATCGGATTAACCGAACGCCAGAAAGATCGTGTCGGCAAGTTCTCAGGCGGCATGAAGCGGCGTGTTAACATCGGCGCAGCCCTGCTCCACAAACCTGATGTGGTCATCATGGATGAGCCGACCGTTGGTATCGATCCCCAATCCCGCCGCCATATTCTAGACAACGTCAAAGCCCTCAATCAGCAGGGCATGACCGTGCTCTACACCACGCACTATATGGAAGAAGCCGCCGAGCTTTCCGATCACATCGCCATTATGGATCAGGGCAAGATCATCGCTTTTGGTACGCACGACGAACTTATCAAATTGGTCGGCGAACAGACCCGCATTGACCTGACGCTCAATACCGAATCTGCAGCTATTCTTGACACTTGGCGCACGGTCGAGGGCGTTTCCCAGATCGACGCCGACAACGGCACCGTCACCCTGCTCGTCGATGACTCCAATCTCGTCCTGCCGCGTCTCTTCGAAGCCGCTGCGCAGGCGGATGTTCGCATTACCTCGGTCGAAATTCAGGAACCCAATCTTGAAGCTGTTTTTCTGCATCTCACCGGACGTGCTCTGAGGGACTGACATGACTATTCTGGATATTGCCCTTAAAGATTTATTACGCTCATTTCGGAGTGCCTTCGCAGTCGGGATGATGATCGTTGCTCCGCTTTTCCTGGTCGGATTGATCTACCTCTCCATTGGCGGCGGATCAGACTCATCCTCCGGCTTGCCCGGCATTACCGTAGGCCTGGTCAACGCTGATACCATTTCCGCTAACTCCCCGCTCGAACATCCCCTCGGCGATGACCTCCGCAGCATCTTCTTCAGCGACAGCGTCGCCTCGTGGATTACCGCCAACGACTACCCTGACGAAACATCTGCTCGTGCCGCGCTCGACACACAGGAAATAGGCGTTGCTGTCATCATCCCGCCCGCCTTCAGCGACAGCTTCTTCGCTCGCGATGATACAACTCAAATCCTCATCATCAGCGACCCAACGCTGACCTTTGCCCCGCAGATCACCGAGAATATGGTGCGTGCTGTCCTAGACGGCGCTGCTGGCGGCGGAATCGCCATCCAAACCCTGATCGAACGTCAGAATGCAAACGGCTTACCCGTTGACGCCGCGCAGCTATCCTTCGTGGTCGAAACCTATAGCGCCTGGTTCACCAACTTCCAACGCGACCTCTTCCATACCCCTGATAAAGCTGCCTTGGTCATGGTCGCTCCTTCGGCGGGCAACGAAACCGAAGCCCCCCTACAAAAAATGCTCGGTCTGATGACAGCCGGTCAAATGGTCTTCTTCGCCTTCTTCACCGGCGCTTACTCAATGATGTCAATCCTGCGTGAGAATGAAGAAGGTACGCTGGCGCGCATGTTCACGATGCCAATTCAACGCACATCCATTTTAGCGGGCAAATTCCTGGCGGTCTTTCTCTCTGTCCTCGTGCAAGGCATTGTCTTGGTCGTCGCCGCGCATTATGCCTTTGGCGTCAATTGGGGCGCACCGCTCCGCGTACTTCTGGCAGTGCTCGGACAGGTCATCGCCGCGACGGGATTGGGCATCTTCCTGATCTCTTTCGTCAAAACCACACAGCAAGCAGGCCCCATACTGGGCGGCGGATTGACCGCGCTCGGTATGTTGGGCGGCTTATTTACGGCCAACATCGCTTCCATGCCCGAAGCCTTCACGATGATCGCGAACTTTACCCCGCAGGGTTGGGTCATCAAAAGCTGGAAGCTCGTTCTGGCAGGCTCGCCCTTCGCTGAACTCTGGCTGCCCTTCGCCGTGATCCTGCTGGCAAGCGTACTCATGTTCGCATTTGGCGCACGCAATTTTGGCAAGCGTTTTGCCTAGAACAGGAAAAGATAATGAGAATTCTAGATTTAGCTACCAAAGACCTTTTACAAATTTTCCGCGACAAAAAATCCTTCCTCTTTTTGGCCGCCATGCCGATCATCTTCACACTTTTCATGGGCTTCGCTTATAACAGCGGCGAAGATAGCGCAGCGGAAGATACGCGCATGCCCCTCGCGTGGGTGGATGAAGCCGATAATCAGTTCAGCGAATTGCTATATGAACGGCTGGATGAAAATGCCGCGCTCTCGCTCGTGGATATGGAAGAGGTTTCCGCTATGGATGCGTTGGCGCGCGGCAAAATGCTTGGGGTGCTGATCATCCCTTCGGCGTTCGGCGAGCAAGCCGAGGGCACGTCCGCTCTCGGGCAGATCACCTTGGTGACCGATACCGTATCTACAGAAGGACAATCCCTTTATCAGTTGCTGCGTGTCCCCGTATCCCAATTGGCGAGTGCGCTCGAAATTGGCACCCTCACCGCAGATCTGATCGGCGACCCTGCTGAGTTTGCACCAGCCTTCACCTTGGCATGGGAAGAATGGGATGCGCATCAATCCCGCTCGCTGGTGCGCACCGAAAAAGCCGTTGCACCGGATGTGGAGAGCTGGTTTGGCGATAACCCCTATAATCAGGCATCCCCCGGGATTTTGGTACAGTTTGCGATCATCGGTTTGATTACCTCGGCACAGATATTGGTCGAAGAGCGCAAAAATCGCACCCTGCAACGCCTGATGAGTTCCGCCATGCGCACATGGGAGATCGTGGCCGGGCACATGCTGGCGATGTTCGTGCTAGTCTTTTTTCAGACGGTATTGCTGGTTGTCTTTGGACAGTGGGTGCTGGATGTGAACTATCTGCACGCTCCGCTGGCGACCTTGTTGGTCACTGTCGCATTGGGGATTTGGGTGGCGAGCATGGGCTTGTTGATCGGCGTGGTCGCCAAAACGGACGATCAGGTGATCTTGTTTGCGATGATCGCGATGTTCTTCTTCTCTGCCCTCGGCGGGACATGGTTCCCGCTGGATGTCAGCACCGGTGGCTTCGCCGCCTTCGGCAGCCTGATGCCCTCCTATGCCGCAATGACTGGCCTGCAGAATATTTTGATCCGCGGGCTGGGATTGGCCTCCATTTGGCAGCCGGTGGGTGTGTTGCTGGCGTATGCATTGGGATTTTTCCTGCTGGCGATCTGGCGCTTTGGAAAGATAGAGAATTGATTCTGGTTTCGTTGTTTTTGTGCTGAGTATCTACCTTCGTCAATGTTGTGAATTGGTGAAGGTAGATTGGTTTAAGTGTGAAGTGGGGGAATATCCTTTTTCTTGACTTCCAAAACGTTTTGGAATAAAATGTAAGAGCTTTCCAAAACGTTTTGGAAGATTTTTGACTTTTAGGGAGATTTGATGGTTGTTACGCTGAAAGATATTTCTAAAGCAACAGGGAAATCGATTACGACCGTTTCGCGCGCATTAAATGATTACGATGATGTGAGTGAAGAAACAAAGTCCTTGGTGATGCGCGTAGCAAAAGAGTTGGGGTATACACCAAATACCTGGGCGCAACGCTTGCAAAAACAACATACTGACACCATCGGACTGATTATTCCGACCTTTGGCCCGCGATTCTCCGATCCATTTTTTAGTGAGCTTCTGGCGGGGATTGGAAATCGGGCAGCACAACTTGGTTACGATATGTTGGTTTCGACACGTGCTCCCGGGGGAGAGGAGCGGGCTGCTTATCGTGCCGCGATTCAGGGACGCCGTGTGGATGGGTTCATTCTTGTGCGCACACGCAGACAAGATGAGCGTATTACTACGTTGCAAGAATCTAAATTCCCCTTTGTGGCTTTTGGACGGGCAGAGGGGCAGTTGGACTTCCCCTTTGTTGATGAAGATAGCACTTATGGCATGAAGCTGGTTGTGAAGCATCTGGTTTCTTTGGGACATGAACGGATCGCCTGTTTGGCGCCTCCTTCGGAGTTGATGTTTGCACACTACCGTTTACAGGGGTTTAAAGAAGGTTTGGCGGAAGCAGGTTTACAGGCGGACGATTCGCTCATCCTGATTGGCGATTTGACACAGCGTGGCGGATATGAGCAAGCGAGCAAGTTGCTTGATCTTCCATCCCCTCCTACAGCGATTGCTGCTTGTAATGACCTGATGGCTTTTGGTGCGATGAGTGCCGCGCAAGATCGCGGCTTTGTTGTGGGGAAAGATATAGCGATTACCGGTTTTGATGATATTCCGATGTCGGAATATGCACACCCTTCTCTGACAACCCTGCATCAGCCCCTTTACGAGATTGGGGGCATGGTTTGTACAATGCTTATCCAGCTTATTCGTGGAGAGCAATTTGACGAGAAGAATATTCTTCTCAAGCCCGAACTTATGATACGGCAGTCTAGTGGGATGCCGTCTAAGTAGCAAGGAGGTAGAGCCTCGGTATTTTTTACAGAATCCCCCCTATAAAAATTAACTATCTGATCACGAAAGGAATAGAGAAAATGAAGAAGAAACTTAGCGTTATTTTCGCTCTGCTGATCGTAGCGAGCATGGTCCTGGCAGCTTGCCAGCCCGAGGTTGTTACGGAGACCGTTGAGGTTGTCGTAACCCAGGAAGTCGAAGTTATTAAAGAAGTTGAAGTTCCTGCTGAACCGACCGACAAAACCGTCATTGAGTTCTGGACTACAGACAACGAAGAAGACCGAATTAATGTCTACGAAACTCTGGCTGCCGCCTATATGGCAGAAAACCCTGATGTTGAGTTGCGCATCGTCCCGATTGATGAAGCCAGCATTGCTCAGCGTATTGCTACTGCACAGGCTGCCAACCGCCTCCCGGATATCGTCCGCATGGGTGTTGAGCGTGTTTCTACTTTTGCTGCTGACGGTATCTTGGATGAAGCTGCTGCCGCTGCCACCATCGCCGCCATCGGTGAAGATGACTTCCGCGCTGGCCCTTTGGCGATGGTCACCAACCCGACAACTGGCGCTTACTCCGCCGTTCCTTTTGACGGCTGGGTACAGGCGATTTGGTACCGCTCCGATTCCTTCGCTGACGCTGGTTTGGATGCTCCTCTTAGCTGGGATGCGATTAACGCTGCCTGTGATGCCCTCCCCGGTACCGGAAACCTGCTCTACGGTTTGACCCTTGGCACCGATCCTGGTCAGAACTACCCGCACCAGGTCTTTGAACAGGTTGCAATTTCCAACAATGCCTGGCCTTTCGATGCTGAAGGCAACGTAACCATGAACACCCCCGAAATGGTCGAAGCCCTTGCTTTCTACACCGATCTGCAACGCTGTGCCGTCCCCGGTCCGCAATACTGGCGTGGCGCTCGTGAAGCCTACGAACTTGATCAGTCCGGGATGCTTTTCTACAGCACCTACATCATGGACGACCTTGTTGATGGCTCCGGCTTAGAGGCTGGCGGCAACGTTGAGATCGCCGTTGATAACTTGGCTGCCAACACCGGCTTCGCCTATGAAATGGCTGGCCCCAATGGCTCCGCTTCCTACGGTCAACTCGTAACCCTCGGCATCATGCAGGGCGCTGACCCGATGGCGCAGGATGTTGTCAAATTCTTCATGAATGGCGACAACTACCTTCAGGTTTTGGCTTTGGCTCCCTTTGGTAAGGTTCCGGTACTTGAAAGCGCCGTTGAAGGTTGGGGTAGCCTGAGTGATTACTTCGCCAACTACTCTCCTGAAACCATCGCCCAGATCGGCAACGGTTTCGATACCATGCAGCGCTGGCTCTTCCGCCCTGAGTACGACGCTACCCAACGCGCCGTCGTCGGTGATATCGAAGGTCGCTTGCTTATTTCACAAGCAATCAGCAACATCGCACTCGAAGGCACCATGACCCCCGAAACTGCCGCCGTTTGGCTGCAGGAACAGGTTGAAGCGCTCTACGCAGAACGTCAAGCTGAGTAATTCGTCCCACCTTGGGGAGGCAGGTTTATCCTGCCTCCCTTTTTTCTACCATCAGCAATTATTTTGAACCACTTATTTTTTACGCCAAGAGGTGAACGATGACAACTTTCACGAGGCAAAAGAAACAAAGAAGCTGGCAGGCACAAGAGGCACGCCTTGCCTGGACACTTATTTCCCCCACAGCCCTAATTGTTTTTAGCATCGTGATCTTCCCCGCGATCTTCAGCATTTGGGTCAGCTTCCACGATATTGGGTTGCACAACCTGAATGATGTTTTCCATGCGCCCTTTGTTGGATGGGAAAACTACCAAAAAGTTTTCAATGACTTTGCTTTCAAGTTCCAGCCCGGACAAAGCTGGGGAGCAGCGGTCACAAGCGTCGTCTACTCCTTTGCCGGAACCGCGCTCACTCTTGTAGTGGGCTTGGCTGCTGCCCTTTTGCTTAATCAGCCATTTCGCGGACGTGGGTTAACGCGCGCGATCTTCCTCTTCCCCTATGTTGCACCGGTTGTCAGCATCGCCTTTGTTTGGCGTTGGTTGCTTGACCCGCGCCCCTCAGGCGTACTCAACGACATCCTGATGAACTTAAATATCATCGACCTGCCGATGGCATATCTCTCGCAGCGCGGCTTGGCGCTTGTCCTCGTCATTGTTTTTGAAGCTTGGCGCTATTTCCCCTTTGCCATGTTGATGATCCTTGCTCGTTTACAGGCAATTGATAGCACCCTCTACGAAGCCGCAGAAGTCGATGGCGCAAACGTTATCCAAAAATTCTGGAATATCACTGTCCCCGAATTACGCTATGTACTTGGCTCTATTTTCCTCCTGCGTCTTATGTGGACGTTCAACAAATTCGACGATATCTTCCTGCTCACTGGCGGTGGATTTGGCACCAAGGTGCTTCCTGTTCTGACTTACGAATTCAGCTTTCGCCTCTTTGACTTTGGGCGCGGTGCGGCCACAGCGATGATCTTGCTCGTCATTTTGGTGATTTTTATCGCTTTTTATGTTGGCATCGTCATGCGGAATGTAGAGGATTAATCATGAAAAAGAAAAGTTTTATCGGACAGTTGGCAGCCTGGATGAGTTGGAAGCGTTTTATTTTCTCCATCACACTCTTTTTCTTCCTGACAGGTATTCTCTTCCCCTTCTACTGGATGATCAGTTCATCCTTCAAAAGCCGTGCAGAAATTGGCGGGCGGGAACCGGTTTACATCCCTGCTGAATTAAATTTGGATGCTTATAGAGAGCTATTTGATCCTCAGAGTGAAAGTTTTCAGAACTTTGGGCAGAATATCGCTAACACCTTTATGGTTGCCTTACCCACAACCCTCATCGCCGTGATTCTTTCCACGCTGGGCGCCTATGCAATTGCTCGTCTAAAATTCAAAGGGAAAGAAGCCTTACTCAATAGTATTCTGATGATTTATCTTTTCCCCGGCGTACTGCTGATTATTCCGCTTTTTGCGATGTTGGCACAGGTAGGCGAGAAGATTGGCTTCAACGTGCAAGATAACCTTGGTGTGCTCATCTTTACCTATCTTGCCCAGACCTTGCCCGTCGCACTCTACATGCTCACCAACTACTTCCGCACCATCCCTGACGAAATCGAGCAGGCTGGTTTGATCGATGGTTGCAGTCGCTTCGAGATCATTTGGCGCATTACCTTACCTTTGGCAATCCCCGCTCTTGTCTCGGTTAGCATCTACACCTTTATGATTGCCTGGAACGAGTTCCTCTACGCCCTCGTCTTCCTGAACGACCACGCCATGTTCACCATGCCGATCAAAATTAACACTATTTTCAACGACCCCACCCCACGCCCGCATGTCGTTATGGCAGCTTCGACCATCATGACCATTCCCATTGTCACGCTTTTCCTCGCAATGGAACGCTTCCTCACCGAAGGTCTCACCGCAGGCGGCGTGAAAGGCTAAAACGCGTTCTCCTTCAATGATGCGCCGCATCTTAAGTCGATTTTCTTCTTGGGATGCGGCGCATCGTTTATAACACTATGAAACCAAAAAATATTGGCATCATTCACTATCAGGTTGGACATACGGATGGCGTCTCGCTGGAGATCGAAAAATGGCAGCGCATCCTCGAGGAGATGGGACACCACGTCTCGCTCTGTGCTGGAGACTTGGGTACCGCCAACGGGACATTGATCCCGGAGATATACCATCACCGTCAAGACGTGGAACGATTGGCCTACAACACCTTCAAGGAGTTACGCGACTTCGACGAATCGGGCTACCAAACTGAGCTCGAGCGGCAGGTTGCCGTTTTGACGGAAAAACTTTGGGCGTTCGTCGTTGAGCGGCAGATAGAACTTCTCGTCGTGCAAAATGTCTGGTGCGTGGGAGCAAGCCCAAGTCTCGCGGTCGCGCTCGAAAAGATCCGTCAGGAGTTTGACCTTCCCGCCATCGCCCATCATCATGATTTTTACTGGGAGCGGGGTGACGACAAGACGCTCACCTGTGAAGCTGCCAAAGATGTTGCTGAAAATTATTTGCCGCCGACCAATCCGCAGATCCGTCATGTTGTCATCAATTCTTTGGCGCAACGTGAACTCGAAGAGCGCAAGGGTGTGCGAGCGAGAGTTGTCCCAAACATCTTCGATTTTGATGCCCCTGCCTGGACAAGAGACGACTTCAACAGCGACTTTCGCGCCGCTATCGGGTTAGAGGATAATGACCTGCTGATCTTGCAGGCGACTCGCATTGTGGCGCGCAAGGGCATTGAATTGGCGATTGATCTGACGCGTGAAATTCAGGCACAGCGGATGATTTTGGAAGAAAAAGGGCTTTTTGACGGGCGCTCTTTTTCACCGGAAAACCGCATTGTGCTCGTGCTGGCAGGCTACGCCCGTGACGATGCAACCGGTGAATACGTCCGCAAGTTGAAAGAGAAAGCTGTCGCCGACGGCGTGGAGTTGCTCTTCATTGAAGAGATGATTGCCAACGAACGTGGCGAACAGAACGGGCATAAAGTCTACTCGCTCTGGGATGCCTACGTCTTCGCTGACATTGTCACCTATCCTAGTTTGTGGGAGGGGTGGGGCAATCAGTTCCTTGAAGCGCTGCGAGCTGAACTACCTGTTGTGATTTTTGAGTACCCCGTTTACCGAGCCGATATTGCCAAAAATAACTTTGATGTCATCTCGCTTGGCGCTGAGGTAAGCGGATATGATGACGAGGGCTTGGTACAAGTGCCAGCAGAGATTATGGCTCGGGCAACTGAAGAATCCATTAACGCCTTGACGGATGCGGCATTACGTCAGAGAATTGTGCGGAAAAATCTTGTATTGGCAAAAGAACATTATTCATTGCAAACCTTGCGGAAAATTTTAGTAGAAGAAATTATTTATGACTGATCTTAAACAGAAAATTATGGCGCATCTGGCCTTTATCTATAACGAAAAAGATGCGCCCGCATTGACAGACATCTTACTCAAACAATTGGCTGCCTACAAAGCGCAGCATCCCGAACTTGCCCAGCCCTCTACAGAACGACGAGTCAGTGAAAAGGATGCCATTCTCATCACCTATGGGGATATGGTTAAACAGGCGGGTGAAGCCCCGCTCCAGACCCTGACAGGTTTCCTGCAAAAATACTTCGGAGATGTAATTAGCTCTGTACACGTTCTTCCTTTTTATCCCTACTCGTCTGACGATGGCTTCTCGGTCATCGACTATCGCCAAGTTGACCCCGCTCTTGGCACATGGGACGACATCGCCGAACTTGGTAAGCATTTCCGCCTGATGTTCGATGCGGTTGTCAATCATATTTCGGCTTCCAGCGCAGAGTTTCAAGGCTTTCTCAAGGGTGAAAAGAAATACGAAAACTTTTTCACCGTCACTGATCCCAAAGCAGATACTTCCAAAGTTTTTCGTCCCCGCTCCTCGCCTCTCCTGACCTCCTTTGAAACATCCGAAGGCGAAAAGCACATCTGGACGACCTTCAGTGCCGACCAGATCGACCTGAACTACGCCAACCCCGCTGTCCTTTTTGAAGTCATCGACATTTTGCTCTTTTACGTTGCGCAGGGCGCAGAGTTCATCCGTCTTGATGCAGTTACCTATCTCTGGAAAAATATCGAGACCTCATCCGCCAATCTGCCCGAAACGCATCGCATCATCCAACTCGTGCGCACCGTCCTCGATGAAGTTGCCCCGAATGTTGCCTTGATCACCGAGACCAATGTCCCGCATAAGGACAACATCGCCTACTTCGGCGACGGTCTCAACGAAGCGCAGATGGTCTACAACTTTGCATTGCCCACTCTCGTCTTGCACACTTTTCATAGCGGCGACGCCCAAAAGCTCACAAATTGGGCGCAAACTCTCGAGCTTCCTTCCGAGCGGGCGACCTTCTTCAATTTCCTTGCCAGCCATGATGGCATCGGCGTTACGCCAGCCCGTGACCTGCTTACGACAGAAGAGATCAATGCCGCTGTCGAGCGCACCCAGCGTCTTGGCGGCAACGTTGCCTACAAAGACAACGGTGATGGCACCCAAAGCCCTTACGAACTCAACATCAATTACCTCGATGCCCTCGGCGATCCCGATCAAGCCAACGAGGCCCCCGCAACCATTGCCAAGCGTTTTCTCGCCGCCCAAGCCATCATGCTTTCTTTGCGTGGCGTGCCGGGCATCTACTTTCACAGCCTTGTTGGTTCACAAAACTGGTCAGAAGGCGTCGCACAAAGCGGACGCTACCGTGCGATCAACCGCCAAAAGCTGCCCATCGAAACCCTTGTGTCAGAACTTTCTGATACCAATTCTCTTCGTGAACAGATCTATCAAGGATATCGCCAATTCCTCGATGTCCGTCAGGCGCACCCAGCTTTCCATCCCTTTGGCGGACAAGAAGTTTTGGATCTGGATGCTGCTATTTTTGCCCTCACCCGAACTTCATTGGATGGCTCCGAGCGTCTTCTCTGCCTCCACAATATCACCGCCAAAGCGCAGCGCATCACCCTTAACTTGAACTTGCTTCCATTCTCTAAACAGGATGCTTTTCTTGATTTGTTGACCAATACCCGTATCCCCATCACTGACAATACCCTCGAGCTGGATTTGCTCCCTTATACTGTTTTTTGGCTAGGGAGTTCAGAGTAGAGGAGCTTATCTAAAGATGTTGAACCGTTCTCCTTCGCTTGCAGGGAGGCATTTCTAAAAATGCTTTAGTAAATTTACAAAAACACCCTCGATAGGGTGTTTTTTGTTTGAAAGAATGTCACTTTGGCAGAATGTAATAATTCATGCCCAAAACATGCTTAACTTCCTAAATCTACATGAATAGCATGAAGCTTCTTGACTTTCATGATTCGTTCTGCTAATATGTTAGCGGTAACATGTTAGCGATAACATATTGATCTAGGTGCTTCCCTTGAATTTTCCAGACCATAAAAAACGCATTACCATGAAAGATGTAGCCCACGCTGCTGGAGTATCTACGCAGACGGTTTCTCGCGTTATTAACCATGTTTCTTATGTTTCTGCTGAGACACGTCAACGCGTTGAAAGTGTCATCGAAGAGCTGGACTACCGCCCGAGCACGCTTGCTCGTAGCCTGAGCCAGCAACGCAGCTACACCTTGGGCGTAGTTCTTTTTGGGTTGAAGCATGTTGGGCCATCACGCACGCTAAATGGAATTGCTGATGCCGCAGAAAAGCTGGACTACGTGCTGCTAATGAAAGAGCTTGATGATTATTACGATACAGAGAGTATCAAGAACGTTATAGACTCTTTACTCTCGCGTCAAGTAGATGGCATTATTTGGGCTGCTCCCGAGATCGGCGAAAGCCATGCCTGGATCAAAGACCACCTTGAAAACATCCCCGTCCCGCTCATCTTTTCGGCAATGGAGCCGCGCGCAGGTGTTCCGAGCGTGACGACAGATAATTATGAGGGCGCAATCTTGGCAGTGCAGCATCTATTGGATACTGGACGGAAGAAGATCGCACACCTTGCTGGACCTGAGCTCTGGTGGGAAGCTGCCGAACGGAAACGCGGTTGGCGCGATACGCTCGAGAAAGCAGGTTTGGATGCCCCTGAGCATGCTTGCGCAGAGGGAAATTGGTCGGCAAAAAGCGGAGAAGCGGCTTTTTTGCAACTCCTTGAAAGCTACCCCGATATGGACGCGATTTTCGTCGGGAATGACCAAATGGCATTAAGTGTGTTGCGTGAAGCACATCGTTTAAATATTAGAATTCCTGAACAGTTGGCTGTGATTGGTTTTGACAACATGCCTGAATCTGCATTTTTTAGTCCTGCTCTTACGACTGTTTCACAAGACCTCCAACTTATTGGTGAAACCGCTGTTGAAGTTATAGTAGAGATGATCCAGGCACGTCAGGGAAATCTCCCCGTTACAGTCCAAGCCAGTTTCCTTACACCGACCCTGATCGTTCGCGAGAGCTCAGGGTCTTTAGTTAAAGCATAAAGGGTATGCGCGCTGAAATTGGCGTCTGATGCGTATTCCCTTAAGCAGGTAGTAGTACACTATGCTGAACGACCAATGCCTGCACAAATGAATTTTTACGCCAATAAATTTCACTCTTTATAGAGAAGGAGAAACAAATGTCCAAGAAATTGCTTTACAACCTGTTAGCTGTTTTGATGTTGGCTAGCCTCGTTCTTTCAGCTTGTGGTGGTGCAACCCCCGCTGAAGAAGTAGAGGCCCCTGCTGCTGATGCACCTGCTGCTGACGCACCTGCTGCTGACGCCCCCGCCGCGGAAGGCAAGCTTGTTGGTATTTCGATGCCGACCAAGACTTCAACCCGTTGGATTTCTGACGGTGAGAGTATGGTTAAAGTATTCGAAGATTTAGGATACGATACCGACCTGCAATTCGCTGATGACGATATCCCGAATCAGCTTGCCCAGATCGAGAACATGATCACCAAAGGCGCAGACGTTTTGGTTATTGCTGCTATTGACGGTAGCACCCTCACCGATGCTCTTTCTCAGGCCAAAGAAAATGGCGTTCTCGTCATTGCTTATGACCGCTTGCTTGTCAATTCAGAAAATGTTGACTACTACGCAACCTTCGATAACTTCGGCGTCGGCGTTATCATGGGCTCCCAGATCGAAGAAGGTCTGGATCTCAAGAATGCTGAAGGTCCCTTCAACATCGAACTTTTCGGTGGCTCCCCCGACGACACCAACGCTTTCTATTTCTATGATGGCGCTATGTCTGTCCTGCAGCCCTACATCGACAGCGGCAAACTTGTTGTTCAATCCGGTCAGACTGGCATGGACAAAGTCTCCACCCTTCGCTGGGATGGCATCGTTGCTCAGGCTCGCATGGAAAACCTCATCAGCGCTCACTATACCGACAAGCGTGTAGATGCAGTTCTTTCCCCGTATGATGGTCTTTCTATCGGTATCATCTCCGCTCTGAAGAGCGTTGGTTACGGCACCGAAGATCAGCCCATGCCCGTTATCACTGGTCAGGACGCAGAAATCGCTTCCGTCAAAGCCATGATCGCTGGCGAGCAGACCTACACCGTTTTCAAAGACACCCGCGAACTTGCCAAGCAGACCGCAGCTATGGTTGACGCAGCCCTCAAAGGCGAAGAAGTCCCCGTCAATGATATGGAAACCTATGACAACGGCGTCAAGATCGTTCCTTCCTACCTGTTGACCCCCTTCAGTGTCGACGTCACCAACTACGAGAAATACCTGATCGACAGCGGTTACTACACCCCTGATCAACTTCAGTAATCTGTAACAGTACCTTGGTTGAGGAAAGGCATATGCCTTTCCTCAACCATCTTTTGAACGCTATTATTTTTTATTTTTTTTTTCTTTGACCGCACCTTCTTTATTATACAGGTGTATACCTAACGTAAAATCAAATCGGTAATCAATCTGATCAAGGATAGGAAACCATGTCCGATGTAATTCTGGAAATGCGCAATATCACGAAAACATTCCCCGGGGTAAAGGCACTAGATAACGTCAACTTTAGTGTCAAAGCAGGCGAGATCCATGCTCTGGTTGGTGAAAATGGCGCGGGAAAGTCTACTTTGATGAAAGTGCTTAGTGGCGTTCACCCACACGACACTTATGAAGGTGAAGTCTATTTTATGGGGGAAGAATGTAAGTTCCGTGATATTACCCAATCTGAAGATGTTGGCCTGGTTATTATCCATCAGGAGTTGGCGCTAATTCCTTTCCTCTCCATTACTGAAAACCTTTTTTTGGGGAATGAGCAGGCTAAAAACGGTATCATTAACTGGAATGAAGCAATTGATAAGACCAGTGCTTTACTGGAGCAAGTAGGTTTGCATGCATCTCCGGACACATTGATCACTGATTTGGGTGTAGGCATGCAGCAACTGGTCGAAATTGCCAAAGCGCTTGCCAAGGATGTTAAGCTTCTTATCCTGGACGAACCGACAGCATCGCTTAGCGAGAGTGATAGCGAAAAACTGCTTGAGTTGTTACTCCAATTCAAAAAACAGGGGATGACTTCGATCTTGATCTCCCACAAGCTCAACGAAGTCGCAAAGGTAGCGGACTCGATTACGATTTTGCGCGATGGACTGACTGTAGAAACGATCGATACGCACGCTGAAGAATTGACTGAGGATCGTATTATTCGCGGTATGGTCGGCCGCGATCTGACTCATCGCTTCCCACCACGAGAATCCAATATTGGCGATGTGATCTTTGAAGTACGCGATTGGAATGTATATCACCCTATTCATCCTGATCGTAAGGTCAGCACTGATATCAATTTCCATGTACGCGCAGGAGAAGTTGTCGGATTTGCGGGCTTGATCGGTGCTGGGCGCACGGAGCTTGCCATGAGTATTTTTGGGCAGGCTTATGGAAAAGATATTACGGGGACAGTTTTAAAACACGGCGAAGAGATTGACGTTAGCTCCATCGATAAGGCGATTGCGAATGGGATTGCCTATGCCACCGAAGATCGTAAAGCTTATGGCCTGGTTTTGATTAACGAAATCAAAAACAATATTGCTCTTACGAATCTGCCGAAGATTGCAGATTTTGGTGTTGTAAACGAACCAAAAGAAATTACGGTAACCCGCAAGTATCGTGATGACTTGAATATCAAGTGCTCCAGTATTCGACAATTGGCGGTGAATCTTTCTGGTGGGAACCAACAAAAAGTTGTTCTGAGTAAATGGCTCTTTGCCAATCCTGATATTCTCATTTTGGATGAACCTACACGTGGTATCGACGTGGGCGCTAAATATGAGATCTATTCTATTGTCAATAAACTAGCAAGTGAAGGACATGCTATCATCCTCATCTCGTCAGAATTGCCTGAAATTTTAGGCGTCTGCGATCGAATTTATGTGATGAACGAAGGGAAAATTGTGGGCGAACTTGCTGCAAAAGACGCTTCCCAAGAGATCATCATGAAACGTATTATGTCTCGAGAAGAAGTAAAAGAGGTTATCCAATAATGAAAACATTAGCCACCCTTTTTAGAAATAACGTCCGTCAATATGGTATGTTGATCGCATTGATTGCGATCATGGCTTTCTTCCAGTACACAACGGAAGGGATTTTGATGAAGCCGATCAACATTACAAATTTGGTGCTTCAAAACAGCTATATTATTGCGATGGCTTTGGGTATGCTTTTGATCATCGTCTCTGGCGGAATTGATCTTTCTGTTGGTTCGATCGCAGCCTTTATTGGCGCGATCGCGGCTGTGCTAATGGTCAAGCTGCATGTCCACTGGAGTATCACTATGTTGATCTCCTTGGTGATCGGTGCGCTCGTAGGTGTTTTTCAAGGATATTGGATCGCGTATCTGAAGATACCCTCCTTTATCGTGACTTTGGGAGGCATGTTAATCTTCCGTGGTCTGACATTGCTTACCTTGCAAGGTGAAGCAGTCGGTCCCTTCCCGGTTGAATTCCAGCGTTTGAGCACGGGCTTTATTCCCGACTTTTTCCACTATGAGGGCTTTCATATCACCACACTTTTGCTTGGTGTTCTGTTTTCAGTTCTCATTATTGCGTTGGATATCCGCTCGCGCAGAAATCAGCAGAAATACAATTTTGAAGTCACCCCTTTCTACTTCTTCGTTGTCAAAAATGTTTTCGTCACCGGTGCAGTTATGGCGCTTTCTTACTTGATGGCATCCTATAAGGGCTTCCCGAACGTGCTCATTGTGCTATTCTTCCTTGTCTCGGGTTATGCCTTTGTCGCTAGCCAGACGGTCATCGGACGCCGCATTTATGCGATGGGCGGTAACGAAAAAGCCGCTCGTCTTTCGGGTGTCAACACCAAGAAGATGCTCTTCGGTACTTTCGTCAATATGGGCGTTCTCTCCGCTCTCGCAGGCATGATTGTGGCTGCCCGTTTGAACACGGCTACGCCAAAAGCCGGTGATGGCTTCGAGCTTGACGTTATCGCCGCGGTCTTTATCGGTGGCGCTTCCGCTACGGGCGGTATCGGGACCATCATCGGTGCGGTCGTCGGTGCCTTCTTGATCGGTGTAATGAACAACGGTATGTCCATCATGGGAATCGGTATCGACTGGCAACAAGCCATCAAAGGTTTCGTGCTTTTGCTCGCAGTCTTCTTCGATGTTTATAACAAAAATAAGGGCACATCGTCCTAGATAACTAGATAGACCCTAAAAAGCTGAATAGCGAAAGTGTGAAGCGAATTAAGTTCTCGTTCTGTTTCGCTTTGCTAGAAATAAGGATAAAAAATGGAAGAATTGCTGGCGACTTTGCTACAAGAAGAACAAGAGCTTCAATTTAAGCAGTTCGACGAGCAAAAAGCTTGGGAAATCGGCAGCAAGCTGAGGGCAAGAGCAATTCAAGATCATCTTCCCATAACGGTGGATATTACTCGTGGCGCACATCAGCTTTTTCACGCCAGCCAGCCGGGGACATCCGCAGATAACGACGAATGGATCAAGCGCAAAGTTCGCCTTGTCTATCGTTTTGGGCATAGTTCTTTCTACATGGGGCAGTTGCTCAAGCAGATGGGCAAAAGCATCGAAGAAGCCTTTCTGATTTCTGAGAGCGATTTTGCGCCGCATGGGGGTTCTTTTCCTGTCATTATTAAGGGGACGGGCATGGTTGGCACGATCACCGTATCGGGGCTGCCGCAGGAAGAAGACCACAAGCTGGTTGTTGAGACGATCCGCGCTTTTCTAACCGAGGAGAAATAAGATGGCATTGAATCCAGTGATTGATTTATTGGGACGCAGGCTGCGGCTTGCCATGATCGGTGGCGGGACAGGGTCCTTCATCGGTGCGATGCATCGTCAGGCAGCACGCCTGGATGACCGCTTTGAGATTGTGACCGGCATCTTTTCTTCCGACCCGGACAAATCTCGGCGCGACGCTCGTGAATTGGGCCTGGTTGCAGACCGTATACATCCTAGCGTAGAAGAAATGCTGGATGCCGAAAAATCCCATCCCGAAGGCATCGACGCAGTCGCCATCATGACCCCGAACGATAGCCATTTTGATTACTCGATGAGGGCGCTCGAACGCGGTTTTGACGTGATCTGCGACAAGCCGATGACCAACACCCTCGAAGAAGCCAAAGTCCTGCACGCAAAAGTGCAAGAAACCGGTTTGGTCTTTTGTCTGACCCATAACTACACGGGCTACCCGATGGTGCGGCAGGCAAAAGCAATGGTGGACGCAGGTGAATTAGGCACAATCCGCCTGATTCAGGTCGAATATGTGCAGGGTGGCAAAGCAGATGAATCGCTCGTCTTCTCCCCCGACGATTGGAAATTTGACCCCGTGCGCGGCGGTCCATCACGCGTGATGGGCGACATCGGCACGCACGCCCACAACCTGACACGTTTCATCACCGGCTTGGAAGTCGACGAAGTCGCCGCCGAGATTGGCGCCATTGTGCCCAACCGTCCCATCCACGATTTTGGTGGGGCGCTGCTGCGCTTCGATAACGGTGCACGCGGCAGTTTCTGGGTCACCCAAGCCGCCGCAGGTGTAGAGAATAGTTTAAAAATTCGCGTCAGTGGCACAAAAGGTACGCTCGAATGGTGGCAGGAATTCCCGCAGGCGCTGACCTTCAAACCCTTGCAGGGACCTTCGCAAAACCGCACGCCGAACGGCCCCGGCACGCTCCCTCTTTCGGGACGCTGCACGCGTTTGGTCGCTGGGCATCCTGAAGGTTTCCCCGATGGCTTTGCGAACATCTATTCCGACGCCGCCGAAGCCATCGCCGCCCGCCGTGCAGGCAAAACGCCCGATCCGCTCGCGCTCTATTTCCCGAATGCCTACGACGGCCTGATGGGCGTCCGCTTTGTGCATAGCGTCATCGCCTCCAGCAATGCCAATGGGCAATGGACAAAGTGTTAATTTCTGTTCGCACCACAGAGACACAGAGAACACAAAGAATTTCTTTATTCTCACAGAGAAAACTTTGTGCCCTTCGTGCCTTTGTGGTGAAAAAGGTGCAGCATGTCTAAGCTAATTTTGGTCACAGGGGCAACGGGGAAGGTCGGACAGACCTTTATTCGTCGTTTGCTTGCTGATGCCCGCTTTGACAACTTTAATGTCCGTGCGCTCTGCCATAATCGCGAATATCCCGCACATCCGCGCGTCGAAAATATTTTCGGCTCCATCGAAGATCAATCAACCGTCGAAAAAGCGATGGACGGCGTCACTCACGTTCTCCATCTCGCCACCGTTAAAGAAACCCCCGAGCAGATCATGGATGTCGCCGTCAAAGGTCTTTTCTGGCTGCTCGAAGCCTGCCTCACCAGCCCCTCTTTTCAGCAATTCATCATGGTCGGCGGCGATGCGGGCATCGGGCATTTCGTTTACCCGCACCCCATCCCCGTCACCGAGACCCAAAAACACTCCGCCTACCCAGGCTGCTACGCCCTCTCCAAAGTGCTCGAAGAAACCATGCTTGAGCAGTATTACATCCAATACGACCTAAATGGATGTTGTCTGCGCGCACCCTGGATCATGGAAAAGGATGATTTCAAATATCAACTTTCCTTTGGGGATGATGTCTTCGGCGGACCCCGCTGGCGGGACTTGGTCGGTGACGAAAGAGCGGATGAATACCGCCAAACTGGGGCAGTGCCTGTCATGCTTGACCCTGAGCTTGTTCCCGTCAAACGGAACTTTGTGCACGTAGAAGACCTCGTCTCTGCACTTCTGCTCGCCATCGACCATCCCAATGCCAAACAGCAGCTCTTCAACATCTGCATGGACGACCCCGTCGACTACGGCGAGATGGGCACCTACTTACAGAATACCCGCAACCTGCCCACCGTCGACGTGCGAACGGAATTTCATTCCACTTGGTTGGATAATACCAAAGCCAAATTCCTGCTCGGCTGGCGTCCCGAATACGATCTTAAAAAACTGATCGACGCCGCCTTCGACTACGAACGCGCCGATGATGATCCACGCAAGGTCTGGTATCCAGGCTAAATAATGAGAACCCCGCCCCTCGTCCGATTCTCCCCCCACCGGGGGGAGATGTCCGAAGGACAGAGGGGGGCTGAGATAAACGGAGAAAATAATGGACAAACTCACCATCCAAAACGCAATTAAAACCGGCAAAACCGCCCTCGGCATCGAGTTCGGCTCGACCCGCATCAAAGCCGTCCTTATCGGCGCTGACCACACCCCGCTTGCTTCAGGCGACCACGCTTGGGAGAACCAACTCGAAGACGGCTTATGGACCTACGCCCTCGACGCTGTTTGGGCGGGTTTACAGGATGCCTACCGTGCCCTCTCCGAAGACGTTGCCAAGAAATACGATGTGACACTGACTACTGTTGGAGCGCTCGGTTTCAGCGGCATGATGCACGGCTACATGCCATTCGACAAGGATGGGAATTTGCTCGTTCCCTTCCGCACCTGGCGCAACACCAACACAGGCGAAGCCTCCGCTGAATTGACCGAACTCTTCCAATTCAATATCCCTCTGCGCTGGAGCATCGCGCATCTGCATCAAGCTATCCTGAACAAAGAAGCCCACGTTGGCGAGATCGCTTTTCAAACCACGCTGGCAGGCTACGTCCATTGGAAGCTGACAGGCGAAAAAGTTTTGGGCGTTGGCGAAGCCTCCGGTATGTTCCCGATTGATAGCAACACCAACGATTTCGACGCTGCCCGTGTTGCCCAATACAACGAACGCCTGAAATCCGAAAATCTACCCTATACCCTGAATGACATCTTCCCGACCGTACTCGTCGCTGGCGATGCCGCAGGGACACTGACTATTGAAGGCGCAAAATTACTTGACCCCAGCGGCACACTCCAAGCTGGCATTCCCTTCTGTCCGCCCGAAGGCGACGCAGGCACAGGCATGGTCGCCACTAATGCGGTTGCATCCCGTACTGGCAACGTTTCGGCAGGGACATCGGTCTTCGCCATGATCGTGCTTGAAAATGCACTCTCGAAACTCTATCCCGAAATCGACATGGTCACCACACCCAGTGGCAGCCCGGTTGCAATGGTACACGCCAACAACTGCACATCCGATATCAATGCCTGGGTCGGCATCTTTCGCAATTTTGTCGATGCCCTCGGCGTTGAACTCGATCAGAACAGCCTCTTTGAAATGCTCTACAAACAAGCCCTCACAGGCGACGCCGATGCGGGCGGTCTGCTCTCCTACAACTACTTCTCTGGCGAGCCGATCACCCATCTTGAAGAGGGACGTCCGCTTTTTGTGCGCACGCCTGAAAGCAACTTCACGCTGGCGAACTTCATGCGTACGCATCTCTTCTCTGCGCTGGCTGCGCTAAATATAGGGATGGATATCCTTTTCGAGAAAGAAAAAGTTGAGATCGACAAAGTGCTCGGTCACGGCGGATTCTTCAAGACCGAAGGCGTTGGGCAGGCGATCATGGCTGCGGCGCTGAATGTCCCCGTCTCTGTGATGGAAACCGCCGGTGAAGGTGGTGCCTGGGGCATCGCTTTATTGGCGGCCTACATGGCACAAAAACAGGATGGCGAAACCCTCGACGCCTACCTCGACGAAAAAGTGTTCGCCGGTGAAAAGGGCTCCACGCTCGCCCCCACACAAGCAGATTTAGACGGCTTCGCTGCTTTCATGGCACGCTACAAAGCTGGCTTGCAAATTGAGAAGATAGCAGTCGAGACGCTGAAATAAAAAAGCGCAGTTCCTGAGCGGAGGCGGTGCTGGTGGCTGAGTAGGGCGTAGCCCGTATCGAAGCCCAGTACCGGCGCAGTCGAAGGACGCTTCGCATAAAGTCGCTCTTCGACTGCGATTTCGCTCTGCTACATCTCCGCTCAGAGACTGGATGAATATAGGTAAATAACATGCTCAAAAAACTAAAAGAAGAAGTCTTCCAAGCCAACCTCCTGCTCCCCAAATACGGATTAGTGACTTTCACCTGGGGCAATGTCTCAGGCATCAACCGAAAAAAGGGCTTAGTTGTCATCAAACCATCGGGTGTTTCTTATGACACCATGCAAGCCGATGATATGGTCGTCGTGGAACTCGAAACAGGCAAGGTTGTCGAAGGGGAATTGAAACCATCCTCCGATACCGCCACTCATCTCGAACTTTACAAAGCCTTCCCCAACATCGGCGGGATCGTCCATACGCACAGCCGTTGGGCGACCACCTTTGCACAGGCGGGACGTGGCATTGCAGCACTTGGCACCACCCACGCCGATTACTTCTACGGCGAAATCCCCTGCACGCGCAAAATGACCCCAGCCGAGATCGAAGGCGAGTACGAAAAGGAAACAGGTACGGTCATCATCGAGACCTTCAAAGACATGGACCCCGATGCCCTCCCTGCCGTCGTCGTTCACAGCCACGGTCCCTTCACCTGGGGCACGGATGCGATGAATGCTGTCCACAACGCCGTCGTTCTGGAAGAGATCGCCTTTATGAACTTTCACGCCATGCAGTTGGAGCCAAAACTCCCGCCCATGCAGCAGGAATTATTGGACAAACATTATCTACGCAAGCACGGTGCCAATGCCTATTATGGGCAGGCAAAAACTCAAAAGGAGTCAAAAAATGATTGATCTGAAGCAAAATGAAGTCTGGTTCGTTACTGGTAGTCAGCATCTCTACGGCCCCAAAACCCTGGAAACGGTAGCAAAACACTCACAAGAGATCGCCGCGGCGTTGGGCGCATCCAAGCACATGCCCGTCAAAGTTGTCTTCAAGCCAGTGCTTACTACGCCGGATTCCATCCGCCGCCTCTGCATTGATGCCAACTCGGACGACAACTGCATCGGTCTCATCACCTGGATGCACACCTTCTCCCCCGCAAAAATGTGGATCACCGGCCTGACCCAGCTCAAGAAACCCTTCGCACACCTGCATACGCAGTACAACCGCGAAATTCCGTGGTCAGAAATTGATATGGATTTTATGAATCTGAATCAGGCGGCGCACGGCGACCGCGAATTCGGATTTATCGGCAGCCGCCTGCGGATCGAACGCAAGGTTGTGGTGGGTCATTGGCAAGATGACGATGTCCAGTCCCAATTAGGAGTCTGGGCACGCGCCGCTTCGGCATGGGCAGATTGGCAAGGGGCGAAGCTTGCCCGCTTTGGCGATAATATGCGCGACGTTGCCGTGACCGAGGGTGACAAGGTTGAAGCCCAAATTCAATTTGGCTACGATGTTTACGGCTATGGTGTTGGCGATTTGGTCAAAGCCGTCAACGAAGCCAGCGATGCCGATGTTGAAAAAATGATGCAGGCTTACCTCGACGAGTACGATGTCGCGGCAGTGCTGCGCCCCGGTGGCGAGCAGAATGCTTCCCTGCGTGAAGGCGCCCGCATCGAAGTCGGGATGCGCAACTTCCTCGAAGCAGGCGATTTTATGGCCTTTACCACCACCTTTGAAGACCTGCACGGCTTGGTGCAACTGCCTGGCTTGGCTGTCCAGCGTCTTATGCGCGATGGCTACGGCTTCGGTGCAGAAGGCGATTGGAAAACATCCGCTCTCGTACGTGCAATGAAGGTTATGGCAGCGGGTTTGCCCGGCGGCGTCTCCTTCATGGAAGATTACACCTATCACTTCAGCGCTAGCGGCGATAAAGTCCTCGGCGCCCACATGCTCGAAGTTTGCGAATCCATCGCCTCCAGCAAACCCAAACTCGACATTTTCCCCCTAGGTATTGGTGGAAAGGCCGATCCCGTACGTCTGATCTTTGATACAAATACCGGCCCCGCCATTGGTGCCTCCATGATGCATATGGGCGACCGCTTCCGCATGGTTGCAAACGTGGTCGATGGCATACCGACCGATGAGCCGTTGCCTAATCTACCCGTTGCGCGTGCTTTCTGGGCCCCGCGCCCGAATCTCAAAGTCGCCGCTGCCGCATGGATCTACGCCGGTGGCGCACATCACACCAGCTTCAGTTACGCCGTCACCGCCGAGCACCTGCAAGACTTCGCCGATATGGCAGGCATTGAATTCCTGCTCATCGACGAGAACACCCGCATCCCCGAATTCCGCGACAAATTGCGTTGGAACGATTTGTATTACCATCTGAAGTAAGGTTTGGCGTAATTTCAGAAAACTCATCACAGAGTTCACGGAGAGCACAGAGGCTTTTTCTCTAAAAACTCTGTGTACTCTGTGGTGAATCTTGTAACCGAAACACAATTTCTGTACGATAAAAGAGAAGAGACTTCCTCTTTTCGAAAAGGAGTGAAAAATGGCTGTGATCACAATTTCCAGAGAATATTTTGCGCTTCGTTCACCCACTGCCAAAGAAATAGCAGACGAACTTGGCTATCGTCTGGTGACCAAAGACACACTCGAAAAAGTTTTGCGTCAATATGGTCATGTCCAACTTCAGGAACTCTACGATGCTCCCAACTTTTGGGCAAGTGTCGAGTCTGAAAATATAGAACTGATTTCGCTCCTCAATCAGACCATTCAGGGATTTGCCAAACAGGGTAATGTGCTCATTTTGGGGCGCGGTGGCTATCTGGTGTTGCAAGATTACGCCAATGTGTTGAACATCCGCGTCAAGGCGCCTTTCGATGTGCGCGTCCAAAGGGTAATGGAGCAGGAAAGCCTCGGAAAAGGCGAAGCCGAAGAATTGGTCAAGCAAAACGACCAAGCCAGAACGAAATTCGTCAGAGATTTTTACGAGCAGGATTTCCACAACACCCGCTCATTCCGCCTGATGCTGGATACTGGTGTGATCTCCTCCGAAACCGCCGTCGAATGGATTCTGAAAGCAGCCCGCTCTCTGGATGCCCAATCCTTCGAAAATGCCAAAACGACCCAAAGCATCGAGCTTGATCCTGTTTTAGAACGAACTATCCAGCAGGTTTTAGCATTTTCCTAGCTCAATCCTGAAATTTCAATTCCAAAGAGCCTCTTCTGAAAGAGGCTCTTTTTCGAGGACATTATGAATAAACGCACTCTCTCCAACGATTTCCTAAAACTTGAATATCTCACCGATTCCCTGCGCATTACTGGATTGACGCCAAAAGGGAAAAGCAATCTCTTTGCCGATCTTAGCCATATGCCCCCCATCTCAACGGATTATGGCAATTTTTACTTTCACGGCGGGCACCGCCTTTGGCATGCTCCCGAATCCATGCCGCGTACCTATATCCCGGATGTTGGCGAGTTGAAGATCACAGATATTCCAGATGGAATTATGCTCGAAACGCAAACTGCCCCACAAACTGGAATCCGGAAACGCATTGAAATTCGGCTTGCTACCGATACCCCATCTGTTACTTTAACCCATACGCTGGTCAACGACGGCTTATGGCCAGTTGAACTTGCTCCGTGGGCAATCACGCAGTTCCGCTTAGGCGGGACCGTGATCCTCCCGATGCCAACTGGAAATGTTGATCCTGCTGGTCTTCTCCCCAATCGTCAGTTTTCGCTCTGGCCTTATACTCGTATCAATGATCCTCGCCTGATTTTGGATGATCGTTTCATTCTCTTCAACGCAGATGCACTCTTGCCAGCTTTCAAGATAGGTTACTTTAACCCATCCGGTTGGATGGCATATTGGTTGGACGGAGTCCTATTCCGTAAAAGATTTGACGCGCTTAACGGAGTAACGTATCCGGATAATAATTGCAACTCAGAAATCTATTGCAACGATCAATTTTTGGAACTCGAAAGCCTTGCTCCGCTTGGGATGCTGAAGCCCGGAGCATCGGTGCAGCATACAGAAACTTGGGATATTTTCGACGGAAACAATTCTCTCCCCGAAGAGGTGCAACAAGCATTGACTCTTTTATGAGGTAGCTTTCAATAAAACACGAAGCTGTGCAATGCATCTGTTTTTGATGTATTGCACAGCGGGTCTTGCAAGGGGAAAGCAGGCGTTGAAACTAGAGAAATTTGGAGTACGTACCCCGAACGGGATAGTAAGTGCTTAGTTAAATTGCCCCGCAAAATCTTTCATTAAATCATCTAATGCTGCGGTATTATTTTTCGCCAACAATTCGATTGGGTTATCCGTTCTACCGATCATTTCCGTTTCAAAGCTATCACTTGTTTGGTGCAGAATATATTTTCCCCGGCAGGAGCGACAAAAAACAATATCTCCTGTACGGGCTGTACGTTGCACCGCGATAACTGGCCCACATATAGGACAAGTAACCAGCGGGATTTCCTCAGCGCTGTGCCCGATGATATGAGACAAATCTCCATCGCGGCCCAATTCGCGAATATGACCGATCATAGCGCTGTCAAACTGTGTATCCATCCCATCTTTCATGATCTGCATCGCTTGATCCAAATCCATTTCCCGTCTATAAGGGCGAGTACTGGTTAATGCATCCAGCACGTCTGCAACGCCGACAATTTTGGCTGAAAACGAGATTTCATCCCCATGCAAACCTTGCGGATAACCATTTCCATCCAGGCGTTCATGGTGCTCTTCGATCGGACGGCAAACCATTTTTGAAAGAGGGTGCGCATTGATAAGATTCTTCCCAATGGTGGGGTGTGTCTTAATAACAGCATATTCTTCTTCAGTTAAACGGCCTTTTTTCAACAATATCCCATCAGGGATGGCAACTTTTCCAAGATCATGTAAATAGCCGCCCAGGCTGATTTGCACCGCTTCCTTTTCAGAAAGCCCCATTTTTATAGCCAGTAATTTTGAGAATTGCGAAACACGCCATATATGACCGCCTGTATAGGGGTCACGTGCTTCAACTACATCC
Organism: Anaerolineales bacterium; assembly: GCA_050293165.1. GTDB lineage: Bacteria > Chloroflexota > Anaerolineae > Anaerolineales > Villigracilaceae > Desulfolinea. The sequence continues at coordinate 4,606 of JBNKMO010000164.1, read as the reverse complement.
GCGAGGATAAGCAGCAATTTAACTAAGGCGTCTGTCATCAATGGGCTCCATATCCCTGCTTTTCGGCATTCCCCCCTGTTGCAATATTATAAACTTTCTTCAAAAGCCAACGCAGCCATCAAGGCTTCATATTCTTCAAAGCATTCACGACAAATATCAAGATGGTGTTTGACCAAAGGCATTAACGTTTCAACATTTTCACCGCGCCGTTTTAATTCGACAAATTGATCGAGCAGCTCATGCACATCTTCACAAGAAAATTCTTGCTCCTCGGTCATTTCGAGCATGTGCAGGAATTGAACAGTCATCGCGGCATCTTCTTTCATTTTTTCCTGTTTAGGTTTAAACCAACGAAATAATTTCTTCATCATCATATTCTCACTCACCAAAGACAGCCAAAAGATCAGCGGGCGAAAGCCCCTCGCGCTCCAAGCGACGTTTTAAACGTAGACGAGCATCGTGCATTAATTTATAAAGCGCGTTCTTATTACTGCCAAGCCGTTCCGCAACCACACCTAGCGGGACACCCTGTACAGCGACAGCCATCATCACCTGATGTTGGTGCGGGGTAAGTTCTTCTTTCATCACCCGCTGCACCATGTCGATTACATTTTTGCGCTCCAGCATCCCTTCAGGGCTGGGCATCTCGGAAGCAAAGCGCTCAGAAGGCATCTCGTCGGGGTGGTTGCTTTCTTCCAGTCCATCGAGCGAAACCTCTTTCCACTTGCGCAGACGTAATTCTCCCAAGCCAATGTTCACACCGATTTTGTAGACCCAGGTCGTAAACTTGCTGCGTCCCTGAAAGCTATCCAGTCGATCCACCACGCGCAAGAGCGTTTCCTGCGCCATGTCTTCTATAAAGCTTTCAAAGTGACTGGATGTAGATGGCAGCCAACGGGATAAAGCTGCAGGTAATATTCGCAAAAGGATGGCATGTAAATCATCCAATGCAGCTTCTTTTTGAGCGCCTTCTGCACGTAAATCAGTTAACCAGGTTTTATTATCGCGGGTATTTTGCATGGCGCATATTATAGCGTATTCAATAGAAGATTAAAGCCTTCTAATTCTTACCAAAGTAAGAGAAACCAACACAGAAACATCTTTTACTCTAAAGGAGTTTCTATGTTTTCTTTAAGATGGATTGTTATTTTGCTCACCCTAAGTGTAGGACTTGCGGCCTGTTCTTCTGCAGCAGCCCCGGCGGATTCCCCTACGGAGACGAACGTGCCCAAACCTGCTCCCGTTGTGGAGACTCCTTCTGCGCCCCCAGCGGACGAACCGCCTCCCTCCGGTGCCGAGGCACAATTCTCCACAGACTTTTCCAAACACAGTGTTTCCTACGATTATATTCTCTCTGGCGGACCGCCCAAGGATGGCATCCCTGCTATTGATCAGCCGAGCTACGTCCCCATCTCCGAAGCGGATGGGTGGCTAAACGACCGCGAGCCGATCATCTTTGTCGAAGTGGATGATGCCGCTCGCGCCTATCCCCTTCAAATTCTAATGTGGCATGAGATTATCAACGATACCCTTAATGAGAAACCGCTCGTTGTTTCCTTTTGCCCACTCTGTAATACCGCCATCGCTTTTGAGCGTGAGCTCGACGGGCAAGTTTTCGACTTCGGCACGACTGGACGTCTGCGTTACAGCAACCTGATTATGTACGACCGCCAAACGGAAACGTGGTGGCAGCAAGCCACTGGCGAAGGGATTGCGGGAGAATATACCGGTGAGCAACTGACCTACTATCCTGCTGCGATCATCTCGTGGGCAGATTTCAAAGCGCAGTATCCCGTTGGGAATGTGCTCTCCAAAGAGACCGGCTACAACCGCGACTATGGACGTAACCCCTATGCAGGCTATGATGACATCAACCAGACACCCTTTCTTTTCGATGGCGTCTACGTCGACAAACTCCCTGCAATGGCACGCGTTTTGACCATTGAGTTGAACGGCGAAACCATCGCTTATCCGTACACTACGCTTCAGGAGTTGGGTGTGGTTAACGACGCCGTTGGGGGGGAGGAAATCGTTGTTTTCTGGGTAGCAGGTACGGCATCCGCGTTGGATGCATCCCAAATCGAAGCCGGGCAGGATGTTGGGGCAGCGGTAGCCTATTCACGTCAGGAGCGTACCTTCTTCGCCAAAGATGGCGTCATCCACGACGAAGAAACCGACAGCATTTGGAACATCTTCGGCGAAGCTGTCCAAGGTGAATTGATGGGCGAAATGCTCACGCCAATCGTCTCAGTGAATCATTTTTGGTTTTCCTGGGCTGCTTTCAAACCCGATACGCGCATTTATCAACCTTAGCCCCCTTCGTACTAACGGAGATCTCCCCCAAATTCCAGACACAGAATTTGGGGGAGAAAATTAATTGATCGTGAAAGTAGCGAGCACCTCTTCAAATTTTTGCAACAGGGCAGCCCGATTAAATTCTACAACGGTGCCTGAAGGGTAATTGCCAATATTGCCGGAGTGCATGAAAAATACAATCTCATAACAAGTATTGTCGAGCAAGGTGCGATAAAAGAGTTGCTCGTAAATATTTCCAGCACCCACGCCTGTGAACTGACTTTCTGTGAAGGTATACCCGTTGAAGGTCTTTTCTCCCAGAAGGGTTTCGCCGGGGTTGTTCACCTGCGTGCAGCTTGCCAGATTATTGACTGTGTTGACCAGAAAGTTGGCTCTGACCAGGTTCGTGTGTGGTCCATAAAAATCTGAATTAATGAAGTTCAAAATCAGGCCGGGCGCGCCTTTGAATTCACCGACGGGGATATAGGTTGTCGGACTGAATTCGTCCGAGTAGCGCAATTTGAAAGGGGGCTGCTGGTGGTTTTCATTGAAATATTGATGCGTCTGATTTGGGGGATTGATCGTGACGCGTAGCGTAAAGTCGCCCGGCATTTGTGTTTTTACGGTGATGATGTAATCTCCTGTCGCGGGCAACGTGCCTCGCCAGAAGGGATGCTCTTGCTCAGCATTGCCGATGACATCTCCCGCATATGTGACATCCATGAAAAAAGGCCATGATTCGATGATTGAAAGGCCCATCTCCTGTCCTTTCATGGCAGAAAGTACATAGCGGACAGTTTGGTTGCTATCGTCAAGATTGCCGGAAAATTGCGCCCAGGTACCTCCTGCACCGAATTCGATTCTATAGGCGTTGGCTGCAGAATCAAAGAGTAGTGTGGGATTGGGCGGTCGCGTAGTCGGGATGGGAGAAGGCACCGTCGTGGAGGTGGCAGGCAGGGCTGTCGGTGGAAGCGGGGTGTTGGTGGCGGGCAAGGTCGGGGTTGCAGCAGGGGATTGCGCATCGGTTAACGCTTGGGGTGTTATCGTCGAAAAAGCGAGTGTTGAGATCGGCGTGGGGCTGACATTTGTTAGAGAGCAAGCCATCAGTAAAGCTACAGCAAATACAAGGCCACTTATTTTTAAAGAATGTGAACGAAACATAGCGAAGCCTCCTTTGTTTTTTGTATTGTAGTCCAAATTCCTGCCTGCGTAAAAAAGTAAGAATTCAGACCAAGTCATCGTCGTAAAGGAGTGGAGAAACGACTATGACAGAAATCACATCACAACCTTCGGAAAAGAATTTTATAGAAAAGCACGGCAGTAAGCTCCCTGCCCTGCTCTTTTGGCTGGGATTGATCCTCGCCTATAACTGGTATGCAAACTCACAAGGATTATCCGCCTTGCAGGTTGTTCAAGAATTATTGGGCTTCATGCAAACAGGAGTGGGGGGCGTCTTGATCTTTATTCTGCTCTACGCCATCCGCCCGCTTATCCTTTTCCCAGCAACTTTCCTGACCCTTGCAGGAGGATTCGTTTTCGGACCTGTTTTGGGCGTGTTATACACGATCATTGCCAGCAATATTTCATCGACCATTGCCTTCTATGTTGGGCGCTATTTCGGTGAGGGCTTGTTACAGGAACAGGATGCAGAGTCCAGTGGCTGGATTCAGCGCTATACGCGCCGAATGCGCGAAAACAGCTTTGAAACCGTGATGACGATGCGCTTCATTTTCCTGCCCTATGACGCAGTCAGCTATTTGGCGGGATTTCTACGCATCAAATTCTGGCCCTTTATTCTGGCGACTGCCCTCGGCTCGATCCCCGGGACGATTGCTTTCGTTGGCTTTGGCGCATCGGTGGAGAGCTTCGATGGGGGTATCCCCTCGCTTAACCCCGTCACGCTTGGGGTTTCTGTCGTGATTTTTATCGTCAGCATTGCGCTATCGCGCTTGTTTAAGAAGAAAGAAGTAACCAGTTCCTGAGCGGAGAGCTTTGCGAAGCAAAGCACGTAGTCGAAGGACGATGTTTGCAAGAACCGCTCTTCGACTGCACATCTCGCTTCACTCGATATTCCGCTCAGAGACTGGAACGTAAGTAAAAAGGACGCCACATGAAAACACATTTTCAAACCATCGTCATCGGCGCAGGCTCGGGCGGGATGACCGTCGGGGTCGGGATGGCGGCCCTCGGCAAAGATGTCGCCATGATCGAAGGGCATCACGTTGGGGGCGATTGCACCAACGTCGGCTGTGTGCCTTCCAAGACACTCATCCACGAAGCCAAGAATTTCAAACCCGGCATGGACCCCAAT
>JBNKMO010000163.1:0-4631 GCA_050293165.1 Anaerolineales bacterium | reverse complement strand
GTATAAAAATAGGGGGCCCCGTGGCTGTTATTGTCAATAATCACCACACGCTTTTTCCCCAAGCCAGGAATTTTGACCTTATAGCGTTGGTTAATATAATTGCCGCCTTTTTTAATCGCAAAGTTATTGAACCAAGTAATTGGTTGACCGTCGATCTCCGCAGGCAACCCTTCAATACTTAATTTTTCAACTTCATAAGTGCCATCTTCTTCAACATCTATCTCAATGTCTATTTCAGTTTTTTCACCCTTCTTGATCTTGTGTTTTTTATTGCTTTTTCTCTCAGTTTTACCTTCGATAACGACTTTTGACTGCATAACATCTCCTTTTCTGGTAAGTGAGTAAATTATACTCAAAAATTGTTACAAAACCCTGTACTTCAGCACAATTCCTCCATCACCCAGTTCTTCCACATCCAGCAAATTCAGCTTTATGCCTACCAGCAAACCTTCACCATCAGCGAAGGTGGGTGCGGTTGCACCACCGAAGATCAGTGGAGCAATATAAACATGAATTTCGTCGACCAAACCTTCCGCCAGAAGAGCAGCGATTATCCCGCCGCCGCCTTCGACCATCACGGTTTCAATGCCGTGCTCTGCCAGAAAATCGAAAGCGGCCACCAAGTCCACGCGGGTTTTACCGAGCACAGAAACCTTCGCGCGCGCATCGCGCAAAAGAGTGAGTTGCTCCGGTGAAGTCTGTTCGGTGGTAAAGAGGAAGACCTCGCCACCGCCATCTGTCAGGAATCGGGACTTGGCGGTAAGCGTCGATGCCGAGACAATGCCTATTTTAGCGGGATCTGGCGCAAGTCCACGGGCGATACGTTCATCCCGCAGCGCAGCGGACTTGACCGTCAGGCGCGGATCTTCCGCCAATAGCGTATTGCCACCGACCAGGATCGAGTCATGTGCCGCGCGCAAACGATCCACGCGCTCCCAATCCGCATCTGAGGAAATTTTAGCTCCCTGCCGCTTAACGTTATCAATTTTGCCATCCAAAGTCATTGCGATGTTGACCGTGACCTTCATGACACACGTCCAAAAAAGTCAAGTTGATGGGCGATATAAACCAGCGTCCCGCTCTCGATTTGGGCATGGCGCGCACTCGCCCAGCTTTCGATGCGGCGAGAATCAATTTTCCCGTCCAACGCCCCCCGAACAGTATCGACGATGAAATGCAAAAAGTACGCTTCGTCAGCGGGGTAGGTATTTTCGTGGGCAAAGACAACCCAATCGGAACTACCCGCCGCCAGGATTTGCCAGCCTGCCTCATGTAGATGCTCGAAAAGATGCCGCCCCGCGCGGCTGTCACCTGAGAGTTCCCCGTTGGTTATGCGCTCATCCATCGTGCGGTGATAAGCCGTCATGATCTCGGCATCGGCGGGGACAGTTGGCTCAAAGATAGTCTCGCCATCGAAATTGATCGTAAAGTAGAAATACCCGCTCGTTTTGAGCGTTTCAAAAAGGCGCGGCAGCGTGGCGGGAATATCGACCAGGTCGAGGAAAGCGTGCGCGATGATCAGATCGTATTGCTGGTCAGCAGGGCGGCTAACAAGAAAATCGAATAAATCTTCTGCAAGAAAACTGACTTTGGTAGCTTGCCCATTTTTCCAGAGCACAAGTTTTTCATTTTCCCAGCTTGTTAGAAAATTATGCTTATCTGTCCATTGCGGCAAGCGCTCACGTGCGGTGGCGATATTCTCAGGCTGTTCATCGAGTAAGGTGTAGTGGACATTCTGGAGGGTGTCGCGCTCCAGTAAGCGCTCGATCATCGTCCCGATGCCGCCGCCAATTTCGAGTATCTCCACATCTTCGTAGGTATCAAGAAATGCAGCGAGTTCTTCCCAAACACCTTGATTCAGCGCTCGGTCGTCGACGCTCTTTTTAGATGAGAGATAGCGGGGAAAATCTGTGTAATCAGACATGTCACCTCCGCATTTCAGATAAAAATTTTCGTATTTTCTTTGCGCTATCTTTCCAAGTAGGGTGCGTAAGATAACGTTCGCGTGCTGCAAAGCTCATTTTCGTCAGCTTTCTGGAATCTTTTATCAACCCTTGCAAATGAGATGCGAGAGTCTCAGCATCGCTGGGCCCTACAAGGAAACCATCCACGCCATCGGTGATGATTTCATGCGCGGCTCCCTCCGTGCTGCCAATTGCAGGCAGGCCATAACCCATCCCCTCAAGATAGGCGATACCAAACCCCTCATACGAAGAAGGTAATGCCAGAACGTGGCTCGCGCGCAGAACAGCCTTAAGCGACTCATCATTGAGCGCGCCTGTGAAGCTGACTTTTTCATCTAATTCCAATCGCGCTGTCTGCTGACGAATGCGCCGCACATAGGCGGGCTCTACATCCAAATTACCGATAACGGTCAATTGCCAACTTTCTTCGAGCAAGGCAAGCGCTTCCATCAGCATATGCAGATTTTTACGCTGAATAACGCTTCCCAGGAAGACAATCTTAAAGGGCTGATTTTCACGCGCGCGGGAGAAAATATCTGCATTGCTGATCTGCGGATCGAGGCGATTCCCTGCCGGGTAGGCGACCACATGCGGACGAGTCTCACTCAACAGACCTTCAACAACACCGCGTGTGGTTTGGCTGTTAAAAATGAAACCGTTTACACTACGCAAATACTCAAGCTCGGGGGAACGATAAAGTTTATTTTGCCAATCCGGGCGCATCTCACTACTTCGCAGATGGTGAACAATGGAGATCAACGGATAGCGCACATGTTTACGCAAACGCTTATTAAGCCGAAATAGCGATGGATGATTCAACTCGTCCTGCAGCAAGACTTCGAAACGGGAGCTAGCCAAACGTCGTAAGAGCGCAGCGGAGAAATTATCCGTCAAATGAGCTGCGTAATTTCTCCACGGCAGCGAGATGATCTCTACATCGTCACCTACATCCTGCAGATGCTCTACCAACTTACGATCATAGAGATAACCGCCGCTGAGCGTATCCAAACTGCCGTAGATCAACAATCCGACGCGCATTAGCGCTCCAACTGATACGCTGCCCAGGCGATCTCGTTTTCCCAAAGTTTGACGGTGAATGCCGAGATATTCAGGGCAGAAATTCGCTTATTCAAGACTTCACACAGAATGCGCGAAAAATGCTCGATAGACGGGTTCAAGCCAGCGAAAGCAGGCATATCATTCAATGTATGATCGCGGTATTCCGCCACGAGCGCATCAAGATTCGACTCAATATCGACAATGTCAACCAAATAGCCGTGTTGATCTAAGCTCGCACCCTCCAATTGCAACTCGACTACATAATGGTGCGAATGAAGTTCGTTCTCCGCGCCCCAATCCCCGCCAATCAAAAAGTGTTGAGCGACAAACTTACGCTGTACAGCAACTGTATACATGGTATTTCTCCTAAGATTACAGGTCCTGAGCGGAAGCCGAACGAAGTGAGACAGCAGTCGAAGGGCGATTTATAACCGCCACTTTCTGACTACGCTTTCGCTACGATTCGAACTCCGTTCAGTGAGCTGTTAGTATTTAAATACGATTTGTAAAACGTCCTGCGGACGCGTATCGAGCGTGGCGTAGGCTTGCTCTGCCTCTCCAAACGGGATGCGTGAAGAAATCCATTGTGACGGTTTAATCCGCCCCAACATCTCCCAGACCCAAGCAAAGCGACGCGCTTTATCCCAACGCCCGCTAAACTGCGGAGCGATTGTGCTAACCTGCGAACTGATAAGTTGAATCCGCTCACGGTGATAGCGCCCACCCAAATCAAGCGCAACAGTCTTTTGCCCATACCACGAACCGACGACCACTCGCCCGCTAAAACCGACGCTGGCAATCGCCGCATTCAACGCATTGGGCACTCCCGAAAGCTCGAGGGCGAGGTCAAAATCACGCACATCAACTTCTTCGGGCGCAAAGGCGGCATCCACACCTAGAACAAGAGCAGCTTCCCGCCGCATGGGGACCGGGTCAACTACAACCAGCTTTTCAAGTGGGAACTGTCGCAGCAACCCAGCCGTCAACAACCCGATGATCCCTTGCCCAAAAACGACTACATGCTCCCCAATAACCGGCTGTGCATCCATCACGAGATTGACGGCGGTCTCCATATTAGGCAGAAAAACAGCATCTTCGTCGGGGATTTTGTCGGGAATAAGAAAGAGATTATCAACAGGTGCAACAAAAGAACTCTGATGCGGCTGAAAGGAAAAAACTCGCTTATCAAGCCAGCTTTCGTCCACGTCTGTGCCAATCTCATCGACCACGCCCACTGCTGCATATCCATATTTCAACGGATATCCGCTCTGCTCGTCGAGCGAGGCAATGCTGGCATCAATATCCATTTCTTGCGGGAACTGGCCGCGGTAAAAGAGCATCTCCGTTCCGGCACTGATCGCAGAAAGGGTCGTCCGCACAAGGGCTTGACCTGCTTCAGGAACGGGCAAATCTTCATCTCGCACGGAAACTTTGTACGGGGCATCAAAATAGAGAGCTTGGCGTTTTTTCATGCTACATCTCTTCAATTTTCGTTACATCCAAAGGCGACGACGGATTTCTGGAGCTCCCCAGCCATAAGCCGAGCAAGCCAAAAATCGAATCGCGCACACGAATAAACAAACTCATACTGACGCCCAAGATCGGGTC
>JBNKMO010000162.1:0-6698 GCA_050293165.1 Anaerolineales bacterium | reverse complement strand
GAAGAAAAAATCGCCGAATTTATGCAGGAATTAGGCGGAATCATTACATTAGACAAGGAGAGCGAATGAGCGAAAAAGTAGCAATTATTACCGCAGCAGGGCAAGGCATCGGCGCAGCGATTGCCAGAGAATTGGCAGAAGTCGGCTATCAACTTGTAATGATGTCGAATTCGGGAGGCGCAGTCAAGCTCGCTGAAGAACTGGGCGGCATCGGCATGACGGGTTCCGTCACCGAGCCCGATGACCTGAAAACACTCGTCGATGCGGCGCTCGAAAAATACGGTCGCGTGGACGCCGTTGTTGTCAATACCGGGCATCCGCCCAAAGGCGAAATTTTAGCGATATCCGATGAAGACTGGCACACAGGTCTGGATTTGCTCATCCTGCCCACCGCACGCATGGCTCGGCTGGTCACGCCTATTTTCGAGTCACAGGGCAGCGGAGCGATGGTCAACATCTCCACTTCTTCGGCCTTCGAACCCAGCCCTTCCTTCCCCGTCTCCAGTGCGCTGCGGGCGGGCTTGGCGGGTTACGTCAAACTCTATGCCGACCGCTACGCCGAGGCTGGCATCCGCATGAATAACGTGCTGCCCGGCTTTATGGATAATTACCCGTCCAGCCCCGAAATTGTCGAGAAAATCCCAATGGGACGCTATGCCAAGGTGCAGGAAGTGGCAAAGACAGTGCGGTTTTTGTTGTCGGATGACGCCGGATATATCACGGGACAAAATATCCGTGTAGACGGCGGCATCACTCGTGGACTTTAAGTAAACAGGAATCCGCGAGAAGCACGCTTTTGCGACGAAGCGGTCTCGTGTTCCGTGAGATTGCTTCGTCGGAAGAGCATCCTCCACGCAAATTCATGATTTAGTTTGATTCTGGAGAAAAAAATGACCGAAACAAAGAACTTTGATATCGTTATGGCGGGCGGCGGCGTGATGGGCTGTGCAACGGCTTATTATCTAATGCTGCAAGACCCGACCCTGAAGGTCGCCATTGTTGAGATGGAACCGAGTTACGAGCATAACTCAACCGTTCTCTCGGATGGCAACACCCGTTTGCAGTTCAATATTAAGGAGAATATCGAAATCTCCCAATATGCGCTGGAAAAGCTGAAAACCTTCAGCGAAGATATGGCGGTCGGCGATTGGAAGCCAGAAGTCAGTTTTCGTCAGCAGGGCAACCTTTTCCTTTCAGATGAAGCCAATAAGGCGAATGCCATCGCCGGCTTGGAACTGCAAAACGAGATGAACTGCGGCGTGGAATGGCTCGAACCTGACGAAGTGGTTGCCCGTTTCCCGCTTTTTGATAAGTCAAAATTTGCAGGCGGCGTCTTTGGTTGTTTTGACGGGACAATGGACCCACAAGCAGTTTTGGTCGGTTTCCAACGTAAGGCGGTTGATCTGGGCGCAACCTATATCGAAGCCGAAGTCGCTGAAGTGTTGCAGGCGGACGGCAAAGTTACAGGTGTCAAGCTCACAAACGGCGACCAACTGAATGCGAAATATGTAGTCAACAGCGCGGGCGCTTGGGGCACAAAGCTGGCAAAGACGGTTGGCGTTGACCTGCCAATTGATCCTGTCATGCGGACGGTCTTTGTTGTACAAGCCGATGTTGCGCCCGAAGAAATTTACCCGCTGACGGTCTTCCCGTCGGGGCTATATCTCATTCAGGAACATGGCAATCAATTCACAACGGCGAAATCGGTCGATACTGACCCAATTGGATTCGATTTCGTCTGGAACCGTGAAGAGTTCATTGAAAATTTGTGGGAAGAGTTGGTTGATTATGTGCCGAGCTTCGATCGTTTGAAAGTGGTCAGCGGTTGGGCGGGTTTGTATGCGGTCAACAATTTTGATGGGAACGCCTTCCTCGGCGAATGGCCCGAACTGGAAGGGTTCATTCTCGTGAACGGTTTCTCGGGGCACGGATTTCAACAGGCACACGCTATTGGACGCTATCTGGCTGAGATGATCCGTGACGTGGATTATTCGCTCGATCTGTCAATCTTCTCGCCGAAGCGTTTGCTCGAAAACAAACCTGTTTTTGAGGGGCATGGGAAGTTGGTATAGTGTAACTTACAGTTCCTGAGCGGAGCGAACAAAGAGAGCGCAGTCGAAGGACGATGTTTGTAGATAAAGCCGCTCCTCGACTACAACTCCGCTTCGCTTCATTTCCGCTCAGAGACTGGAAGAGAAGGAAAATATGATCAAAGTAGCCGTTTCAGGTGCAATGGGACGTTTAGGCAGTGTGATCGCAAAAGGAGTTGCGAACGCGGATGATATGGAGCTGACTTGTGTTTACGATCCGCTCCATGCTCGCGCAGTTGTGGCGGGAATGGAGATCGAAACGTCCATCGAGAATATCGACGCCGAGATCGTGGTTGAGTGTACCCATCCCGATGTGGTGATGGAAAATCTTGAACGGTGGCACGCCCAGGGCAAGCGCGTTGTCGTCGGGACTTCGGGGTTTAGTGCCGAGCGCATCGAGCAGGTCAAAGCCATGTGGACAAATCCAGAAACCAGTTGCCTGATCGTCCCGAACTTCTCAATCGGTGCAGTGCTGATGATGCGCTTTGCTGAATTGGCATCCCCGTATTTTGACTCGGCCGAAGTGATCGAACGCCACGAAGATATCAAGCCCGAAGCGCCATCAGGCACGGCATTGGCAACCGCCATGCGCATGGGCGCTGTACGAAATCAGGCAGAGCCACCAAAGAGCAACGAGATCGCCAAAGGCGCACGCGGTGGCCTGGTGGCTGGTGTACGGGTACATTCCCTGCGCATGAAAGGGCTGCTCTCCGATCAGGAAGTCGCTTTCAGCAATTTGGGCGAAACCTTTTCGATCCACCATAGCAGCACGTCCTACGAATCCTTTGCAAATGGCGCTCTGGTCGCTATTCGTTACGTCCGTACCGTCAAAGGTGTGACGGTCGGACTGGATGCAGCGCTGGGCTTGTGAAATAATAAAATCAACAAAAAACAGAGGTAAAAAATGGCAAAGCAGAAATTCAAATGGGATGACCCACTCCTGTTCAACGAGCAGTTGGACGACGAAGAACGCATGGTCCGTGATGCGGCACATCGTTTCTGTCAGGAGCAGTTGATGCCCGGCATTATCGAAGCCAATCGCGAAGAGCATTTTGATGTCAACATCATGAAGCAGATGGGCGAGATGGGATTCTTGGGAATCACCATCCCCGAGGCGTACGGTGGCGCCGAGATGAGTTACGTCGCCTACGGCTTGGTTGCTCGCGAAGTCGAACGTGTGGACAGTGGCTACCGCTCCGCGATGAGTGTGCAAAGCTCGCTCGTGATGCACCCGATCAATGCCTATGGCAGTGAAGAGCAGAAGATGAAATATCTACCCAAGCTGGCGACGGGCGAGATCATCGGCTGTTTCGGGCTGACAGAACCCAATCATGGCAGCGACCCCGGCAGCATGGAAACCCGCGCCAAGAAAACGGACGGCGGCTGGATATTGCAGGGCAGCAAAACCTGGATCACCAACTCCCCTGTTGCTGATCTTTTTGTCGTTTGGGCAAAAGATGAAGAGAACATCATTCGTGGCTTCCTGATCGAAAAAGGGACCAAGGGACTCAGTGCCCCAAAACTCGAAGGCAAGTTCAGTTTGCGTGCCAGCGCCACCGGCATGATCGTGATGGAACAGGTCTTTGTTCCCGATGAAAACCTACTCCCTAACGTGGAAGGTCTGAAAGGCCCCTTCGGTTGTTTGAACAAAGCCCGCTACGGTATCGCCTGGGGCGCTTTGGGCGCAGCCGAATTCTGCTGGCACGCCGCCCGTCAATACACGCTTGACCGCCCACAGTTCGGACGTCCGCTGGCGGCGAATCAGATCATCCAACTCAAGCTGGCGAATATGATGACCGAGATCACCATCGGCCTGCAGAGCGTACTGCGCGTTGGCCGCCTGATGGATGAGGGCAGAGTCACGCCCGAAATGATCTCGCTCGTCAAACGGAACTCGACTGGTAAGGCGCTCGAGATCGCCCGTATGGCACGCGATATGCACGGCGGCAACGGCATCTCGGATGAGTACCACGTCATTCGGCACGTGATGAACCTTGAGTCGGTCATCACCTATGAAGGCACGCATGATATCCACGCCCTGATCCTTGGGCGCGCACAGACCGGCATTCAAGCTTTTTCGGCATAAGAAATTGAAGTTTAGACTTCCGAAGTTTCAGAAACTTCGGAAGTCTTTTTTCTCTCAAAAGCAGACTACAAAAGTCTTGGAAACTTTTGTAGTCTCTTGGTAAAAAGAATTTCCCTACCGAACGGTTGGTAGATTTTGCGTTTTACGATATAATCACGCACATGGGTAAAAAGCAGAAAAAGCAGTACTATGTCGTCGTCAAAGGACATGCACCCGGTCTGTATAAAACCTGGTTTGGCGATGACGGCGCTGCAAAACAGGTCGAATCTTACCCACAGGCACTTTACAAAGGCTTTTTTACACTGGAACAAGCCACCGACTGGCTTCGAGAGTTAGGCCCTGAAAAACTACGCACTTACGCCCCCAATCTACTTCTGCACCTTGAAAATGCACCTACTAAAAGCACAGCGGACCCCGTCCAAGCCCTGCTGGATCAAGGCAAGGTCGTCATCTACACGGATGGCAGTTCGCTTGGCAATCCCGGCAAAGGCGGTTACGGCGCGGTTATCCGCAACGACGATCAAATCAGTGAGCTTTCAGCCGGTTATTTTGAAACAACCAACAACCGCATGGAAATGATGGCTTGTATCGTCGCCTTAAAGTCGCTCAAAAAAAATAGCGACGTGGTCATCTTCAGCGACTCGAAATATATCGTTGATGCGATCACCAAAGGCAACGCCGATCGCTGGAAAGCCAACCGTTGGCTCAAAAGCGACCGTAAAAAGATCGCCAATATCGACTTATGGAAAGAACTGCTCACGCTCTGTGATGAACACAAAGTCGAATTCCGCTGGGTGCGCGGGCATTTCACCAATGCCAACAACGAACGCTGCGATCAACTCGCCAATGCTGCGGCGAGATCGAACAATCTAAAACACGACACAGGTTATTTCAGCAGCGACGAAACACAAGCAACAATGTTTTAAATCTTCAACACACGGCAACTTTAAATGAATGAATTTGCGAGAAGGGCAATAGCCCGACGAAGCAATCTCATGGAAAGTGAGACCGCTTCGTCGCAAAAGCATGCTCCTCGCGGAATCATACTTAGAATTGCTGATAAATCAAAACCTGTAACTTGAAACCTGTAATTCAACAAAGGAGGAGTACCTTGAAAATCGTAGTATGTGTCAAAGTAGTGCCAGACTCTGCTGCTACCCTCAGCGCAGAGAATGGACAAGCCTCCTGGGGCGATGCACCATTGGTCATCAATCCCTGGGACGAGTATGCTGTCGAGGCAGCACTCAATGTCGGTGGCGATGTCACCGTCATCACCATCGGCGATGAAACGGCCAAAGAAGCCACCAAACACGCCCTTGCCATGGGCTGCAACGAAGCCATCATCATCTCTGACCCCGCGCTCGCGGATATGGATACACAGGGCGCCGCCAAAGTGCTCGCCGCTGCCATCCAAAAAGTTGGCGATGTCGATATGGCATTCTTCGGCAAACAAGCCATCGACGGCGATGCCGGCATCACGCCTGCGCAAACCGCGCGCGTGCTTAGCTGGTCCGCACTCACTCTTGCGGCATCCGTCAATGTTGACGGTAGCAAGGTGACAGTCGAGCGTGCCGTCGAAGAAGGTCGTCAGACCGTCAGCGCGGAACTCCCCGCTGTCTTCAGCCTGGTCAAGGAATATGGCGAACCCCGCTATCCCTCCTTCATGGGTATCCGCAAAGCCTCGCGCGCCGTCGTCCCCGTTTGGACGCTGGCCGACCTCGGCATCGAAGCTCCCGCCCCCGTTGTTGCAGTGACCGGCATTGACAACCCGCCCGCGCGCGACGTGAGCGTGGAGATGATCGAAGGTGGCAGCCCCGCCGAGATCGCAGAAAAACTTGCCGACAAGATCATGGCGGAGAAAATCTTATGAAAACCTGGGTATATGTTGACCACTTCAAAGGCGAAGCTGTCGCCGCATCTTGGGAAGCCATCGGTGCTGCCAAAGCACTCGGCAGCGACGTTACTGCCGTTGTACTCGGCGCTGGCGTAGAAGCCCTTGCGAATGCCGCATTTGAATATGGCGCGGACGAAGTCGTCTTGGGCGACAACGCTGCGCTGGCAGATTTCCGTGTAGAAAATTATGCGACTGCGCTCTCCGCGCTCGTATCGGACGCAGCCCCCGGCTTGCTTCTCTTCCCGACCACATCCCGAGCACGTGAACTTGCGGGCATGACCGCCATCGACTTGAATACGGGCGTACTTGTAGATGTGACCGCTCTCGAAATGGATGGCGATAAAGTTGTTGCCACGCGCCCGATCTATGCTGGCAAATTGCTCCAGAAAACCGTCTGCAACGCCAGCCCGCAGATCGTCACCCTGCGTGGACGCGCTTTCGCGAAACCCGAAGCTGCCGCAGGCGCGACAGGCACCCTCACCAAAGCGGACGTGACCGTCGGCGACGAGAAATCGACCGTCGAAGGCTATGCCGAAGCTGGTGGTGGCGTCAGCCTGACCGATGCCGCCGTGATCGTCTCCGGTGGACGCGGCACGTCGAACAACCCCGCCCTGACCCCGCCCGATGG
>JBNKMO010000161.1:0-2947 GCA_050293165.1 Anaerolineales bacterium | reverse complement strand
TGGATATTTTTGATTGTGTTTTGCCGACTCGCTTGGCACGTCATCACGCCGCTTTCTCGCCAGAAGGGCGCCTAAACCTAAAGAATGCCACCTTTGCCCGCGACGAGCGTCCCATCGACGAAGGTTGTACCTGCTACACATGCCAGACCTTTACGCGTGCTTATATTCGCCATCTTGTTGTGGCGAAAGAACTCTTGGCTGGAGCATTGCTTTCCATTCATAATTTGCACGCCCTTATTCATCTCGTCAAAGATATGCGCGTTGCCGTATTGGACGGTAGCTTTGAAGAAAGGGTTCCCAACTGGTTGGATTACTGGAAAGGAAATGCGTCTCGGCGATAGAAAAGCAGCTTATTAGAACCACGACCATATTTTTTACCCCAAAGAAAGAAGCAAAATAATGATCATCTGTAGCGTAAAAAGATTATGGTAAACCATTCTACGAACGAAACGATTGAGAAGCACCTGCAAAGCTCTCTTATGCAGCGTTTTTGGCGTGAACTCTTTCGCAATACGGGGCAGTTTCCTATCGGCATCCTGCTCATCGAGGCGCTCACAGAAGGGGCGGCGTACATCGCCAAGCCGGATATGTACGTGCTCATCCCCTCGGCTTTGGTACAGGCGTATTGGGTAGCGAAACAAACCCAGGGTCAGCGCGCGCAACGTTTTCTTGGCAATCTGATTGCGCCCGCGCTTTACACCATCGGTGAAGTCGCTATCGAAGGGATGAAGTTCTTCGAATCCCCTCATCACGTTGTTTATTGGTTTTTTGCTGTGACAATCGGAATTTTGCAGGCGCTCCAGAGCGAGGAGAAAGGCTTTCTTTCCGATATCCTCTTGGTTGTTGAGAATGTTGCGCGTGCGCAGATTCTGTTCACCGCTTATGTCATTTTTGAGAGTTACACCAATCCCGCGCAGACAGGTACTCTGTTTGAGTTTTTTCAAGACGCCTCACATCAGCTGATCGGTTTGGTGACGCTGCTGTTGGGCATCTCGGTCGGTTTAGCGGATGTGAATGCGCGCCACACGCTGCTCAGTTTGCGTGAAACCGCGGAAACGCTAAAAATATATTCGGAGTGGTTGCTGGGGCGCAACCTGCTGGGGCGGGCTTTGGATGATCCAAATTCGATGCAGCTCCAAAGACAGGAGCGGACAATTCTGTTCATGGATATCCGCTCGTTTACGCGTTGGAGCGAGAGACGCTCCCCCGAGGAAGTTGCTTCCCTTATGAATGACTATTATCTGGCGATTGAGTCGGTACTCGAACGCTCGGAGGTTATCAAGTATAAGTTCACAGCAGACGAGGTGATGGCCGTTTTTCTTGAGCCGAAGGAAGCCGTTCAAGCTGCACGGGAATTGCGCCGTGTTGTGCGCAAAACACTGACGCTTGCGGATTTAGGCGCTGGCATTGGCATCCACACAGGCCCCGTTGTTGAAGGTTTGCTCGGCGGGAGAAATATCCGTTTTTACGATGTGCTTGGTGATGTGGTCAACACCGCTTCGCGCATCGAAAGCGCCGCTGGTGCTAACGAGATTTGGATATCGCAAGCCACGCACCTTCAACTCTCACAGATCACAATTGGGCGTGAAAAAGAAATCTCCGCGAAGGGGAAAGAAAACTTAGTAAAGGTATATGCAATTCTATGAATATTTTTCAAGCTTTTATATTAGGGATCATCCAGGGATTGACCGAGTTCATTCCCGTTTCTTCGACTGCACATCTGCTGATCGGGCAGGAGATACTCGGCATCCCGGCCAGTGATGCGATGTTTGCTTTTCTGGTGCTTGTTCAGTGGGGCACGTTGGTCTCGCTTTTTATCTACTTTTGGCAGGATTTGCTGGGGTTGTTAAAAGCCTTCTTTGCAAAACCTTTTTCGAGCGACGAAAACCGTATGGCTTGGTATATCATCATTGCAACGATCCCTGCGCTCTTGGTGGGATATTTGCTGAAAGATGCTTTGGAGCAACTTTTTAGCACACCTCTTCTGGCTGCGTCTGTGCGGCTTTTGGCTGCGGCAGCCTTGCTTTCTCTCGCTGAATGGCTGGGAAAACGCTCTCGCTCCACAGAAGAGATGACCTGGTTGGATGCGCTCATCGTCGGGCTCTTTCAGGTTTTTGCCGTTTTCCCGGGTGCATCGCGTTCTGGCTCAACCATCGCGGGTGGAATGTTGCGCGGATTTACGCGCGAAGCGGCTGCACGCTTTGCCTTTCTGATGTCTATTCCCGTCATGCTTGCGGCTGGCGCATATGAATCGCTTGATCTTTTTCAGATGCCCGGTTTGGCAGACTTTTTACCTGTTCTGTTGGTAGGCTTTATTACGGCAGCCTTTGTCGGTTGGTTGGCCGTTAAATGGTTGATGGCTTATTTAAATAAAAACTCACTGTATTCTTTTGCAATCTATTGCGCATTACTTGGGGCTGCGGTTTTCGGTTTTTATTTCTTGGGGTAAGGTATAAATCTCATAGGGTTTTTCAATCCGGTTTCATCGAGGAAAATATGAGTTTTCAAAACAGGGTCGCTTTTTTGCGGCAATTGGTTGAAACAGAGTCGCCGACAGATGAGAAAAAGGCTGTGGATCGAGTTGGCGCTATTTTGGCGGAAGCAAGCCGAAATCTGGGCGCGACCGTGACCATTTATCCGCAGGAAGAATGCGGCGATCATATCGTTGCAAAATGGGGGAGAGGTGATGACGGCATCCTTCTACTTGGTCACATGGATACGGTTTTCCCGCTAGGTACGCTTGAAGCAATGCCTTTTCACGAAAAAGATGGCAAGATTTATGGCCCAGGCGTGCAGGATATGAAGGGTGGCTTGGTGATCGGTTTGGATGCAATTGCTACGCTGCTTGAAGCGGATGAGATGCCAGAGCGGCCGATCACATTCCTGTTCACATCTGACGAAGAAGTTGGCAGTCAAACTTCGCGGTCGTTGATCGAAGAACTTGCTC
>JBNKMO010000160.1:0-2425 GCA_050293165.1 Anaerolineales bacterium | reverse complement strand
GGTTTCGATCAATCCGTCGAGAGGGAGAGGGGATTTTGGCATAATAACAATGTAGGGGCGGGTCTCCGACCCACCCCCCCAAAACAATTAACGTGGCAATGAAAAACAGATCCGTGTGTCGGAATTCTTCTACATTACTTTTTCTAGTCATCTTGTAGCCATAACAATAAAGCCGTTAAGCTAAAGCCATCGGTAATGTTTTTTTCTTTTATCATCTTTCTGATTTCATTTTGGGTAAACCAACGAGTTTCGCTAATCTCGTTCTCGTCGAAATCTTGGATGTGTTCAGCTACTTTGCAGTGAACAACGTGAAATATCTTATTTGCGCTACCGTTCATAGGGTAGTAGGAGTAAAGTGGTTTATGTTCATCTGAGAGATAGCCTGTTTCCTCAAGCACTTCTCTTTTGGCAGCTTCAATTTCAGTTTCTCCAGCATCCACTCCGCCCGCAGGCAGTTCCCAGTCACAACTCCCTGATGTGTAACGACAAACACGTACAAAGATAATATCTCCTGAACTGTTTTCTACAATAGCAGTAACCGCAGGCTGGGGGAAATCCAGTAAATGGTACTTGTCGATAATAAAGCCATTCGGGAATTTCACTTTATCCAAATATAAATTTACCCAAGGACTCTCGTAAACAATTTTTCTTGATAGTTTTTCTGGTTTCATATCAATTTCCTCCTTCGATTTTTATAAAAGTCAGGGGCGACTAGCCGGTCGCCCCTGCAAAATTAACGTGGCAACGAAAAACAGATCCTTGCCCCCGGCGATGACTTCGCATCATCGATCCACATGCGTCCGCCATGAGCTTCGACGATGGCGCGCGCGAGATATAGGCCCAAGCCTGCGCCCTTTGTCTTGTTGACCGATTCGACGGCGCGGTAGAAACGGTCGAAGATGTGCGGCATATCCTTCGCGTCGATGCCGGGACCCTGGTCGCTGACGCAGATAATAATCTGCTCGGGGCGTGCTTCACCGCTGATGCGGATCTCGCCTTCGGGCGAATATTTGATCGCGTTTGAGATCAGATTGTTGAGCACCTGGCGAATCCGCGTTTCGTCGGCGAGGATAACGGGGAAATTTTCGGGGAAGTCGATGCTGATTTGATGGCGGCTGGTTTGGGTGGAGAAGCGTTCCGCGAGTCGGGCGGCGAGGTTGCTCATCGCCACATCGGTCTGATTCAGGCTCATCCCCCCGGCCTGTAGGCGGGATGCATCCAGTAGATCGTCGATCATGCGGGCAAGGCGGTCGGCTTCTTCTTCGATGACGGTCAGGCTATCTTTGATGATCTCGCGATCCCAGTTGGCATCGTCGCGGCTGAGTGTGCTGGCGTAGCCCTTGATAAGTGCGACAGGCGTGCGCAACTCGTGGCTGACGACGGAGATGAAGGTGCTCTTGATCTGCTCGGCGGTGCGGAAGTGGGTAATATCACGCACGGTGACGAAGAAATTGCGGAGCGCGCCCTCGGATGTGAGCAGCGGGGCGTACGTGACACCTACGGGCAAATTGGGTGGGTTCGGACGTTGGAGATCACCCTCGACGTATAGGGTGGCATTCGGCGTGAGAGGGAAGCCATTGGCTTCTGCCTCTTCGAGCGGCGTCCCCTGCGGATTGCCCGCCCAGCGGATAATTTCCGCGTGCGCTTTGCTAACAAGCTCGGCGCGCGGCTGCCCGTAGAGCTTCTCGAAAGCAGCGTTGACGCGCTCTATGGTATGGTCGGCGTTAAGAATCAGGATGCCGTCGGCGGCAGAGTCGAGCAGGGCGTCGAGGCGCTGTTTCTCATAGCTAACCTGCCCGTAAAGCTGCGCGTTGTAGACGGCAGTGGCGGCCTGATGCGCGAAGGTTTGCAGGAGTTGTTTATCGTTGGGGGAAAATAGATCGGGATAATTGCGGAAGATGAAGATCACGCCGATAACTTGTTGGTGAGCGGTCAGCGGCAAGCCGACGCCATTCAGCAGCCCGCGGCTGGCAGTGTACGCCAGCCCCTTGAGCATGCGGTTCAATTCATCGACGTTGAACTCGGAAACGGTCTCTTCGGCGAGCAGTGGTTTGAGATAATCGAGCAGGGCGGGGGGCATCTTCTGTGCCGCTGCGACGCGCCACCCCTGATCGTCTTTAAGTGCAATTAAGCCCGCCTGTCCGGCGAGCATCTCAACGGAGATGCGCAGGATGCGTGCGAGCAGCTTTTCGAGATCAAGTTCTTCAGTGATGGCGCGTGTGATCTCAAGCAGGTAGTCACGTTGACGAACGCGGAAGTCGGGCAGGGTTGGCAGCATAAGGGTATTTTATCATCTGGAATTAAAAAGGGCGGGTCTCAGACCTGCCCTTACAACAAATTTCTAATACGGGTAGGGGCGACCGGCTGGTCGCTCCTACGAAATTATTCTTTTTCCGCGAGCGTGATTGCTTCTTCAAAGACCTGC
>JBNKMO010000159.1:0-10525 GCA_050293165.1 Anaerolineales bacterium | reverse complement strand
AAAAGACCTCATTGATCGCAGCAGGCATGGCTGTGCCCAGAACGCGGAAGAGAAAGGCACGATCAAAGCGGAAGAAGGTTAACGGATTAACTGCCAGGGGCGTTTTAAGGGTATATATCAAAATTGAAATTAAGATGAATTGGAATACCCAACCAAAAGCAGTCGCGATTGCGGCTCCGCGCACGCCGAGCGCGGGCAGTCCGCCAATCCCAAAAATGAGTAGATAGCTAAGAATCGATTTCAGGATCAGGGCGATCACACTAACTGTGACGGCCAATTTGACCTGTGTGATGCTGCGTAAAACGGCGTGGTAGGAGGTGACGATTGCGGTGAAAATATAGGAGAGCCCAACAATGCGCAGGTAGTTGCTGGCAAGTGCAATGACTTCGCTGTCTTTGGTGTAAAAGTGCAAGATCGTTTCAGGAAAGAGGGTCGCAGCAAGGGAAAAGAAGATGCCGATTAGCGAGGCTACCGTCAGGCTGATACCTAGCACTTTGTGAATGCTCTCTGTATCGCCTTTGCCCCAGAATTGAGCGGTGAAGATTGCCATCCCGCTGGTGATGCCGAAGAGAAAAAGGATGAAGAGAAAGAAGACCTGGTTAGCTAAACCCAAGGCGGCAATGGCGGCCTCTCCCAATTGCCCGACCATGAGCACATCGACCATATTGAGGCCAGCGGAAATAAATTGTTGAAAAGCGACCGGAATCGCCAATTTCAACATTTTGCTAATAAATTCTTTATCGCGAAAAAATGACAGGTCCATATTTATCCTGAAAAAAAGCAGTTTTTGAAATTTCTTCAAAAACTGCTTTTGTAAAAGTAAGCGCGCTATTGTACCGCGTAATTTTAGGGTGGGGGGAGGAAATCCCACGGGTTGACTTTGCCATAGCGCGAGGTCATGATCTCGAAATGCAAATGGGCACCAGACGAGTTGCCTGTGTTGCCAAAAGCACCGATCACTTCACCCTGCCCGACGCTCTGACCACAGAGTACATTAATAGCGCTCATGTGCGCGTAAAGTGTCTGGAAGCCGGTGCCATGATCGAGAATGACCACATTGCCATAGCCATAATTATTCCAGCCGGAGTAAACCACCACGCCCGCATCGGCGGCGAAGATGGCCATACCTTCCTGCCCCGCAATGTCGATGCCGCGATGATTGGTCTCGGGGGACCAGTTGTAGCCAGAAAGATAATGGTTTGCAGAGGGCCAAATAAACGCGCCGTAGCCTATCGCACCGCCAGTGATCGCTTCACAGGCGCCATCCCCCAGAATATAGGAATTGGCAGGATCTTCACGGGTGATTCCGACAGGCGCACTCCACGAGATGAAGAGACGTTCCCCGCCCGGTACGATCAACCAGGTCCCCGGTTGGATATTTGGATTGGCGTAATCGCCGATGGTGGCCTTGTCCAGACGATTGGATGGATAGTCTATGATTACATCAGGGTCAACACCGAAGAAGTCGGCGACGCCATTTAAGCCGTCACCATCCTGCCATTCGTAGTAGGTGCCATTGACCGGAAGAATATTCAGGGTTTGCCCTGCGCGCAGGTTGTGCGGATCATCCAATAAAATATTGTAGTTACCCCACAAAATGGTTTGGGGCGTTAAATTATATTTTTCGCTGATCCCGAAAACCGTGTCGCCTTCCTGGACATCATAAGGCACCACTTCCAAACGTGGGCGGGAGGGGATTGTGGTGTGGATCAATGCCATACGCGGAATGCCGCCCGCATCGGGGCTGACGACCACCGGAGCATCGTCGATTGCGACCTCGGCGTTGGGCGTGGGGTCTGCTGCCAGCGCGCTTTGCCCGCTTGGGCTATCAGTTGAATCGGAATAGAATTCCCGCATCAGAAGAATCACCCCAACGACAACGATCAGAAGAAGGGCGTTGCTTGCCACGCGTAAGGTCGTTTCGCCCAAACCTAACTGAAGTAAAAACTCCAGTGAACGGCTAAAGAAATTTGGGGAACGTTCTGCACGAGACTTTTTCCCGTTTTCAGCGCTCGCCCCCTGCTCTGCCTTGGGATCTTGATCTAAGAAGTTATTATCCATATTACTCACTGCTCGGCATCATATCATGGGCAAAATAGAGCGTCAAGCAGGGGATGAGAGCCTTTTAATCTAAAAAAGGAATGTTGTTTAGAGGAGTATGTTGGGCACGACGCACTCGGCGCGCTCGTTGGCGGGGTTATTGACGAGGGTCGAGACGGGGTACGCATCCATCTCTTCGGCGGGATAGGGTTTCAATAACGGTTGCAAGTCATTTCGCGGGCGCGGGTCAAGCCAGGCTTGGTAAGCGGAAGGCGGCAGGATGACGGGCATCCGCTTGTGGATGGGGCGCATCAACTCGTTTGGTTCCGTCGTGATAATGGTGCAGGTTTTGAGCGTTGAGCCATCTGCGCTTTCCCAATCGGACCAGAGACCGGCGAAGGCGAAAGGCTGGCGTGATTTCATAAAAATAAAATGCGGTGTTTTTTGTCCGGAGAGCGTTTTCCATTCATAAAAACCATCCGCCAGAATCAGGCAGCGGCGATATTTGTATGCGCCTTTAAAGGATGGTTTTTCTGCCAGTGTTTCGCCGCGTGCGTTAATGAGCCGTCTTTCAAAATTGGCATCTTTTGCCCAGGTGGGCATGAAACCCCATAAAAAGAAGGTCGCTTGTCTACTGCCGTCGTTGGGAATCGCCAAAAGCGGCTGACTGGGCGCGATATTGAAGCGCGGCGCAAAGACAGGCGGGAAGCCGAATCCGCGGAAGGCGCCTTGGGCTTCGGCTGGGTTGGTTGTTAGGGTAAATCGTCCACACATTAGTTTAAGACCCGGTAATCGCCATCGCGTTGGGTCACGCGCTGGGCATCGAGATGCTCCAAAAAGGCCAGCACGTAGCGACGGCTGGTGTTGTACAAGTCACGCGCATTGGCGACGGTGATTTTTTCGTTCGCTGCCAAATACTCGCGCAGCATGCCAATCATTTTTTCATAATCGGATTTACGGAAAACCACCTCTGCCGAAAGTTGGATCAACTCTTCAAGTACGACTAAGGCGTTGAAGATTTCCTCGCCAACTTCCTCGGTGGCTAATTTGACTGTCGGCGGCGAGAAGGGATTTGCATCAAATTGGCGCATCAACCCTGAAATTTTGGCTTGCTCCTTGCTCCCAAAGGTGATGCCGTGTGTCGGCAGGGCGACCGTTTTCCCCGCTTCGACGAGCAGCTCTGCCTCGACGAGTTTTGTCAACATGGCGTTGAAGAGTTTCGTATCGATCTTGAGCCTGCTCTTCAACTCCTCGCGCGGCACGCCACGCCGCAAAGGAAAATTCTCGTGATAGGTTGTGACCATATTCACGGTGCGGCTCTGGAGCGTATCCCATTGGGGCGTTGCCATAACATATTTATTGGCGAGTTCGGTCAGTTTGCCTTCTGTAAAAAGTTCGTCGATGGCTATTGTGGCATCGGCTTCTTCAAGACGGGCATCGCGGATGAGGTTTTGGAGTAGGTCGGCTCCATTCGTCAGGGAGGCTTGATAGAGCAAGTCGGCGGGTGAGCCGGCCATGAGCGATGTCAGTTTTTCGATGGCTTTCTCGTCAAAGCGTTTATGGCGACCTTTGGGCTGATGATCGACGATCACACCCCCGCCAAGCGTTTCGGCAGGGGAGGGGCGGCGCAGGATGTAGCGGTCGCCGCGCACTGTCACGACAGGGTCGCGGAGTTCTAGTTGAATCCAGCCCTCGTCACCGGGATTAAGCATCTCGACGCCGAGCAAGCGCAGGGTCGCGATCGTCTCGGACGCGTCGACGAAGAGTTTCACTTCGGTATTATGTTTCAACGGTTGGGATATATCATCCAGCAGGCGCAGATGCGCGTCCAGTCGGCGTGTCGATTCATATTGCCCCGGTTTGACGACAACTTCGCCGCGCCGAATATCTTCGAGCGAAATGCCGGAGATATTGACGGCGGTGCGGCTGCCAGGGACGGAAAATTCTTCTTTTTTCTTGTGGGTTTGGAGACCGCGCACACGCCCCTTTTGCCCGGATGGCAGCACGACGACTTCATCACCGATGCTTAGACTGCCATCCGCGAGTGTGCCGGTGACGACCGTGCCGAAACCCGCGATGGTGAAGGTGCGGTCTATCGGCAGGCGCGGGCGACCGAGATCAAGGCGCTCGGGTTTGTCTTTCAGTAGGTTTGTAAGTGTGGTTAGGAACTCGTCTAAGCCCGTTTTGGCTTTGGCGGAGACTCGCACAAAAGGCGCATTTTCGAGTACCGTGCCTTCAAGGCTCTCGCGGATGTCGGCTTCGACGAGGTCGAGCCACTCAGGGTCAGGAACGAGATCGGTTTTGGTCAGGGCAACCATGCCGCTGGGAATTTGGAGCAGGTCGAGAATGGCGAGATGCTCTTTGGTTTGGGGCATCACGCCTTCGTCGGCGGCGATGACGAGTACCACTGCATCAATGCCGCCAATGCCCGCGAGCATATTGCCGATAAAATCGCGGTGACCGGGGACATCCACAATGCCAATCTCTTCGCCCTCGGGTAGCGTCAGCCAGCCGAATCCGAGTTCGATGGTCATCTCGCGCTCTTGCTCTTCCTTCAGACGGTCGGGATGCACGCCCGTCAGCGCGGCGATAAGGGTGGACTTACCGTGGTCTACATGTCCGGCGGTGCCGATAACGCGCATAAATTAACTACTCTTCTTCGTGTGCCCCATGACGCGTTCGTAAGCCGTCAGCCACTCGTGCGCCCAGTTCATCAATTCCTGCATCTGATGCTCGGTCACATCTGTGGTTTGTTCGAGTTTGTCTTGCATGGTTTGGGCGCTGTCATCAAGGTCGGTCATGCGCTCTTCGAGCTTTTGTAGAGTCTTTTGGATATTCTTCATGGTCTCATCTTGAGTGAGCCCATAGCCCGTCCAACGTTTTTGGTCATCGGCTTTGAAGGTGACCCATTCCTGACGCAAGCGGTCTTCTGCAAGGCGCTGCATCTCTGTGATCTCATGTACGCGACGTTCGATCTTCTGGCTGATTTCAGCGTAGCTTTCTTCCGCTTTTTTGGTGGCGCGTGTGGCTTCGTTCATCTTTTGCAGCTCAGTGTCAAGTAGTTCGGTCTGGGCTGCAAAGGTATCCGCTTTTCCAAGCCATTCGTTCCAGATACGTTCACGGTCTGCGTATTGGATCATTTGCTTGTCAATGAATTCGGTTTGCTCTTGTTTACGTTTATGTTCGCTTGCGAGCACTTCCGCAACACGTGCATCAATATTTTTCAGGTTGTCTGTATTCAGTTGATGTTTGTCGCGTTCTTCGTCTAGGCGTTTACGCAAAGCCACGATCTCGCCCTGTGTATCGGCGAAACGTTTCTGATCCTGACGGCGATTTTCTTCGTAAAGCGTTTGTGCATATTGCAGGTCTTTATTGCTTTTGACGACCTCGTCAAACTTTGCCTTTACCTCGGTAAAGGCCGCGCTCAGACGCACCTCTTCGTTTTCACGAGTCTTCAGGTCACGCCGAATATCTGAAACATCGATTTTGCTGCGAATATCCGTGATCGCCTCTTTGAATTCAGGAAGTTGGCTCTCAAAGCGTTCGATCAATTCTTTTTCTCGTACCTTGGCACTTTTATCCATCTTGCCAAAGGTCTCGCCCATCTCTTCACGAACTTGCGCCAAAAAACCATCAAACTGTTCTACTCTGGCATTTAGCGAGGCATAGCCCGTCATTTCTTTCTCGAGTGATTTTGTCTTTTCTTCGAGCGTTTTCAACGTAGCATTTAGCGTGGCAATATGCTCTACTTGCGCAGCGATAGTCGCTTTATCTTTACGTCGTTCTTCATCCAGCCAGTCAAGCTGTTTTATGATTTGTTCAAATTCCACGGAAACCTCCAAGTGACAATCTCGGCAGATTATAGCACTGCTTGTCAAACATCCAGTCTTTTGGATGTGGCTTTATTATCCACCAAGTCGCTCAAATGCAGCCGGTAAATTTATCAGCAGCGGATGCAGCCACTGCGGGAGAATACCCAAGATCAAAAGGAAGAGCATCCCAATCCCAATCAGGATGTTTTGCAGATAACTGCCACCAAGCGACCATTTCTCTTCTTCAGCAGACATAACGCCTACAGCCAATGTGCGGATCGCTCCTATAAATAAACCTGCCAGCCCCGCAGCAACCCAGAGCGCGCCCCCAATTGTTTCCCGCGCTACCCCCTCCCAAATGGATAGGATTGCCGGAAAACCAGCCAGCAAAGGCAGGGATGCCGCTGAAAAATGCGCAAAAAGTAACCCCGAAAAGATAACCGGATAACGTTGCAGGATGCCCTGCAGCTTATTTAATTCAAGTGACCCTTCTCGTAGTTGCAAAACCGAGAGAGATAATGACCAGACAGCTAATCCCAGAGCCTGTGGGACGAGCAGAAGAAAAAATGCCGAGAGTTGATACTCCCGCAATAAGCTCAGGGAGAGCAGCGCGAAACCCGTATTCATCACCGTTGCATAGCCCATCAATCTACCGAGATGCCGCTGGAACGCCGCCCAGATGCCACCCGTTGCTATCATCAGCAACCCTGCGGAACGCAGCGCAGCGGGAAGTTGTGGAAATTCACGCAGCCAGGCGTAGCGGTTCAGGAAGCTGATCGCAAAGAGCAATGTCGCCGTAGAGAGCAGCCACAAGATGAAGCCAACCGCATAGGGTGACGTCTCTTCGAGTAATAGCGGAATCCAAGTGTAGAGCGGGAAGATTGCCAGCAGGAAGGCAAAGCCCAATGCCAGCAGCGTTGCTGATTGGACAACAAGTTCAATATCCCCGGGGCTGGATTCGACACCTGCCAATAGCCAACCTGCAAAGAGGATGAAGGGCATCGCCAGCGTTTGGTAGATCAAAAAGCGCAGAATGCCGCGTCCTGGCTTTTGGTCGAGAGGTGAAAGCAGCGGTACAGCGAGCAGGACAACGGTTTGGATGAGCAGGGCTGCGTAGAGAAAAGGTTCCACCGCTAGCGATGCCACCAGAAGAGCCGTGATGCTTAACCCTAACGGGACCAAACGACGGGCGATCCCGGCGGCGCTTGAGCCAAAGAACCAGAGCGCTGTTATCCCATAGATTAGCACGAGCAAAGGCTGTCGTTCTGGGCTGAGAAGAATTTGGCGTCCTAAAATAGTGAGGGAGGGCGATAGTTTGATCGAAATGTCTGCCGAAATTCGCAGGGCGGTGTCAATGGGAAAGAGCCATGCGAAAATAGCAAAAAAGAGCGCGACAGAACCTCCCAAAAAGGCGGTTAGATTGGCACGACGGGGCAGCCACAGGAATGGCGCAAGGATGATAGGCAGAATAATCCAAATGAAGGGGGCGCTCATAGACTGATCTCCTCTTCATCGGGAGCGGCGGTGAGTAGATAGGCGCCAACTAATGCCAAACCCAGGTTGATGAGGGCGAGAAGCGCAGCGACCAGTGTTGAGCTTTCCACCGATGCGTAGATGATCTCAAAGCCAGCCAGTACGGTCAATAAGCCAATCACCACGCGCAGGGGTTCGATGGTTAGACCGAGATGGAGTAAGCCCATCATCATCAGGACGAGTCCGCCAGCAACCTCGGCGCTGCCAATGCCGGGGAGTAGGTCGGTTACGAGTGGGGTGGCCGAAAAGACGACGATGGCAAGAATGATTGAGGCAAAGATGCGGAAGAGGATATTCTCGGGGAGCGAGTCTTTGGGCGCGGAAGCAGGTTCAAGGTCGGGGGCGGATCGGGTGATCCCCAGAATGGTGGCTGCCATCCAGCCGGTAACCAGTTTGACGGCTGCCATCGAGAGAGTCCAGTGCGTCAGGGTTAATCCGAAAACGCCGAGATAGAGCACGGCAAGAAAGGCAAGCGTACGACGCCAATCGTTGGAAACCAGAAGGGATATGGATGCGGCAAAAAGAAGCAGTACGGCACCCCAGGTGAGAATATTGGCGAACATTAGCGAATGCCTCCCGCAAGAAGAGATGCAAATGCGATCAGGAAAAGCAGCGCCCACAAGATTCCGCCATCACTTTCAAGGATGCGGGTGATCTGTTCGCTAAAACTGCGTAGTGAGTAGTAGATATTCCAGAAAATATTGTAGACCCTGTTGAAACTTGTTTCGCTATTTGGCTTGAGCCAATGTGCATCCAGAGGGTTGAAGGCGCGAATGCGCGGACGCAACCAAATTAATCCTGCGATGAGCAAGGCGACGATGACGCTGGAGAACCAGGCACCGAACTGTGCCGCGCCCGGCCAGCCAATGATGCCAAGCGTAATTTGCGAGATGCTAAAAATAAGAATGCCAGCCGGGTAGAGAATACGCATGAAGGCGTTGTCCAGATTGAGTGGTATTTTATCGCTGCGGCGTGCATGTCGGATGTAGCCTGCCAGAAGCAGCGCATGTGCGGCCAGCAGGAAGGGCGTAAATATCCACCATGCTCCGCTTTTGCTGACCCAGCCTGTGGCTGTAAAGGTGAAGGGGAGCCCGGCCATGAGAGCAACGTTAAGAAAGAGCAGGCGTCGCAGCCAGATGTGCTCCACGGATGAAAGAAAGAGGATGCCGCCGCCGAAGACCAGAGCAAGCCCCCAGGCGATGCTGCCGGTGGGGTTGGCGTGCAAAGTCGCGGCGAGAGCGAGCGAGCCCATGCCGAGCAGCCAGTAGGGGCGCGCGTCCAGTGTTTCGCTGGCACGGAACCACATCCAACTGCTGTAGAGCGCAGCGATGGTGACGAGGCCTAAAATGTAGGGGATTAGCGGGGAATGCAAACTGCTAAAGGGGATGCGTGCCAGCAAGACCAAACTGGAGGCTGCTGAAGTGAGACGTAACATCGTCCCGAACCCGCGACGTAGGCTTGATTCCGTACGAAAGGGGAGATGCATGGGAAGTATACCCAGGCGTAACCCGGCCGCAATAAGCATGTAGATGCCCGCTTGGCTGGGTGCCGCAACAAAGTTGAGCGAAGTCCCCGCCGCTGCGCTGACGAAATTTGCCCAGAGCAAAAAGGCAGAGCCCAAAACGCGCGTGGTGAAAGAGATGACCACGCGCTCGCGCAGCTTTTTGCCTTTGACGGAACCGAGCAGGGTGAATAACTCTGCCAGATCAATCGCCGTCCATGCGAGCACGAGGGTTAGAGGATTGTTTGCCAATACTGCAAAAAGCCCGACTCCGCCGAGAGCGAGTGTCGATATCCACGCCATGATATTTGGGGAGTAAGGGCGCGCGATTGCTGTTAGCAGAGTCCCCAAGATCAGTGTGACCAGACTGAAGGCATATACCCACGCTGATTGATCGGCAAGAAAGAATGGCGAATCAGGAAAAAGAATGGCAGGCTGCCAAACAGGCAAGGAAAGGACGATGGGCAGGTTCAGGTGCCAAAGCAGGACACTGATCCACGCGATGAAAGCGCCTGTTACAGCCAATATCCACGAGTAGCGGAAATCTGGCAAAAAGAGACGCAAAAGGAGTAAACTCAGTGCGGTGATAAAAAGTATTAAAACTGTGATTAGAATAGACATAAATTTGTGCGATGCAGTACGAAAGAATAGTTTATTTTATCAGCTTTGTAAGGAAGCAAGCGATATTTTGTTGTAGAATCAACGAGTCTATTAGTGTTGTGTTTTGAGAAGGTTCTGAATGAGTCAACGAAAAGTTTCCATATCTATTCGACAAATTAAGTTTTTTGGTGGGGCATTCCTTTTAACGGTGCTTGCATTTCTTGGCTTTGCCGTAAGCGAGGGCAGGGGGGCTGCGCAAGCCTCACAACAGATAGAAGGTCTTGCAGTGGATGTCACCCCGACCCCTTTTTTGCCGAGTAGTGATGCAGATGCTTTTCTTTTTGACATGGCTGCTGTAGCGGTATCAAGCCCAACAGCATATCCGACCGTTGTTTATGAAGATGGCCTTTACCCAACTACGATCCCCGAGGCCTTGCCGACATTTTCCGACATCACGCCTTATTCCCTCCCTGAGGGCATTAACCCGTTGACGGGCAAAGCGCCCGATTCGCCTGAACTGCTCAATCGACGTCCAATTGCCAGTAAGATCACTCTCTTTCCGCGCTCGGCACGTCCCGAATACGGCCTGACGATGGCGGATGTGGTTTACGAATACTATATTGAGTGGGGGGCAACGCGCTTTATTGCTGTTTTTTACGGTACAAACCCGGAGCAAATCGGCCCCGTGCGTTCAGGACGTTTTTTTGATGAGCATATTGTGCGCATGTATCAGTCCTATCTTGTTTTCAAATATGCCGATCCACGCGTTTACGATTATTTTAAGTCGACCGATATTCGCGATTTTCTGGTCGTGCCACTGCTCTCGAACTGCTCTCCGTTTTTTGTCGGCAAGGAAGAACGTGCCGTTTACAATAATATTTTCTTTAACTATACTCGCTTTGGCCCTTGTCTTGAAGAAAATGGCTTTGATAACTCGAAACCAGACTTGCGTGCCGGCTACTTCAGCGCCCACCCGCGCGGAGCAACGCAACAGGCGATGGGCATTTTTACGAACTACTCCGTCGATGACTATCATTAT
>JBNKMO010000158.1:0-9452 GCA_050293165.1 Anaerolineales bacterium | reverse complement strand
ATTTGGGCGGAGGAGGCACGCGTGCCGATCATCAACTATCACCAGTTCGCGCCAAATACGTCCAAGCAATCGACCGACCACAAGATTCGCATGGAGGATTTCATCAACGGCATGGATGCGCTCAATCAGGCGGGTTTTGTGCCAATTGCACTCGAAGATTGGCTCAAGGGCGATCTTTATGTGCCGGAAGGGAAGAAGCCGGTCGTCTTTACAATGGATGATCTTTTCTACAATAACCAAATTCGTTTGGATGAGAACGGCGTTCCGCTCGCGGATACGGGCTTGGCCGCCGCGTGGAAATATGGGCAGCAGCACCCCGAGTTTGGATTCGAGTGGGCACTCTTTTCGAATCTCGGCGATAAGTGGTACGCAGCGGGTGACGCCGAAGGCAAATGGAAAGACGAACTCGCCGCAAGCATCATCTGGTGTCTCGAGCATGATGCGCGCGTTTACAATCATACCTATCGTCACATTCGGCTCGATCGGAGCGACGCACAAGGCGTGAGTTGGGAACTCCAGCAGAACGATCTTTTCCTGCGTGAGTTGCTCGCCAGCAAAGGACGCGAAGATTTAATTCCGCAACTTGGGAATATGTTTGCAATCCCCTTTGGCTATTGGCCGGAAGGCGGGGCATATAACGCGATGGTCAACTACATCAGCCCAGAAGGCGACCCAATGCTTGGGCTTTTCGATATTGACTGGCTGATTAACGGCGCCAAATTTATGGCTCCGCCCTACTCTGCGGAATTTGACCCGATGCGTATTCCGCGCATTGCGATGCCGCCCGAAGCAATCGCGTATATCGTTGAACACAAGGATGAATTCCCCGCAATGGTATCCTGCCAAATCGGGCCACTCGATGCCGAGCAAGTCTCCAATCAAGAGTATATCGCAGGGGCGATTCAAGCGTCCATCACGAGCGGCGCGTGCCCGGCAGGCGTCTACATCATCGAGGGACAGACCTTCGATGCTCGCGCGGGGACGGTTCCGCAAGTCATGTATTAAAATTATTATGTTATTGCGAGCGGAGTTTTCGCGGCGAAGCAATCTCCAAGTTTTATGGGAAGACTGCCGTGCTACGCTCGCAGAGACAATAAAAAGGGTATCTAATGCAAGATTTTATTCTCTGGCTGGAAGAAGGTTTGGGATTATCTCCCGAAGTGCAGATCGATCTGTTTCAAACGGTTATTACGTTGGCCTCCTTGTGGCTATTGAATCGCCTGACTCTCGGCATTCTAAGCCGCTCGATCAAGAATATCGAACACCGTTACCAATGGCAAAAGGGACTGGGCTATCTGATCTCACTCGCGGGGCTGCTACTGATTGGGCGAATCTGGTTGCAAGGCATGGAGACGCTGGTCACCTTTTTGGGGCTGCTCTCGGCAGGTATCGCGATTGCTTTAAAAGACCCCCTGATGAATATTGCAGGCTGGGTCTACATTTTGGCGCGCAGACCCTTTGACGTAGGCGACCGCATCGAGATCAGTAACGTTGCGGGCGATGTAGTCGATATTCGCATTTTCCAGTTCACGATCATGGAAATCGGTAACTGGGTGCAGGCAGACCAATCGACCGGGCGCGTGCTACATGTACCAAACGGAGTCATCTTTAATATGATTCTGGGCAATTACACGCGCGGCTTTGAATATATCTGGAATGAGCTCGAAGTGCTGATTACTTTTGAAAGCAACTGGAAAAAAGCAAAGGATATTTTGCAAAAAATCGTCAATGACTTCGCAGCCGAAGAATTACCCGTCATCGCAGAAAACCTGCGCAAGGTCTCGCAGCCCTATATGCTCAAAGTCGGCAAAATCACACCAATTGTCTACACGTCAGTCGAAAACAGCGGCGTACTGCTCACCATCCGCTATCTCTGCAAACCGCGCCATCGCCGCAGCACTGCCAGTAAGATCTGGGAGCAAACCCTGCTGAGATTTGCCAATGAGTCGGATATAAGTTTGGCATACCCCACCCAGCGTTTCTTCACCACAGAAGAAAAGGGCCCGAGCCTGTGGCGGGAAGAAACTGAAATCTAAAGTCTAAAACCTAAAACCTGAGGTCTACAATGAGCAAAACATACGTCATAGGACATATCAACCCCGATACAGACACCGTCGCCGCTGCGATGGGCTACGCCTGGCTGCTGAACGAACGTGACGATGCCAACGTCGAAGCTGCACGGGCTGGCACGTTAAACCCTCAAACCGGTTGGATATTGAAACATCTGAAACTGGATGCGCCTACGCTGCTAACGGATGCATCCCCGCGTTTTGATGCCATTCTGCGGCGGTTGGACACGACCGATCCGGAGGCTCCGCTACGAGATGCGTGGGCAATCGCTTCGCGCACCGGGGGAGTTGCTCCCGTTGTGGATGCAGATGGGCGTCCCTTCGGTTTGATCACGGGGGGCAGCATTTTTGCCTACATGAGTGAAACCGTCGGCGCGCACAAAAACCGCCAGGAAATGAAAATATCCGACATTCTGGATGTGCCCTGCCGTCACGCCTGCAATCTGGATGTGCCCCAATTCAAGGCCAAGGGCCGTATCCGCGATTCGATCAATCGCCTGCTGCGCTACGAGGGAGACAATTTCTTCGTCGTGAATGAAAACGGCGTTTATCGCGGCGTCTGTCGTCAACGCGATGCGCTTAACCCGCCGCGCATCCAGATCGTGATGGTTGATCATAATGAGGCGCGTCAAGCGGTTGCACATATTGAAGAAGCGGAATTGATCGAGATTCTCGACCATCATCGTTTGGGGAATCCCTCCACACATGTGCCGATCCGCTTTACGGTGGATATTGTCGGCAGCACAAGTACGCTCGTCTCCGAGAAGGTCGAAGAAGCTGGCTTAAGTGCGCCTCCGCGCATCGCCGGGATGCTTTTGGCAGGTCTGCTTTCGGACACCTTGATCCTAACATCGCCAACAACCACCGAGCGCGATCAGGCAGCCGCAAGACGCTTGAGTAGATGGGCTTTTGTCCATGGGGGGCCTTTGGCGGACGAAACCATTCAAAGTTATGGCGAACAGATTCTGAGCGCGGGAGCAGGTTTAGGCACGCGCGAGCCGAGTGAAATCGTCGGAAGCGACCTGAAACTCTATGACGGCGGAGCTTACCGTTTCTCCGTTTCACAAGCGGAAGTGACCGATATCCGCCAGTTGGATAAATATCTGGATGTGCTCCAAAAGGCGCTTGAAGAGACCCGCAGCCAGAAGGCGGTCGATTTTTCGATGCTGATGGTGACGGACGTGGTGCGCGGCTCGAGCCAATTGTTAATTGTCGAAGAACCTGCCGAACTCGGCGACCTGCCCTACCCGCGCCAACCGGATGGAACGCGCCTGGCAAAGGGTGTGGTTTCGAGGAAGAAGCAGTTGTTACCGACGGTGTTAGGGTTATTGGAACGTTAGAACGTTATCACGTTAAGCTAAGCACCGCCCCTGCAACGATCACGTGCAGCATAGGCTTTCAGGCCGCGCCAAGCACGAACAATTTACTAGCGTCGGCGAATAGGCAACCCCAGTAGTTGTATAAGTGTTATGAGTTCTCGTCCACACATTGGAGAAAAACATGCATCTACCCCAAATCTTACGTGAAGTAAGCAGGACATTTGCCGTTTCCATCGAACGCCTGCCCTCAACATTGCGCGAAGCAGTGATGATCTCCTACTTATTACTGCGCGTTTCAGACTATCTTGAAGACAACGAAGTCCTGCTAACCGACAGTAAAGTCGAGTTACTTCATCTGTGGACTGAAATCCTGTCGGGGAATGCCCCTGTTGAAGAACTCACCCAGGCGATCAGCCATGTAGATGCCAGCAACGACGCCGAAGTCTATGTCGCTCAGCATGCTGACGAGGTACTTGAAGCATTAGATCAACTCCCACAGGAAAATCAGAAGATCATCATCCAGCATGTCATCCAATCAACATTGGGGATGGCGCGCTGGCAGGAACATGGTCCCGTTGTGAATACCGAAGAGGAAATGGACGATTATATGCACCAGGTTGCCGGACGCGTCGGCTATCTACTCACCGATCTGTTCGGATCATACTCGCCCGCTTTTCAAAAAAGGGATTCGGTGTTGCGCCCATTGGCACGTCATTTTGGACTGGCACTGCAAACGGTCAATATCATCCGCGGCCTGCGCAAGGATTATGAGCGCGGCTGGGTCTTCGTTCCCCGCACTTTCTATGAACCGCTTGGCTTAACCAGAGACAGTCTCTTTGCCCAGGAAAATGCAGAGCGGGCCCTAAAGGTTATTAATATTCTGGCGGATAAGGCAGAGACCCATCTGCAATATGGACTAGAATATATTACAACCATCCCGCAGTCCTATCATGGGATCCGATTAGCCTGTATGTGGCCGCTCTTCTTCGCAAAGAAAACGGTAGCACTGAGCCGCGACAATATGAATGTTATTCTAAATGGCGCAAAGATATCACGTACAGACGTAATGAGCATCGTTCGCAAAACCACCCTGATGGGCTGGTCCAATCAGTGGCTGAGAAACTACTATCAAGGTCTATGTGCGCCGACCCCATCTTACTAATCTCAAATAATGCGAAAAACATTTACCGGACTCTAACAAAAAAATTAAAAAGTGGGAAAGCACCACACGCGCAACGACCGTACACAGACACGGTCATCGACAGAGAGCTGGAACAGTAACCCCGTTAAAGCATGCTTGATTTCTATCACCATTTGCTAATTCATTCTGAAAGAAAATCATATGAGCGAACTGAATATTATCCGAAAACTAGAAGACATCCTTTATATAGAGCTTCGGGAAAGAAAAAGTGTTGGATGGCAAACCCGAGGCTACGTAAAAAATGATGATGGCAACATCATATGGATCGGGTTATATGATGTAATGCTCGATAATTTGGACAAAATCTCCCCTTTGCTTGAGGCATTCCCTAAACTTTCATTTTTATCTTTGCCGTTCAATCAACTCAGCGATTTAACACCACTGGAAAAGCTCACTAATCTTAAATACCTTGATCTGCGCGAGAATAAAATCAATGACCTAAACTCGCTTACAAAGCTGCAGGACCTCTCTTACCTTTTTTTACGCAACAACCAGATCACAGATATAAGCCCCCTGGCATCTTTGAAAAATCTCAAGGTGCTCTACCTCTCCTCCAATAAAATTAACGATCCGAGCCCTCTCCAGCATCTCACAAAACTCGCTACCCTTTATCTGGCAGACAATCAACTTAGTCAGATAGAAGCCCTAACGAACCTGACAAACATCATCAAACTAGATATTTCATCAAATAAAATCAAAGACATAGCCCCCCTCGCGCACCTAAACAAACTCACAGAGCTATATTGTACAAATAATCTGGTTAGCGACCTTCAGCCTCTCAGCGCTTTATCAAATCTCACTGTTCTCCACCTCTTTGATAATAAAATTAAAGATGTAAAACCTCTCGAATCGCTACCCAAACTCATCACACTAGGTCTGCTTTCCAACCAGATTTCTGATATTCTGCCGCTCTCTAAACTTTTTCAACTCAAAACATTGGATCTTTCTTCCAACCAAATTCGAAACATCGCACCACTCGCAGATCTCACCAAATTAAAAACTCTCTACCTTTCAAATAATCAGATCAGCGATCTAAGTCCGTTGCAGAAACTCTCCAATATAACCACCCTGCATTTGGTCAACAACCTTGTCTACAGCCTGCTTCCATTAAAACAACTGTCAAAAATTACTCAACTTGACATACGCCAAAACCAGCTAAAAGAACTCCCCCCGTGGATTGTCAACTTTGATGAGGCAATATACTGGAGTCAAAGTTATGTTAGCACTGGTATCAATGTATATGAAAATCCCTTACGCACCCCGCCTCCAGAAATCGTTAAACAAGGCAAAAAAATCATAGCCTACTATTTCGCCCAGCTAAAAATTCAAAAAGAAGACCGTATATTTGAAGCTAAAATGCTGATTGTCGGGGAACCAGGAGCGGGCAAAACATCTCTTGCAAGAAAAATAGTCGATGCCAACGCAAAACTCCCACAAGAAGGGGACACAACTCGAGGGATTCATGTTCAACAATATCAGTTTCCTATCTTTAAGAGCAATATTACACAACCTCTTACTTCCGCCGGTGCATATAATAAAAACTTCAGCATTAACTTATGGGATTTTGGCGGACAGGAAATTTATAAAGCAACGCACCGTTTCTTTCTCTCAAAACGCTCCCTTTATGCACTTGTCGCTGATAGCCGCAATGAAGATACAGACTTTAATTACTGGTTACATATTATTGAAATGTTCGGGGGAAATAGCCCTCTTCTAATTATTCTGAATGAAAAATACCAACGCAAGAAAACATTAGATATTCCCACAATGAAAGCCCGTTTCAAAAATATAGTGGATATAATTTCTGTTGATTTAGCTGATGAAGACAAAACCCGCCTCAATCAACTCACCTATGCGATTCGTTATCATGCATCACGTTTGCCACATATTGGTAGTCTTGTGCCATCTAGATGGACAATCGTTCGTGATGCCCTCGAAAACAATCCTAAAAACACAATTTCGTTACAAGAATATTTAAAAATCTGTGCCAAGAACAATATTACAAAAACAGAGGATGCACTTGTTCTAAGTCAATACTTCCATGATCTGGGCGTCTTCCTCCATTTTCAGGATGACCCCTTGCTGAAAAACACCATCTTTCTTAACTACACCTGGGCAACAAGTGCAGTTTATCAAATTCTGGATAACGCGCTATTGAACCAGCAGGAAGGCCGCTTCGATAAAACAGATGCTGTAAAAATATGGTCAGCGGAAGAGTATTCTCTGCTACACGATGAACTCCTGCAATTGATGAAAAAATTCTTTTTAACTTACGAGATAGATCGTTCAGGTAAATATATCCTCCCTGAACGATTACCAGCAAGCACACCTGATTATACGTGGGAGAAGACCACAAACCTGACCTTGCAATACAAATATGATTTCTTCATGCCCAAAGGCATTCTCTCACAATTCATCGTCCAAATGAATCGTTATATCAGCGACCACAGATTAGTATGGAAACGCGGCGTAATTTTGGAGCGAGAGGGCGAAAAAGCAGAGATACTCGAAAGCTACGACACACGTACGATCAAAATCCGTGTCACAGGCGTAAACCGGCGTGATTTTATGACCATCATCAGCGAAAAAATCGATGAATTAAATAGTCAATACGAAAAAATGAAGGTCGAGAAATTAATCCCCTGCAATTGTGCAGAGTGTAAGGCCAATAAAACACCTTATTTCTACAAACATGCAGATTTGAAACGCCGCATTGAAAAAGGACGGCAAGAAGTTGAATGTGGTCGCAGCTATGAAATGGTGAATGTGCGCGCTCTAATCGATGATGTCATCAACGATAGGAAGAAAGAAGAAAGTTGGGATGAAAGAAACAAGATTTTTATCAGCTATTCACATAAAGATGGCCAATGGCTTGAACGCGTAAAAACTCATTTGAAAAGCTTAAAACATCTTGGCATTTCTGCAAAAGCATGGGAAGACACCAAGCTCAAAGCAGGTGCTCGCTGGAAAGACGAGATAGAAAAGGCGATGGGAAATGCCGAAGTTGCCATTCTTTTGATCAGCGCAGATTTCTTCGCATCCGATTTCATCACAGAAAAAGAATTACCATCCTTATTAGAAGCTGCGAAAGACAAAGGAACCGTCATCCTGCCTGTAATCGTTAAGCCCAGCCTCTTCGCCAAAACAGAACTTTCTGATTTTCAGGTGGCGGGAGGTACAATAAAGTCACTGATTGAAATGAGCGAAGCCGAGCAAGAAATTGCGCTAACCAAACTCGCTGAGCGAGTGGCTGAACTCGTCAATTAGAAAACACTTTACACACCATTCATCACAAATCAAAACTATGAAAACCATTTACCAAGCTCTCGCAGAAATCGAATCAACCAACCAAAGTGCCGCCCTTGCAACGATTGTGCGCAGTCGAGGCTCCGTGCCAAGACATGGCGCCAGCAAGATTCTGGTCTATGCCGACGGGAGCATCCTCGGCACGATCGGCGGAGGAGAGTTGGAGCGACGTGTCCACGCGGCGGCACTCGAAGCCATGCAGGATGGCGAGGCACGCTATCTGAGCTATAACATGTCTGACCCGTCGAAGGGTGACCCCGGTATTTGCGGCGGGACAGTGGAGGTCTATGTGGAACCGATTTTGCCAGACCCAACCCTGTTGCTAATCGGTGCCGGGCACGTCGGGAAAGCAGTGGTGCATCTCGCCAAATGGCTGGGATTCCGGGTTATGGTTGTTGAAGATAACCCCGAATTTTGCACCCCGGAACATATCCCGGGGGCGGATGAGTATCATCCCCTTGCGATGGATGCGATCACCGAGCATGTTCCAATTAACGCACAAACCTATATCGTCATGGCGACACGCGGCGCGGACGTGGATGCGGTCGCGTTGCCCGATCTACTTACCAGTCCCGCAGCCTACATCGGCGTAATCGGCTCGAAGCGACGCTGGTTAGCGGCAACAAATTTACTGCAGGAGCGTGGCGTAGACGCGGCGCAGTACGCCCACGTCCACTCACCGATCGGTCTGGAAATCGAAGCTGAAACCCCGGAAGAGATCGCGGTCAGCATTATGGCGGAAGTGCTCATGATCCGTCATGGTGGCACGGGCGAGAAGATGAGCAAATAAGTTTGCGGTGATTCCGCGTCTGCGACGACGCGGTCTCATTGCGGTGAGATTGCTTCGTCGCAAAAGCGTGCTCATCGCGGAATCATATTTAGAATTGATGAACTACAACTTTTGGGGCAGACAAGCGTATATCAAATACGCTATAATCAGATAGTTATTGTGACCACTTTATAAGGAGAAACTCATGGCTCGGATTTTTGATGTAATTGAATATCCCAATGAAATGAAGGACGAGATTGTTCACCGCTTCCCGGAAACTGGTATCGGTGATTATCGGATCGGTTCGCAGGTCATTGTGCGTGAATCGCAGAACGCGGTCTTTTTCCGCGATGGCAACGCGCTCGACACCTTTGGCCCCGGTCGCCACACCATCGCCACGGCCAACATCCCTAAAGTAATCGACTTCATCGGCAAAGCCTTCAACGACCGCACGCCTTTCCCGGCAGAGGTCTACTTTGTCGCGATGAAAGAATTCGCAGACATCAAATGGGGCACACCGCAACCGATCATCGTCCGCAACCCGGGCATGGGCCTGGGTGTTGCACTCCTGCAAGGCTTCGGTACCTACTCCATTCAGGTCAGCGACCCGCAGCAATTTGTGACTCAGGTTGTCGGCACACAGGGTGCTTACAATATGGACGATATCGAAGATCGTCTGCGCACCATGCTGCTCTCCAAATTACAGGATATGCTCGGCGAAACTGCGGCTAAGAACAGCGTCCCTGAAATGATCGGCCTGACCGAGGAACTCGGCGCCGGTGTACGCG
>JBNKMO010000157.1:0-7586 GCA_050293165.1 Anaerolineales bacterium | reverse complement strand
GGATTGGATGTGACAGCGGGGCACGACCTGCTTTTGTTGAACGATTACAACGCCTCGAATAGCCTGAGTTGGTATACGCTCAACGCCGACGGGCTGGGATTGACCGAACCCGAACAGGATAACGGTTTGCTACGGGTGCATTTTGGCGCGCAGGGGGCGGCGAGATGGGAGAGCGGCATGCCGACCATCCC
The DNA here is from genome assembly GCA_050293165.1 of Anaerolineales bacterium. Lineage (GTDB taxonomy): Bacteria > Chloroflexota > Anaerolineae > Anaerolineales > Villigracilaceae > Desulfolinea. Next base: position 7,395 of record JBNKMO010000157.1, on the reverse strand, counting down.
GCCAGTGGTCGAAGCGCTTGGTTTGGGCGATGCTGCCGAAGAAGCGGTGCAGCAGGCGGAAAACAAGCAAGGCATTTTGGCGATCTTGGAAGGCTTTTTGCGTACGCCTGAGATTTCGCCTTTGCTCTTTTTGGCAGCCTTTGCGATTGCACTGATCTTGGGTGCATTACACGCCCTCAGTCCTGGGCATGGAAAAACGATTGTGGCTGCCTATTTGGTCGGCTCGCAGGGGAAAGCCTATCATGCAGTGGTGTTGGGGACTATTGTGACCCTGACGCATACCGGATCGGTATTTTTGCTCGGTTTGGCGACGTTGTCACTCTCGCAATACATCATGCCGACACAGATATTCCCGATGCTGGAATTGGTTTCGGGTTTACTGATCGTGATCTTGGGGTTGACCTTGCTCGTTCCTCGTTTGAAAGTTTGGTTGGACGAACGCCGTCGAGCGAAAATGCCTGTAGTTGCTAGGAAAGTTGAAAAGACTGAAAAAAGCACCCGCCTGACCATTCAGCAGGAAATTAAAGAATCAGGCGCAGAGCACAGTCATAACCCCGAAGATTTTGGCGCAATTCCGCTGCCAAGTGGCGTGGCTGCGCTGCGGGAAAACCCGCTTGAAGGCATCAGTTGGCGCTCGTTAATTGCCATCGGCATCAGCGGCGGACTTGTCCCATGCCCCGATGCGATTGCGATTTTGTTGATCGCTATCACCATCAATCGTATTGCTTTTGGGCTTTCGCTGATTATTTCTTTTAGCCTTGGGTTGGCGGTCGTGCTGATCGCGATCGGCATCGTGATGGTGCAATCAAAGCAGATTTTTGCCCGTTTGCAGTGGTTCAGCAAAGTATCCTTTGTTGTGCCTGTGATCAGTTCATTGGTCGTCTTGGGCTTGGGTGTGGCGCTCAGTGCCAGCGCCGTGAAAAAAATCCCCGCTGATTTTTTACTTTCTGGCGACCCGAACGCTTTTTCGCTCAAAAAAGCCTCGGTCGTTTATCTTGCTGTCGACGAAGACTACCACAAACAGCTTTACCTTGTTCCTGCGCGGGGCGGCGATGTTGGGCAAATTACGAACGGTGACACGGGCGTTTGGAATTATACCGTCTCGACCGACCACAGTAGTCTGATCTACTCAACTCCTGACGGTGGACGGGGTTCCGATCTCTGGTATTGGGATGCATCCCTTGACTCTCCCGAATTGCTCCTGAATTGTCCCGACTCCTCCTGCTCGGATGCGCTTTGGTCGCCGAATAGCGGACAAATTCTCTACAGCCGTCTCGACTTCGCCAACGAACAAGCCTATCTCGGCATCCCGTCAATGTGGTGGCTCGATCTCGAAACCAAAGAAACCCGTCCCGTGTTTCAGGACGCTCAATTGCCCGGATATAATCCGCGTTGGTCGTATGACGGCGCCTGGCTGAGCTACACATCCGCCAGCCCGCAGGCAATTCAGGTCTACAATCTGCAAAGCGGCGAACGTCAATCCCTGCCGACGGAGATCGGTTCGGCAGCGGTCTGGTCGCCGAATGCACAGACCTTTCTAATCTCCGACTTGCAATTTTTCGGCGATAAATATCTCAACAAGCTCTCGCTCTACGATGTTACCAGTGGTACACTCACGCCGCTGCCGAGCGAAGAGAACTTCGATGACAACACGCCGACCTGGTCACCCGATGGCGAATGGATCGCCTTCGCGCGTGGCGAGTGGACGATAGATCGAGCCTCGAGCGGCGACCAAATATGGATCAGCCGCCCTAATGGCAGCGAAGCCCGTGCCCTGACCGATGACGCCGAAACCACACATGGACCTGCGGCTTGGTCGCCCGATGGACGCTATTTACTGTTCCGCAGCTATTCTGTCACCAACGTTGACGCCCCGTCGCAAATTCACATTTTGGATTTGGAAACTGGCGAAGAGAGTGTCGTCACCGAAACAGGTGATAGTCCAAGTTGGTTTATTCCCTGATGCGTGACGAGTGAGCTTTCACGTTTCGCGAGCACGTTGAAAATATTTGAGAGTTTTAAACTATGCCATCTTCCATCAAAGCTATTATTTTTGACTTCGGCGGTGTCCTTATCGACTGGAGTCCCTATAATCTTTATCAAGATTATTTCCCTGACAAAGCAGCGATTGACGCTTTTCTCGAAGAAGTTGATTTCTATAATTGGAACGCGCTCCAAGATAAGGGACGCCCTTTTGCGGAAGCGGTTGCAATTCAATCGGAGAAATTTCCGCATCGTGCCGATTTGATTAAAGCTTATGCCGATAACTGGATTAACTCGATCACAGGTATGAATGTGGGGACGGTTGATCTGCTTTATCGCCTGAAAGGGAAGGGGTATCCCGTTTATGGCTTGAGCAATTGGTCGGCCGAGACCTTTCCTCTGGTACGAGATGAATTCACCTTCTTGAAAGATTTAGACGAAGTCGTGCTTTCTGGAGCAGTGAAGATGATCAAGCCCGAACCAGAGATCTATCGGCTTTTGTTGAGCCGCATACCTGAAAATGCGGACGAGTGTCTCTTCATCGACGATTCGCTGGCGAATATTGAGGCGGCGCAAAGGCTGGGGTTTCAGACTGCTCACTTCAAGTCAGCGGATGGATTGGAGAAGGTGTTGAAAGACAACCAGCTTCTTTAAATGCAAAGAGCCCGAGATAGGCTCTTTTTCGTTAACCAGACCACAAGAGTCTCAAAGGCTTTTGTGGTCTGGTTGCGTTAGCGATAAGTATTTAGGCAGTAGTGGTAGCGGTGTTTTCGTTATTATTGGTTTCGATGTTCATGATAGCGGAATTGAATGTAGCAGCGATTGCCATAAGCACACAGATTGAGCCGCCGAAAAGGAACCAGAAACGGATTCCAACCAAATCGGAGAGCGGTCCGGCGATCATCAAGCCGATCGGCATCATGGCTGTTGCCCCGGCACCCAGCAGGGAGAAGACGCGTCCCTGCATCTCTGGTGCAACGGATGCCTGAAAGATGGCGTTCAGGGGCCCGTTGGCAAAGACTTGCGCAAATCCCACGAAAAAGTTTGCTGCGAGAAGCAAATAGAACATATTGGCAGGCACCAAACCTACGGCGGTAATTGAAATCCCGATCCCGACGATACCCAGAAATGATGTGACGATGCGTCGTTTGAAGCCGCCCCAGATGCTGAGTAGGATACCCGCTATGATTATGCCAACGCCAAAGGTCGATTCGACCCAGCCCAATTCCAGCGCGCCACCGCCGAAGACCTTCGTGATGACTAGCGGTAACAGCGCCGAGGTCGGCCCGAGCAGGAAGTTGAGCATCATCGCCAAAAGGATCAGCCAAAAAAGCCCCTTCCACTGGCGCACATAGCGAAAGCCCGCGCGCAGGTCTTGCCAGTAGGATGTCTTTTCGCGCTGCCCGTTGGCTTGCTCGATCTGATTTTGTGGCTGCGGGATGGCGATAAAAAAGAGCGGCAGCACCGCAGCGATGGCGGTCAGCACATCGATCATCAGCACGTTTTGGGTTTGGAAACTTTCCAGCAGCAATGCACCCAAGGGGGGCGCTGCGATACTGAGCAGCCCTTGCAGGGTCTGATTTGCGCCAGCGACGCGCGCCAGATGCTTTTCGGGCACCATCAGCGATGTGGATGCGGTCATGGCGGGACCATGGAATGCACCGCCCAGCGAGCGGATTGCCAGGATGACGAAAATATGCCAGACTTCGACTGCGTCACTGGCGAAGAGCCACACCAGACCTAAAGTTGCTACCGCTATGGCAGAATCTGCCACGATCATGATGATGCGCCGGTTCCATCTATCGACCAGCGCGCCGACAAAGGGGCCGAGCACGATTTGCGGCAGAAGGGCGGCGAGCGTCGCCGTTGCCAGCACGGTTGCGGAGCCGGTCTCTTTTGTTAGATACCAGACCAGCGCAAATTGGACGAGTGAACTGCCGAAGAGAGAAACGGCTTGACCTGTCCAGATGGTGAAAAAGCGGGCTGCCCAGTTTGTGGGCAGGGGCTGTTGTTGGGATTGGTTTTCCATGAGACCTCGCAGGGGATGGGATTGTGAACGCTAAAAATATACCTTTGCAGGGTCATGTTCCGCAGTGCTGAAGGTCATGTGCGGGGTCATAAAAAATAGGGGCGGGGCTGAGACCCGCCCATACAAAAGAGCAGAAACTATTCTGGCTGGTAATTGCCATCCGGCAGTATGCTTGGTTGATGATACTGCGGATCAGTGAGCAGTGCGTAGATGGCTGAATCACCACTCTGGAGCTTTTCGGGTGTGTTCAGCTTCCATTCTTGACTAATCTCGTCGAAGCGACCGGGATAATCCTGTCCGTCCATCAGGGAGGTGATCGCCCAATAGTGGTATTCGGAGATCATGCAATTGTATTCGCAGGTTTCGTCGTCGTAAGTGAACCAGGCTCCGGCGGGGTATGATCCGGGGATGTTTTCGAAGTAGCCGCCGCGGGCTGCATCCATCGCATCCGCAATGGCGCTGCCCGGCTCTTCGCCAAAGATGTCTGGATAGACAGTCGCGTAGCCCGTATTCGAAATGAGATGGAATATCTCTTCCAGCGATGCATCAAATTCGCCCATTGCCGCGCCATTGGGGACGATCTCCTCGCCGTAGAGCGGTTGCAGGGCGAGGAGATCGTTGTCGAGCAAATATTCGACGTTGTCGATGAAGTCTTCCTCGTCACGGCTATCAGGACGCGGGAAGATGAAGATAGTTGCGTGTTTAGCTTGTAACGCGCGGACAACATCGAGATTGTCTGCTTCGCCATCCTCGTCATTGTCGAGATATTGCGCCATCACTCCCGCTGCGTGGACTACTTTTTCTGCGGGTACCTCGCCGCTGGCGTAGATGCTCAAGCCAAAAACATCGACATATTGAGCGAAGATCTGAAAGGCGGGATCGGCATCTTCGGGTACGGTTTCGATTTGTAAGTTGGGCATAGGGGCATGCACGCTCGCAGCTTCGGTTTCTTTGGCTTCCTGTGTGGCGTAGTAGGCATCTTCCAGGGCGAATTCGTCCTCTTGAGAGACACTTGAAGCATTTGGTTCGTTGTTGTTGTCAAAAAGAGCGCAGGCGAAAAGCAAGATGCTCGCCAGAACAAGGAGGAGGGTGATCTGTCGTTTGCTTATCATGGAGTAATTGTAGCGGATTTCTACGAATAGGCGAAAGGACATTAGGAAATTGTAAGGTGCGTTAAGGTATAATTTTGGGCATCCAATTCATCCCGCTGAATAGAGGGTATTAGTTTTGACTTCACCACAAAAAGGACGCATTTTCATCTCCTATCGCAGAGCCGACTCGCAGTTCGCTGCCGGGCGGATCTATGATCGTTTGGTTGCGCATTTCGGTGAAGAAGCAATCTTTATGGACGTGGAAGCCATCGATGGGGGCGTTGACTTTGTCAAAACGCTGGAAAATGCCGTGCAATCCTGTGATGTAGTTCTGGTGGTGATCGGCAAAACCTGGTTGAATATCAAGGATGAGCGCGGCGAACGCCGTTTGGATAACCCTAATGATTTTGTGCGCATTGAAGTTGCAACGGCGTTAGAGCGTGATATTCGCGTCATCCCTGTTTTGCTTGAAGACGTAAACATGCCTCGCTTGAACGAGTTGCCTGAAAATTTAAAAAAACTAGCGCGTCGAAATGCTTTGAAGGCCAACCATCAATCATTTAATGCGGACACAAATCGTTTGGTAGCTCATATTGACAGGGCCTTGTCTGAAATTGAAATTGCGAAAAAAAAGGTTAGAGAAGAAACTGTTCGCGTATTACGTAGGCAAAAACGGGAAAGAATTCTTCAATCTTTAAAAAGTAGGAGAGCGCGATATTTATCGTCTTTGACAAGTATCTTATTGGTTCTAGCTACACTTGCCATAATTAATATATTGAGTCCTGAAGTGGATATCGACATCGGCGCTACACAAACTGTTTCGGCTTTGAATACACAATTAGCGGAAGCAGATATCGCATATGAGACTCAAGTTGCTTTAGCTACAATTCAAGCTTTGGCTACGACAACGCGAATTCCTCGCGCAACTTCTACGCCGACCAAAACTTCAACGCCTACAGAAATACCCGTAACACCAACGCCCGCTTTCGGCGTAGGCAGCACAATGATCTCTGAAAAAGACGGCATGACGCTGCTCTACGTCCCCGCAGGTGAATTTCAAATGGGGAGTGAAAATGGGGGTAGCGATGAAAAACCCGTTCACGTGGTATATCTGGATGCCTATTGGATCGACCAAACCGAAGTCACGAATGCCATGTACGCGAAATGTGTAGCAGATGGCGTTTGTGATCAGCCAAGCAATAGCAAGTCTTATACTCGAGATAGTTATTATGGAAATTCTGAATTTGATAACTACCCTGTGATCTACGTTTCTTGGGAAGATGCGAATAATTATTGTGAGTGGGCAGAACGGCGTCTGCCAACGGAAGCGGAATGGGAAAAAGCGGCTGGTTGGGATGACGATGCTCAAAGCCAAAGAACCTATCCTTGGGGGAGTGCGATAGATGATACTTATGCTAACTATAATCAAAATCTAGGCGATACTATCGCTGTGCGTAATTATGAGAGCGGCAAGAGTTTTTATGGCGCTTATGATATGGCAGGTAATCTTTGGGAGTGGGTGAATGATTGGTATTCCAGCGATTATTATGATAATTCGCTTGAATCTAATCCTTTGGGACCAGAAAGTGGTGAATATCGAGTGCTGCGCGGCGGTTCGTGGGGTAACTACGTAAGCAACCTCCGCTCCGCCTATCGCGGCAGGAACGATCCGTCGTATACGGACAGCAGCAACGGGTTCCGTTGCTCCCGCTCACCCTAATCCTGCAATACTGTTTTCTGTTTTTCTGAAAAACTGAAGCGGGGGGGGGCTAAAGGATGCTTCGTGAGGGGCGTAGCCCCTAGTAGCTAAAAAATGGCAAAAACATGTAAATCAAAAACCTGACAGGTTTTCAAAACCTGTCAGGTTTGTTTTTTCCTGATTCCTAATCCCTAATCAACTATTTCCCTAACTTCGCCTTCATCGCTTCATTCAGCGCGGGGACAATGTCGAAGAGATCGCCAACCACGCCGTAGCGGGCGGCTTTGAAGATGGGAGCGTCGGCGTCTTTGTTGATGGCGACGATGACCTTCGAGTTGCGCATCCCGGCCAGGTGCTGGATGGCACCCGAGATGCCGTTGGCAATATAAAGATCGGGACTGACGACTTTGCCGGTCTGTCCAACCTGATTGGCGTAGGGGATATAGTTCGCATCCACGGCGGCACGCGAAGCGCCGACGGCTGCGCCGAGGGTTGATGCCAGATCGGTGATGAGGGCAAAGCCTTGCTGGGCACGCCAGACTTCGGCTTCTTCATCGCTCATGCCGCCGGGGGCTTCGAGATCGGGACGGTTG
>JBNKMO010000156.1:0-8549 GCA_050293165.1 Anaerolineales bacterium | reverse complement strand
CGATATGCAAGCAGCCAGTCGCGGAGTTCAGCATAGTGCGCCCCAAAAACATAGGTGATGCGCTCCTGGACCTCCGGCTTGATCCCGTCAAAGGGACTGAGTTCTTGTCCCGAGGCGCGGTAGACGATCTTCGTCAACAGGTTGGCGCGGATCAAGTCCATACCGTCGATGGCTTGCATGAAGGCATACGCCACGTCAAATTCGGACGGACGGATACCCCATTGCGGATGCGCCAACGCTGCCAACGTCAACAGTGACTGCGTGGCAGGCTCATCTCGCAGCGAACGCGAAGGTCTGTGCGAGCGGACGGGAATCTCCCGTGCTTCGAGACGGTGCATCAGCGAAAAGCGCAGTGCATCGGAGAGATAGGGTGCCAGTACGACGATCTCGGAGGGGGGCAGACCTTCATCGAGCAGGGTGGCAATTTCTTCGGTCAGCCAGTCGAGCAGTTCGGGGTAGTAGTGGGTGTCGGCGTATTGGAGGGTTTCGTTTCCTCCCCCTTCCCAGCCTTCCCCCGAAGGGGGAAGGGGTTGCATCTCTCCCCCCTCGGGGGAGAGATGTCCGAAGGACAGAGAGGGGGATGCGTTGCGAATTTCTTCAATCGCTTCCCAAATCTCCCCTAAAACATCTTCTGTGTTATTCAAAACATCGCTATTCCAAAAGCGGATGACTTGAATGCCGTCTTCGTTTAGGTCTTGTGCTCTTTGCTCATCGTGCTGGCGTTGTTCTTCTTCTAAGTGTCCGCTGCCGTCTAATTCAACAGCAAGTTGTAGTTCGTGGCAATAAAAATCGAGGATATAGCCTTTATACGGATGCTGTCTGCGGAAGCGAGCGTCGTTGATCTGTTTTCGGCGCAGAAATTGCCAGAGGAATACTTCGGGATCTGTGGCGTCTTTGCGGAGTTCTCTGGCTCGGGCTTTGAGGGCTGCGGGGAGAGGCGGTTTTGTGAAATGATGGGGTGCTTGCTCCCCCTTTCTAAATCTTTCCCCCGAGGGGGGAAAGACTTGTGATTCTCTCCCCCCATGGGGGAGAGTTAGAGAGGGGGCGTTAACGGGATCAACCACCCTCGCCAAATCAAAACTCAACTGCTGCACCCCAGCCGAGGTCACGAACGATTCAGCGAGGAAGCTTTGAGTGTCGCAAAGAGCCGAGAGGCGGAATCCCGTTTCGGGGTCTGCGCCGAGGAATCGGCGATACCCCGCATTTTCGTCATAGATCAGCAGGGCGGAGTCGAGCTCGGGCAGCCACTCTCGAATGATGTCGTGGGCACGCGCGCCATCCTCTTCGAGGTTGTCGTAGATCAGGTGGCGGTAGGTGCGGGCGAGGTAGTCGTGGACAATGGGGTCGCCCCAGAGATGCTCCCAGAAAATTTCGAGCTGAAGCGAGAAGTCGAGCAGGTTGTGGTCGAGACAGTATTGACGGAAGCGATTGGCGCAGTCCTGCGCGTCGGCGTAGATGCGGCGCTGGGATGGATCGCCCATCCAGGCCTTGTCGAGGCGTTCGCCGATCTGGTCGTGCGGGAAGCCGACCACGGCGGCTTTGTTGAGATTGTCGATGATCTGGCTGTAGAGACGGTTGCGGTTGATGGTGAGCGACTCAAAGTAGCCATCGTCGAGTAGCGGGCGGACGACGTGCGCCATATAATATTGGGCGGTTTCGAGGGTCAGGAAGACGGGCGGCTGGTCGGGGTGGGCGAAACCTGCGGATTCGGCGGCGAGCGTCCAGAAAAGATCGACCATGCGCCGTGCCAGACCGCCGACTGTGGCGAGGGTCACTTCGCCGCCCGCGCCGATTTCCGGGCTTTGGAGCAAATCCTGATAAGGCGTTTGGAGCGTGCGTTGCGGTGTCAGGACGAGAATGCTCTCGGCCGGGATGCCTTGCTCGAGCAGAAAGCGCATTCGCTCGACGCCGACGGTGGTCTTGCCACTGCCAGCGGGGCCTGAGAGGAAGAGGCGTATGTCGAGCGGGGCGGTGATGATGTCGATTTGGGGTTGGGTGAGGGCGTTGTCCATTTTTTGAATGCCTTTAACCACAGATAAATGGGATAAGCGCTTTTGTGTACTGTGTGAATGATCGCTTAGAGGGTATAGGAGGTAGGGGGCTTTGTCAAGCGGTTAAACAATGAGCGTCACCTACAAGGTGACGCTCATTGCAAATATGCCGATGTTGTTAAGAAATCAAAACTTTCTCGCCGCCATCACCAGCCAGAACCAGCCCAGCACAAAAGCGACGCCGCCGAGCGGAGTAATGTAGGCGAGATTGATCGGTCCCAGTTTGAGCGTGCCGGTTAGTACCAAAAAGTAGAGACTGCCAGAGAAGAAGACGATGCCAATAATGAAGGCCCAAGCCGCGTTGATGAGGGTCTTGGCTTGTTCGGGGTACTGTACCAGTGCCCATGAGATGATGAAAAGTGCGAGAGCGTGGTACATCTGGTAACGAACGCCTTTTTCCCAGGTGATGAGTCTTTCGGGGGTGACCATTTTTTCGAGACCATGCGCGCCGAATGCGCCAAAGGCGACCGCCAGACCTGCCAGAATTGCGCCGAGTGAGAAGAATTTACTGACCATAATTATTTTCCTTTGTTTTTTGATTGCAGCTTCGATATAGTAACAAGCACTGCCTGTTTGTTATTTGTTAGACCCAATTATGTTTTTCTTTTAGCTTGCGCACGCGCAGGATGATGCCGGTCAAACGTCCGCTCATAATGCCGATGATGGCTGCCATAATGATGTCTGCCACGCCCTCGGTGTGATAGTAGTAACTGGCGAGCAACTTGAAGATGACGAGGAACCAGATCAGGAAGAGGTATACCTTATCGAGGGAGAAGGTCACGGCCTGAAGGTCGGTATCTGCGCGAATGGGGACGATAAAGCTCATCAGAAAGCCGACCGGGATGAAGATGAGAATATAAGTTCCGGCTAAATTCCACGTGAAGTGCCCGTCCCCGATGTCGCGGTAGAAGTAGTAGATGAAAATAGCGGAAAATTGCAGCAGGAGAAAAACGCGCAGCATAATTTTGTAAGGACTTTTTTTTATATCCACGCGGAGCGCCTGGATGTCGCGATGTATGGCGTGGTTGAACATATCTGTAAGACCAGTAAGCATACCTTATCAACCTTTCTGTTTTTATTTGAGATAAATGGGATTGCTGAAAATCCAGCCGCGGTGACGCCCGAGATAGCGGCGATAGGCTTCAATGCGATAGGCGCCCGGCTCGGATGTGATGTGGGTACAGACTGTTTGCTTTTTGCAGACTTTGATAACTTCGCCGTCTTTGATGAGACGAATGTCTGCCAGCGAAGGCAGGTGGGCTTGCAAGGTCACGCCGCCCTGGGCCGGGATTTCGTCACCCATGATAACGGAGCCCTGTTTCCCCTGGGCTGTGAAACGGAATCCCTTCGTGGGGGCCGGTAAGTCGTTGCCGATGAAGTTGTGTCCAGCGCGGAAAGCGTCGAGGATGAGACGTCGATCTGCGCTTTCTTCGCCGCTGAGTGGTTCTGCGAGCAGCAGGTGGTTATTCATGTTTCTGAAGTGAAATTGGTAGGGGAAAAGGGTGCGCTTGAGCGGGCCCATGCTGGCGTGCAGGGCGTGGGCATCCGAGCCGCAAACGCCGACAATCCGTTTGCCTTCGAGCAGGAGTTCATCCCATTTGGCGAGCGCTTTTGGCGGGGGCGTGCGGGCAGCGAATTGTGGAAAATAGGCGTAAAAAAGGGCATGTAGACGCATAGGGATGAGACCTTTGAATTCGCTCAATCCGTTCCAGATTTCGATGCCAGTGAAGCCTCGTACGTCCCAATTGTCCCATTCGATATCGAGTTCGTTGATGAAGGGCTGCGGCGGGTCGTAGGGGTGGGCGATGAAGGATAGCCCGTTTGCTTTGGTGACCGCGTTCAATAAATCCTGAGGATCATCAGCGTATTGGGCGAGTTCTTTGTCTGCGCCGAAGACGAGTAAATGATTTTTCTGCGGGTCGCGATCTTGATCGTGGATTTCTTCGCCGATGATAAGCAGGGTGCGCGCCTGACCTTCTTTATAGTAGCCCTCAGGGCCCTGTACAAAAACATTGTGATCGGTGACGATTACTGCATCCAGACCAGCTTTGATGGCGGCTTTGGCGATATCGGCGTGCGAGCCGGTACCATCGGAGTAGCGCGTGTGCATGTGTAAATTAGTGATAATCTCGTGCATATAGTTCTTTCTCGAAACCTGAACTCGAAACTTGTAACCTGCAACTTTAAGGTATAATCTCCCCGCTAATTTCTAGGAGGTTCGTCTATGATTAAGTATATTGATATTGCCCTGATTATAACGTCGATTACGCTGATTGTTAGTGTAATTCTGCAAAGCAAAGGCGCTGGCTTGGGAGGCTTGGCTGGCGGCGACACTGGTGGTGTTTTCACTGCCCGCCGTGGTGTTGAGAAAACTCTCTTCCGCGCGACCATTGTTTTGAGCGTTATTTTCTTCTCGTTGGCGATTGCTGCTGTATTGGTTTCACGCTAAGCAAACGTCGGCCCTAGAAGGTCATTTCTTTGAGATGGGTCATTTTGATTCCATAGCAAAGAAACGACCTTTCTTTTTTTATATCCTTCAGACGGTTAGACTTTGATATTAGACTTCAGCATCGTAAGCAGTTTTTTTCAAGTCTCGGGTCTTGGGTCTTAAGTCTCAAGTTGTAAATCTAATGAAAAAACTTCGTTGGCAAATACTCGTGGTCGTTGTTACATTGGTTCTGGTTGGGGCTTTATTGCTCAGCCAACAGCCGATTGTGCAGACCATTCTCCCGCAGCCGACCAGCGGCGGCGTCTATACCGAAGCCCTGATCGGCTCGATGAGTCGCCTGAATCCGCTGCTTGACCGCAATAACCTCGCAGACCATGATGTAGATCGATTGCTTTTCAGCGGTCTGTTTGTGTTCGATTCAACCGGTATCCCGCGCACTGATTTGGCAGAGTCTTGGGGCGTTACTCCGGATGGCACAATCTATAACATCTCTATCCGCCCGGGTGCACTTTGGCATGATGGTCAGCCTGTCACGTCAGATGATGTCCTCTTCACCATTGATCTAATCAAGAGTGAAGGCTCTTTCTATCCTCAGGATGTAAAAGCCTTGTGGAACGAAGTGGAGATCAGGCGGATGGATGAGAAGACCTTGCAGTTCCGCTTGCCTGAGCCCTTTGTGCCCTTTTTGGACTATCTCACCTTTGGCTTGCTACCGCAGCATATTCTGGGTGCGGTGCCCGCAGATCAAATCCTTAACGCGGAGTTCAACCTGAATCCCGTTGGCAGTGGCCCTTACCAGTTCGATCATCTTCTGGTCGAAGAGGGGCAGATCACCGGCGTGGTGTTGACCATTTTCGATCAGTACTACGCCAAAGAGCCGTATATCCCGCAGGTTGTCTTTCGTTATTATCCGTCTCCGCTTGCGGCATTGGACGCTTATCAACAAGGCGAAGTATTAGGGATTAGTCAGATCACGGCCAGTATTCTCGATGAAGCTTTAGCCGAGGAAAATCTTTCGCTCTATACCAGCCGCCGACCGGAATTGAGCCTTGTCTTGTTCAATCTCAACAATGGCGAAGTGCCTTTCTTGCAGGAGGCTGCTATTCGTGAAGCGCTGTTAACGGGACTTAACCGTCAGCGCATGATTAATGATCTCTTGCAAGGACAAGCCATTCCTGCGGACGGTCCGATCCTTCCCGGTTCGTGGGCATTTTATGAGGGTGTTGAGCACATCCAGTACGATCCCAATGTGGCCATCAATATGCTTAAGCGTGAAGGTTATGTGATCCCGGCTGAGGGCGGCGATGTCCGCGCCAAAGAGGGACAGCGCTTAACGTTCAACCTGTTGCACGCAGATGACTCTTTGCATACTGCTCTCGCTGAATACATCCAGCGAGATTGGGCGCAGCTTGGCGTGCAGGTGACGTTGGTTGCGATGCCTTACGAGCAGCTTATTTACGAAAACCTGACTACGCGCCAATATCAGGCGGCGCTGGTTGATTTGAACCTGAACTACACCCCTGATCCCGATCCCTACCCTTTTTGGCATCAAGCCGAAGCGGTTGGCGGGCAGAATTATTCCCAATGGGATAATCGTGCCGCCAGTGAGTATTTGGAGCGTGCGCGTGTGACAGCCGACTTGAATGAGCGCGCGCGTCTTTACCGCAATTTCCAGGTCATATTCGCGCAGGAATTGCCCGCGTTGCCGCTCTACTTCCCGACCTACACTTTTGCGGTCGATGTTCAAGTCGATGGCGTGCAGGCGGCTCCGCTTTACGATACCAGCGACCGCTTGGCTAATATCGCCGATTGGTATTTGGTCACGCGCCGCTCGCTTGAGCCGGCTGCTACCGAAGGGACAGAATAATGCCTGCGCCAGCGGAGGATCGACGCTTTTTGGAAGAAGCCTTGCCTGAATTGCAAACTTATCTGCTTTCGGACGTGCTTTTTTACCCGCTCTCACATCCTCTGCCGCGTTTGACGGTGGGTGGATTGCTGCTCGCGCAGCGGCGTCTGCACGCCTACGAAGACGCATCGCCCCTGGATTTGCAGTTTGATACGCTCCGAAGTAAGTGGCGCGCAGCCTGGGAGAAAAAAGCTGCCCAAGAATTTGAAACCCGTTTGACCCTCTGGCGCAACTATCTCGACGACTGCCGTGAAGAAGAAACCTTGCTCGAAAACTATCCACGCGAAGTGCGCTGGCGTGTGATGCTGGCACTGCTCTCTGCTGAACTGCCTGCCGAGTCATCTGAACTGAGCGCCCTCGATCAACGCCTGCGTAATAAATTCCACGCTGGGGCTTTCATCTGGGATGAGACCCTGCGCAGCGAATTTTCACAAGATGATTTCTGGTTTTTATACGGGAAATTAAAATAGAAAACCAACTCCTGAGCGGAGAAGAAGCGAAGCGAAACCGCAGTCGAAGGACGCCGTTTTTAGAAAACTCGCCCTTCGACTACACATCCCTATCGGGATGTTCCGTTTAGGGACTGTAATAAAAGGAGAAAGAATGACTGACAATCGCGAAAAAGCACTCCAATATGCGCACAAAAATAAAGAAAACTTTCTTAACGAACTGAAAGAGTTGGTTCGTATCCCCTCGGTTTCGACTGATTCTGAAAATAAAGCAGATATGCGCCGAGCAGCCGAATGGCTGACCGAAAAGTTAACTGCTCTGGGCATGGAACACGTCGAGATTTTTCCAACCGCGAAACACCCCGTCGTTTATGCAGATTGGCTGCACGCCGAGGGCGCCCCGACGGTCTTGATCTATGGACATTACGATGTTCAGCCTGTTGATCCGATTGACTTATGGGAAACACCGCCTTTTGAGCCTAGCCAACGCGGTGATAGTCTCCACGCGCGTGGGGCATCCGATATGAAGGGGCAGGTCGTCGCTACATTGAAGGCGATCGAGTCTATCGTCAAGAGCGATGCGCTGCCTGTCAACGTCAAATTTATGATCGAGGGTGAAGAAGAGATCGGGTCGCCGAATCTGCTTTCTTTCATGCAATCCCATACCGAATTGCTCGCCGCTGATTTTTGTCTCAACCCCGACGCAGGCATGTTGGGCAAGGAATTACCGAGTATTACTTACGCGCTGCGTGGCCTGGCTTATTTCGAGATTTGGCTTTACGGACCCAGCCATGATTTGCACTCAGGTCTATTTGGCGGCGCGATCCGCAATCCTGCCAATACGTTGATGACCCTTGTCGCAGGCATGAAAGATTCTGATGGGCACATCACTCTGCCCGGCTTCTATGACAAAGTGCGCGCACTGGACGCCGAAGAACGTGCCCAGCTTGCGCGCTTGCCGATGAAGGATGACTTCTATCTTTCACAGACAGGTGCTTCTGCACTCTGGGGCGAAAAAGGCTTTACCCCCGTTGAGCATACTGGTGCGCGTCCGACCCTTGACGTGAACGGGATGCTCTCCGGCTTTACGGGTGAAGGCGCCAAGACGGTTTTGCCCGCCAAGGCGATGGCGAAAATCTCGATGCGCCTCGTTCCCGACCAGACGCCTGACGAAGTTTATCAACAACTTGTTGCGTACATGGAAGCGAATGTGCCCGAAGGCGTGCGCTACGAGATCAAGATTGAACATGGCGGCAATCCCTCCATTTCAGAACGCGATAGTCTCGGCGTCCGCGCCATGGCTCAAGCCATGCGGCAAGTTTGGGATGTGGAACCGCTTTTCAAACGCGAAGGTGGCTCGATCCCTGTGGTCGGTGACATGCAGAAAGTGCTCGGCATCGACTCGGTGCTGACTGGCTTCGGCTTGCCCGATGACCGTATTCATTCGCCCAACGAAAAACAGGATATCCCGACCTGGTATCGCGGCATTGATGCGTTGATCCACTTTTTCTACAATTTGATTTAGAAATTCAAAGAAGTAAAGACTTACGAAGTTTTCAAAACTTCGGAAGTCTGATTTAGAGTTGAAATGTTTATGGAAGACAAACTGATCTCTTATGGCGGACAAGCCGGTATCGAAGGCGTGATGATGCGTGGACGCAACGCCGTCGCCGGTTCGATGAGTGACCCCGAAG
>JBNKMO010000155.1:0-12935 GCA_050293165.1 Anaerolineales bacterium | reverse complement strand
ATGATTTTTACAAATGTTTATTCGGCGGTTGTCGACCCGAAGAATTTCGATCCCAAGTCGATGGTCGAATTCAAGGGTGAAACCTGCATTATCCCGCCGAACTCGTTTGCGCTGGCGCGCTCGGTCGAATATTTCCGCATCCCGCGCGGCGTGCTGACCGTTTGTCTGGGCAAATCGACCTATGCGCGCTGTGGCATCATCGTCAACGTGACGCCCTTTGAGCCGGAGTGGGAAGGCTTCGTGACGCTCGAAATCTCGAACACCACTCAGCTCCCCGCGAAAATTTATGCCAACGAAGGCTTGGCGCAGGTGCTCTTCTTCGAAGCCGACGAAGAGTGCGAAACCTCCTACGCCGACAAAAAAGGCAAATATCAGGGGCAGCAGTCCATCGTCCTGCCGAAACTCTAATGACCTACGCAGACCGCACCAATCACCTGAAAGCCGAAGGCGCGTATGCGGTGCTGGCAAAGGCCCAGGCGCTTGAAGCGGATGGGCGTGAGATCATCCATTTCGAGATCGGACAGCCGGATTTTGAGACCTTTTCGAATATCAGCCTTGCGGGGATGCGGGCCATTGCCAACGGGAAGACGCGCTACACCCCGCCTGCCGGAACGCCCGCCTTTCGACGTGCCATCGCTATGGACGCATCTGCCCGACGAGGAATTGAGATTTCGCCAGAGCAGGTCGTTGTTAGCCCGGGCGGCAAACCGAATATCTTCTTCCCCACGCTGGCGCTTGTTAACCCCGGCGATGAAGTCATCTACCCGAACCCCGGCTTCCCGACCTACGAAGCGATGATCGGTGTGGCGGGCGGCGTGCCTGTCCCCGTGCCGTTGGTCGAAGAGAATGACTTCTCCTTTGATCTGGATGTCTTCGATAAACTTGTCAATGAGAAGACAAAGCTCATCATTATCAATTCACCCAGCAACCCGACCGGCGGTATCATCCCAAAAGCCGACTTGGAGCATATCGCCGCTGCCGCCAAGAAATACGATGCCTGGGTACTCTCGGACGAAATTTATGCTCGCATCGTCTACGATGGCATGGAAGATGCGCCGTCCATTTATGCCTTGCCCGGCATGGCAGAACGCACCGTTATCATGGATGGCTTCTCCAAAACCTACGCCATGACCGGTTGGCGACTTGGCTACGGTATCATGCCCGTCGAGCTGGCGCGCCGTGTTGCTTTGCTGATGACTCACTCCGTTGGTTCAACGGCAGAGTTCACGCAATATGCTGGTCTTGAAGCCATCACGGGCGATCAGGAACAGGTCGCTGCCGTGGTCGCTGAGTATGAAAAACGTCGTAACGTCATCGTGGATGGATTGAATTCCCTGCCAGGTGTCACCTGCCAGAAACCACAGGGTGCTTTCTACGTTTTCCCCAATATCATAGGCCTCGGCAAAACATCCGATCAAGTCGCTAACTGGATACTGGAAGAAGCCGGTATTGCTCTTTTACCAGGCACATCTTTCGGTGAATACGGTGAAGGCTACTTACGCCTTTCCTATGCCAACTCGATTGAGAATATCGAGAGGGCGATCGAGAAAATGAGTATGCTTTTAGAAGGCTAACTCCGATCACCTTTGTAGTAACGGCTTTAGCCGTTAAAAGCGACTGAAGTTGCTACTACAAGGCAGGCTTTGCGGATAATAAAAGAGCCACTTTAAAGTGGCTCTTTTTGATTCTAACGTTCAGCCCCCTGCCCATCGCTTCGCTGAGGCTACCCCACAATCGTCACTTCCGCACCCTCATAGCTTGTTCCCAACTCAAATATACGCACATCCATCCCTGCGACCTTGAAGGCAGCTTTCATCGCTGCGCCAATCACAGGGTCTTTTTCAGGGGAGAATGCGATCAGGCTAGGCCCCGCACCTGAAAGCGCGACAGCGGCCGCGCCAGCATCTTTGCCAGCTTTCAGTGCATCAATCGCGCCTGGAATGAGCGGCAAACGATAAGGTTGATGTAGCCCGTCTTTCATCGCGATGCCCAATAATTCCATATTGCCAGTCCGCAACGCTTCTGTGACCATGATCACGCGGCTGATATTGTAGATTGCATCCGAGCGCTCTACGACTTCTGGCAAAATAGCACGTGCTTCGCTGGTCGGAAAATCAAAATCAGGCAGCACAACCGTGGTGTGGATAGGCCCGTGATTTGCCTTGGTGGGGAGGCGCATCGAGATGACGCGTTCTTTGTGCACGATCGAAGCCACCAATCCGCCCAACATAGCGGGAGCAACATTATCGGGGTGTCCTTCGGTTTCGATGGCCAACTTCAGGATTTCCTCATCTGTAAAGGGATTACCGAGCAAGCCGTTCGCCCCGAGCATCCCGGTTAACATCGCCGCAGAACTGGAACCCATCCCCGAACCAAGCGGAATGCGGTTGACGCATTCGATCCGTAATCCTTCACATGATTTCCCTGCCAGATCATAGATCATCAAGGCCGCTTTTGCGATGGCATTCTCTGCATCCTTGGGAAGGTTCTCTTCCCCTTCGCCGTTCACAATCACGGATATTTGGCTGTCATCTGTGCAGGAGAATTCAGCTTCGTTCCACAAATTGAGCGCCAATCCGAGCGCATCAAAGCCCGGGCCTAAATTCGCTGTTGTTGCAGGTACTTTTACATGAATTTTCATGAAATTTTTACTCCGAAAGGTTTTATCGGGGGATTATAATGTCACTTCGGTTTGTGCTGGTCACTTTCCGTTAATTTTTATGCAATCTTTTGAGGAGCTTCGATGTCGTACAAAGGAATTTTAGATCGTTATGGTCATCTCTTTGACCTGCCCGAACACACACAGCAAGTTGCATTGCTGGAGGGGAATACCCCGCTGATCCCGATGCCGCGTCTTACGCGTGAGTTGGGCGCGGATGAAATCTATATCAAGTTTGAAGGTTTGAACCCGACCGGCTCTTTCAAGGATCGCGGGATGACAGCGGCGGTCAGCGAGGCCCTCGGACGTGGTGCCGAGACCGTGATCTGTGCCTCGACTGGGAATACTGCCGCTTCCGCCGCCGCCTACGCGTCACGCGCCGGGATGAGAGCTGTGGTACTGATTCCCGAGGGAAAAGTCGCGGCTGGGAAGTTGGCCGGTGCCATCGCCTACGGTGCAGACGTGATCCAGATCAAAGGCTCATTCGACGATGCGCTGACGATGGTTGTCGAAATCACCAGACAAACCCCGCTGGCGTTGGTCAACTCGATTAACCCCTATCGCATTGAAGGGCAGAAGAGCGGCGCATTCGAGATTTGTGATGTTTTAGGCGATGCCCCCGATTGGCATTGTTTGCCTGTTGGCAATGCTGGCAACATCACCGCCTATTGGGCTGGCTACAAACAATACGCAGAAGTGAAAGGTACGAAACGCCCCCGGATTTTGGGCGTGCAAGCCGCTGGTTCCGCTCCGCTGGTTTTGGGGCATCCCGTAGAGAACCCCGAAACCGTCGCGACCGCCATTCGTATCGGGAAACCCGCGCGTGGGGAGCAGGCACTCGAAGCCGCCGAAGAATCGGGTGGGCGCATTATTGCTCAAAGTGATGAGAGTATTCTCGCTGCGCAGCGTTTACTCGCGAGCGAAGGTGTTTGGGTGGAACCTGCATCCGCTGCGGGGCTGGCAGGCTTGAAAGCCGAGATCGAAGCTGGGCGTTTTGATCCCAAAGGCCAGAAGATCGTCATCGTCTGCACAGGGCACGGGATGAAAGACCCCGGCATCATCGCCGAGTCGATGCCGACGCCGAAGTTGATCCCTGCGACGATGGAGGCCTTGCGGGAGTTGCTGGGAGTGTAGATAAAAAATGAGATCCAATAAATGGAAAACGTGGCGAATAACTAACAGTGTAGTAATTCTGTTTTCTTTCTTCGCTCCTTGGCTTTCGATGGTGGGAGGACCAAGAGAATTAGTTCAGGCTCAAATCTATACAGGCTTTCAGGTGCTTGATTTATGGAGGAGACTTGGACTATCTTTTTTATCCATGAATTCTGCTACACAATCGAATATTGGGCGAGGCTTACTGATTCATTATTTTTCAGGTTTAGTCGCTATACTCATATACTGTGCTTTAAATGTACTTCTTACTATTCTTGGGTCTAAATTGGTAGAAAAAACTATTTGGAAGATATTGGCATTTTCCTTGATTCTGCTTGGAGTAAAAAGTCTTTCTAAGGTAGCTTCTTTAGATGCTGGACGGGACGCTTTCCAATACACATTTTTTGGGTATTGGTTAGTTCTCATTGGTTTGATGTCATCTGTTATTGTTGAGATAAGCAGCATGAGCCTGAAAAGAAAAACTTCCGAAGTCTGTAAGACTTCGGAAGTTTTTGATTAAACGATATCAAGTTGAAATTAAGCACGTTCCGCGTCGTAGGCTTTGACGTCGGCGATGGCTTTGTCCACTTTGACAAAGGGCAGGATGATCAAGCCCATCACAAAGAAGAAAATTAGGGAGAGTAGAGCGATGCGCAAATCGTTGAAGAGTTGATTGGCGGCTGCAAATATTGCTGGCCCAATCCAGGATGTGCCGCGTTCACTGATTTCATAAAAAGAAAAGTATTCGGCTTCGTGCCCATCTGGAATCATTTGAGCGAAGAGGCTGCGACTAATGGCTTGCGAGCCACCCATCACGAGCGCGATGAAAGCGCCGAGGATGAAAAACTCAATAGTGACATTCTCGCCTTTGAGACCGGCATAGGCATAGATGACAACGCCCGACCAAATGACGAGACTGAGTACGACGGATTGCTTGGCGCCCATCCACTTGGCGAGTTTGCCCCATAATAGCGCTCCGCCGAAAGCCATGAATTGAATCATTAATATGACGGCGGTAAGAGTCTCTAACCCAAGCCCAAGGCCGCCTTGAAGTAATGGTGCAGCAGCAAAGGTAGAAGAAACAGCGATTACGGTCTGAATACCATCGTTATATAGGAAGTAGGCGAGTAAGAATTTAAGGGTTTCAGGAAAATTTTTGATTTCCTTGATAGTCTTGCCCAGTTGTTTAAAACCAACACTAAGATAAGTTTCACTAGCTGGTAAAGTGTGTGTAGCAGCACGAGATCGGAGTCTTTTCCACGTAATAAAGGAAAAGCCTATCCACCAAATACCAGCTGAAGCTAGGTTGATACGGACAGCTAAGTCACCAGGTACTCCTATGGCATCACTAAAAGTATAGAATGCAAGATTTAAGGCAAGGAGAATACCGCCTCCAAGATAGCCCATGGCCCATCCATAGGAAGAAACTCGGTCTCGCTCTTCCTCACTTGCGATGTCTGGCAAGTAAGCATTATAGAAAACGATTGCAGCTCCAAAGGAGAGATTTGCCAAGATGTAAAGAGTTGCCCCTAATAACCAATTTGAACCTGTTAGAAAAAACAAAAGAATGGTTGCTGTAGCTCCAATAGTAGCAAACGTGCGCATCATTTGCTTTCTCAAATGAGAATAGTCAGCTATTGCTCCAAGAATTGGAAGAAACAGAACCTGCAGTAGTACTGATATAGAAATGCTGGCAGGGAAGATAGAATCAGGAGCTATTTGCATCCCTAAGAATGGAACCCTTGCAGTGCCAGCGGCCTCCGCTGCGTTCCGTGCGAGAATAGCGATATATGGGCCTAAAAATACCGTCCCAATGGTGGTGCTAAAGGCAGAGTTCGCCCAGTCGTACATTGCCCAGCCAAAAATTTCACGTTTGTCGTTTACTTGTGGTGCTTCTTCTAATGACATGATGCCTCCTAGATGGCGATAAATGACTGCCTAAGAAAACCCGCGTATGAAAGCCGAGTTGCGCAAAGGGCATATCCAGAATATTTTGTTGAGATGATTTTTTTGTACAGGATGCTTAGAAAGCGTGGTAAACTTTCGTTGGTAATTTTAGTCTATAAAGAGGGAGAAAGAAATCGCTAAAATGGTAAGAGAAATCGCTTGACTGATGTTGAACCCTTCGCTTATAATCCAAGATTGCTTGTCCCACGACAGAGTGGGGCGGTATTGATTTAATCACCCCGCATTAAATACGGTCAGGAGAGTCGAATGACGTCTGTATTGCCAAAAAAGAGCTACGCGCGTATTCCTGTCACGCTCAAACTTCCCAATCTCATCGAAGTACAACTCGAATCGTTTAAGCGTTTGAAGAGCGATGGTTTAGAGAATTTATTTCACGAAATTTCCCCAATCGAATCATACAATAAGGGAATGCAGCTTTACTTCCCCGGCCAGAGTCCCGAAGCCAAAGAGTGGGACCTGAAGTACTGGTTTGAAGAACCAAAATATAATATTGCAGAATGCGTTGAACGCGATCTGACTTATTCCAGCCCGCTTTATGTTTCTGTCCTGTTGGCAGGGAAGGATGTTCCCGAGCCGATCAAACAGGATATTTTTATTGGTGATTTCCCTGAGATGACATCAAAGGGTACCTTCATTATTAATGGCACAGAGCGTGTTGTCGTTTCACAGTTGATCCGCTCCCCGGGTGTTTACTTTGAAGCCAATCCCGACCGCGCCACTGGACGTTTGCTTGCTACCGCTAAATTGATCCCTGATCGCGGTGCCTGGATGGAATTTGAAACTCGCAAAAGCGACTACATCATCCTGAAATTCAACCGCAAGCGCACGGTCCCGATCACGGTCTTCCTGCGTGCCTTGGCCGCCGTCGATGATGGCCGCCCCGACTCCCCGCTTCAAACCGGCTCAGACGAGGAAATTCTCGCCCTCTTCTCGGATGTGGATACCAACCCTGAGCGCATGTTTATCGCATCCACGTTGAAGCAGGAACCAGAATGGGACAGCGAGAGCAAGTTGAGTATCGCGGAAGCAGCGTTGATCGAGTTCTTTAAACGTATGCGTCCCGGTGATCCGGCTACACTTGAAAATGCGCGCAACTTCCTTGAAGAACAACTCTTCGATCAGCGTCATTACGACCTTGAACGCGTTGGTCGTTATAAACTGAATCAGAAACTGAATCTGAATGTCCCGATCCCGCACCGCAATATCACAAAGATGGATATTGTTCGTTTGGTGCGCCGCATGATTTTGATTAATAACGGCATCGAGCTAAAAGATGATATCGACCACCTCGGCAATCGCCGTGTGAAGACGGTCGGTGAATTAATCCAGAACAAACTGCGCATCGGTCTGCGCCGCATGGAACGCGTTATTAAGGAACGCATGTCCATTCGTGACCAGGATCAGCTTGCGCCGATGTCTTTGGTAAATATTCGCCCCGTTGTGGCTGCTTTACGCGAATTCTTTGGCTCGAGCCAATTGTCGCAATTCATGGATCAGACCAATCCGCTTTCTGAGTTACGCCATAAGCGTACGCTTTCTGCGTTAGGCCCAGGTGGTTTGCGCCGTGAGCGTGCAGGCTTTGATGTGCGTGACGTTCACCACTCTCACTATGGCCGTATCTGCCCGATTGAGACCCCTGAAGGTCCTAACATCGGTTTGATTGGTCGCTTGGCATCCTTTGCGCGCGTAAACGAGTATGGCTTTATTGAGACCCCTTATCGTAAGGTTGTCAAAGAGCTGGCTTGTGACGATCCGAGGTTGGAAGGGCGTGCTCTGCGTGGCGACTTGTTAGATAAGAAAGATAACGTCTTATATGAAGATGGCACCCGTCTTACCAAGGACATGCTCAAGAAAGTTGCCAAATTAGGGCGTGATATTTCGATTGTCCCGTTTGTCTCTTCTGAAAAGATGGAATATCTCTCCGCAGATGCGGAAGATAAGTTCATCATTGGTCAGGCGAATGCGCCTTTGAATGAAGAAGATGAATTTGTGCGCCCGCGTGTGTCTTCTCGTAACCACTCCAGCTTCTTGTTTGCTGCCCCTGAAAAAGTTGACTTTATGGATGTCGCTCCACACCAGATCGTTGGTATTAGTGCGGCATTGATTCCTTTCCTTGAGCATGACGATGCGAACCGCGCGTTGATGGGCTCGAACATGATGGCACAAGCCGTACCGTTGTTGCGCCCTGAAATTCCGCTGGTTTCAACCGGTATGGAGTTCAGCGCTGCTTCCGACTCCGGGCAGGTCATTGTCGCAGAACGCGATGGTGAAGTTGCCTCGGTAACTGGCAGCAAGATCATCTTGCGCGAAAAAGATGGGGCATTGCGCAGTTATCAGCTCCAGAAATACCAACGTTCAAATCAGAGTACTTGTATTGACCAGCGTCCCGCCGTAATCAAGGGACAGGTCATCAAGAAAGGCGATATTATCGCTGACTCTTCATCTACAGATGCTGGTGAACTGGCTCTGGGTCAGAACGCTGTCGTTGCCTTCCTTTCTTGGGAAGGGGGCAACTTCGAAGATGCTATTTTGGTCTCCGAACGCATGGTGCAGGATGATCGCTTCACATCTGTGCATGTTGAAAAGCACGAAGTCGAAGCGCGTGACACCAAACTTGGTGCCGAAGAAATTACACGCGATATTCCGAATGTCGGCGAAGAGGCCCTTAAAGACCTCGATGAGAATGGCATCATTCGTATCGGCGCTGAAGTTGAGCCGAACGACATTCTCGTAGGTAAGATCACACCCAAGGGCGAAAAAGAATTGACCCCGGAAGAAAGATTGCTGCGCGCGATCTTTGGTGAAAAATCTCGGGATGTGAAAGATACCTCCCTGCGTATGCCGCATGGCGCACGCGGAAAGGTTGTTGATGTAAAAGTCTTCACTCGCGCGGAAAATTCTGATCTCAAAGCTGGTGTGGACACGATGGTACGCGTCTCCGTTGCACAACGTCGCAAAATCATGGCTGGAGATAAAATGGCTGGGCGTCATGGGAACAAAGGTGTCGTCTCGCGCATTGTTCCGGTTGAGGACATGCCCTTCCTTGAAGATGGTACGCCCGTTGATATTATCCTGAATCCGCTCGGTGTTCCTGCGCGTATGAATATCGGTCAGGTGCTCGAAGTTCACATGGGCTGGGCTGCAAAACGCATGGGCTATCGTGCGGTGATCCCGGTCTTTGATGGCGCGACCGAAGCTGAGATCGAAGCCGATCTCGGGCGTGCCTGGTTGATTGATCAGGCTTGGCGTGAAACTGCCGTTGAAGCATGGAACTGGCTTAACGAACACGAATACGATCCTGAAATGATCCAGGATGACAGCGAAGTGCGCCTTCTATATCTTGAGGGTTGGTTGGGTGATCGAGGCTACGATATGTTCAAGATCACTGTAAACGAGACCTACGCCCGCCGCGCGACTGCCGATGAGTGGCTGCGCGATCGTGGCTATGACCCTGAAAGCATCTTCCTGCCTGACACCGTTGAGAACTACCGGCGTACACCTGATCGCGATGAAAATGCACTTAATGCCTGCCATCGTTTGTGGTTGAAAGCGCAAGGGTATACCAAAGACGTTGCTGACGAAAATCTTGGCAAGAAGGCGCACGAAATCATGCTAAAGACCGGTATCCCCGTTCCGACTTTGGGGAAACAGGTTTTGCGTGACGGTAAGACAGGTCAACGCTATGATCAGGCCGTTACCGTTGGTGTGATGACTATCCTAAAATTGCATCACCTTGTTGAAGACAAGGTTCATGCTCGCTCCACAGGCCCCTACAGTTTGGTGACGCAGCAGCCGCTCGGCGGTAAAGCGCAGTTCGGTGGTCAACGTTTCGGTGAGATGGAAGTGTGGGCACTGGAAGCCTATGGCGCAGCCTACACCCTGCAAGAGATGTTGACAGTCAAGTCTGATGATGTTGTTGGGCGTGTCAGCACCTACGAGGCAATCGTCAAAGGCGAGCCAATGGAAGATCCCGGTTTGCCTGCGTCGTTCCGCGTGCTTGTAAAAGAATTGCAGAGCCTGGGGCTCTCGGTCGAAGCTGTTGATGACGGCGGAGACACAATCCGCTTTGGCAAGGATGAAGCAAAGGCGCGCCCTCCCAAGTTAGGGACAGGGTTGATGTCGATTGGCTCAAAGCTAAAGATTTAAGGAAATCTGTCAAGACTCTTCTTGACGCTACAGGCGGCGCGTGATAAAATCCACCTTCGTTGCCTGAAAGACGCGGATTTCCCCGTAAACTCATAGAATGAGGCCATCATTGTCTTTTTTGATGGTCTCATTTGTTGGCAAAATACTTTTTTTGGATAAGATAAATTTGTTTGGAGGCAAGCGTGCCCACGATTAATCAATTGGTCCGTAAGGGACGTAGCAGTAAAAAAGCTAAAAGCACAGCCCCGGCTTTGCTCTACACCTACAACTCGATGAAACAGCGTCGGGTTCGTCAGCCGCAAGGCGCTCCCCAAAAACGAGGGGTGTGCACGGTTGTTCGTACAATGACACCTAAAAAGCCGAACTCTGCTTTACGTAAGATTGCTCGTGTTCGTTTAACAAATGGACTCGAAGTAACTGCTTACATTCCTGGTGAAGGTCACCAGTTGCAGGAGCACTCGGTTGTCTTGGTTCGCGGTGGTCGTGTGAAGGACTTGCCGGGTGTTCGTTATCATATTGTCCGTGGTTCTTTGGACAGCACTGGTGTGAACAACCGTCGTCAAGGTCGCTCGAAGTACGGCTCGAAGCGCGGTTAAAGTAATCTTCCTGGAGTATTATCATGCGACGATCTAGACCTGAAAAACGTAATATTCAACCTGACTTGCGCTATAACAGCTTGCAGGTTCAAACTGTTATCCATCATGTTTTGAAGAGCGGTAAGAAAAGCACTGCAACAAAACTGGTTTATAAAACGATGGATCTTCTTGGTGAACGTTCTGGCAAAGAACCGCTCGAGGTTTTTGAAGCAGCGCTTACCAAAGCTTCCCCCCGTATGGAAGTGCGTCCCCGCCGTGTCGGCGGTGCCACCTATCAGGTGCCTATGGATGTTACTCCCGAACGCCGTCTCGCTTTAGCTATCCGCTGGATTTTGACCGCTGCTCGTGCTCGTAAAGGGAGCTCCTTCTCCGAGGATTTGGCAGCTGAACTTCTGGATGCCTACAATGAGACTGGTGCAGCGATTCGTAAACGTGACGAAACTCATAAAATGGCTGAGGCGAACCGCGCCTTTTCTCATTACCGCTCATAAAGGTATATAGGTAAAGATAAAATGGCACGCGCTTATCCCCTGGAGCAGTATCGTAATATAGGCATTATTGCTCATATTGATGCTGGTAAAACAACCGTAACAGAAAGAATTCTGTTCTATACCGGTAAAACGCATCGTATTGGTTCAGTGGATGATGGGACGACTGTTACCGACTGGATGGAACAGGAAAGAGAGCGAGGCATCACCATTGTCTCCGCTGCTGTTTCCGCAGAGTGGAAAGGCTATCAGGTCAATATCATTGATACGCCTGGACATATCGACTTTACTGCTGAAGTACAACGCTCTTTACGCGTTTTAGATGGCGGCGTCATTATTTTTGACGCCGTTCAAGGTGTAGAGCCACAGAGTGAAACTGTTTGGCGTCAGGCCGATCGTTATGGTGTGCCGCGCCTTTGTTTCATTAATAAGATGGACCGTGTGGGTGCGTCTTTTGATCGTACGCTCGATATGGTGCGTCAGCGTTTGGGCGCAAATCCGATTGCTTTGCAGATGCCGATTGGCAGCGAAGCAGACTATAAGGGTGCGGTAGATCTGATCGAGATGACGGCAACCGTCTTTGACGACGCGTTAGGGGCAGATCCGAAAGTTATTGAGATTCCTGCTGAGATGCGGGAGCAAGTTGAAGCCGCACGCGAGATGTTAGTCGAAAAAATTGCTGAATTGGACGATGAGCTTACCTTCAAGTATCTTGAGGGTGAAGAGATTACGATCCCCGAATTAAAAGCTGCTTTGCGTAAAGCTACGCTGGAAAATAAAGCTACGCCCGCTTTTTGTGGCACTGCTTTGAAGAATAAAGGTGTCCAACCGCTTTTGGATGCCGTTGTTGATTATCTTCCTTCTCCTGCAGATATTGGTTCTGTCGACGGCGTTTCGCCGGATGATGAGAACGAGATCATCACATTGCCTGCAAAAGATGATGCTCCTTTGAGTGCGCTGATTTTCAAGATCGTAACCGATCCGTATGTTGGACGTTTGGCTTATTTCCGCGTTTATTCAGGTGTGCTTGAAAAAGGGCAGGCTCTGACTAACTCCAGCAAAGGCAAGCGTGAGCGCATTGGTCGTTTGATCCGTATGTATGCGGATCGTCGTGAAGATGTGGATGAAGTTCGCGCAGGCGATATTGCCGCTGTTTTGGGTCTAAAAAACACTTTTACTGGCGATACGCTTTGCGATAATAAGAAAGTTGTTCTTGAAAATATCACTTTCCCTGAGCCTGTGATTTCTGTGGCGATTGAGCCGAAGACAGTTGCGGATCAGGAGAAGATGGCAAACGCACTGCATAAATTATCTGAAGAGGATCCGACTTTCCGTGTTCGCAAAGATGAAGACACGGGACAAACAATCATCTCAGGTATGGGTGAGTTACACCTTGATGTTTTGGTCAACCGTATGATGCGCGAATTCAAGGTTCAGGCAAATATTGGACGTCCGCGTGTCGCTTACCATGAGTCGATTACCCGCAGTGTTGAGAAAGCGGAGTATCGCCATGTTAAACAGAGTGGTGGCCATGGTCAATATGCGCATGTTATTTTTGCTCTTGAGCCTGGAAAACGTGGCAGCGGCGTTGAATTTGAAGATAAAATCTTTGGTGGTTCTATCCCGCGTGAATATATCCCTGCCGTTCAGAAGGGTGTTATGGATGCGGTGGAGAGTGGTGTCTTGGCAGGGTATCCTGTCACTGACATTAAAGTAACCCTCACTGATGGTTCTTTCCACGAAGTTGACTCAAGCGAAATGGCTTTTAGAATGGCCGGTTCCATGGCTTTGCGAGAAGGTATTCGCAAAGGTGGGCCGATCCTGCTTGAGCCGGTGATGAAAGTAGAAGTTGTTGTTCCTGAAGAATATCTTGGTGATGTTATGGGACAACTCAACAGTCGCCGCGGCAATATTGGTGGCATGGAA
>JBNKMO010000154.1:0-14688 GCA_050293165.1 Anaerolineales bacterium | reverse complement strand
CTCGTAGCGGCGGCGACGCAGCCCGACTTTGAAGTGCTCGGCGGCATCGCTGCCCCAAA
This sequence comes from Anaerolineales bacterium, assembly GCA_050293165.1. GTDB lineage: Bacteria > Chloroflexota > Anaerolineae > Anaerolineales > Villigracilaceae > Desulfolinea. The sequence goes on along the minus strand of JBNKMO010000154.1, from coordinate 14,629 downwards.
GCCAGCCAGCCCAGAGCGCGGAGAGAGTCCAGAAAGCTTGATTGGGGCGCGGAATGGCGCTGATGGCAGCGTCAAAATTTGGGAGTTCAGCGTTTTCGGCGAGGTCTTTGAGCTTGCCTTCAAAAAGACAGATGCCGCCGCTTTCGGGCGGGCATGCGGGGAAAAGCGTGAGCGGAGTGAGTGTGGCGTAGTGCGTCCAGAGAGCGATGCTGTCTTCCAGTGTCTTCCAGAGATTATGTTCGTAGAATTGTCCCGGCACAATCAATTGTTTCGGGCGCGGACGCTCGGTCGGGTGCGGGTAAAGGGTGTTTGCCGCATCGAAAACGGTTAGCAGGAGCGCTTCAAGCGCACGCCGACGAACAGACGTCAGCGTAAGCCCGTCGAGGCGGTTGACGAGGGTGGTCAGCACATAGAGCGCGCGTGGTAAGTAAGTCCGCACGGCATCCTCGGCATATTCACGGTCGGGGTCGTTGAGCGGCGCGACGCGTTCCAATACACGGGCGCGATGTAATTTATCGCTCGCCAGCAGGGCAGATGCACGTTCAGCATCGTCAAGGCTTGTCAGGCGCTCGCCTGCATCGCCACAGTACGGGCAGGTATAGATGCGCGCAAAGGGCACGTCCGCGTCTTTGCGCCATAAAAAAGCATCCGCCATCAGCGTGCGTTTGCAGTTGGAGCACTCGGTTTCATAGAGTTTTTTCAGGTGGGTTTCGAGACGTTCGTCGCCTTTGCGCGATGCCCCCAACTCAGCAAGCGCGGCTTTGAAATCAGATTCAGATGGCGGATCGGAAGCCATCTCCAGCAAAAAACGGGAGATGGGATTATTCGCCGCGACCAGCACGCGTGCCCCGCTTCGCGCCAGATGAAGGGCTTGCTGAGGCGAACCTCCAAATGGATCCAGTACCCAGGCGTTTGCCGACAAATTTGCTTCAACCCACGTGGTACAAGTCCCGATTTCAATAGGCGGCAAAAAACGCGCCAGCGGGGACGGAGTCTCATTCTGTTTGCCGGAGATGTAGGGCAACTCGTTCATCGTGGTATCAAGTATACTTTGCCGTAGGGGAAAAGCAAATAAGTAAGTAATTCCAAATATCCATAATCGTGCCCATTTTCCAACTTTCGTGTTGTATCTTTCGCAAAGAAGTTTTTGTCAATTCAAAAGGAGACGGCACAAAATGTGCCACAACTACATGAACAAAATACAAGTCATTCAAGGTGGTATGGGAGTCGCTGTTTCAGACTGGAAATTAGCGCGGGCGGTATCCAAAGAAGGGCAGTTGGGCGTTATTTCAGGCACAGGCATTCATTTGATTATGGTCGCCCGTCTGATGGAAGGGGATGTCGGCGGTCACGTTCGCCGCGCGCTGCAACACTTCCCTTTCCAGGACCCTGTGGCATGGGTATTGAAACAATATTATCGAGAAAATCCCGAAAAAGGCGCCACCTACAAACGCCCACCAATGTGGACTTTTAATCCCGCCCAAAAGCTGACAGAACTAACGATCATCGCAAATTTCGTTGAAACCTTCCTCGCCAAGGAAGGACATAACAACCCTGTCGGGATCAACCTGCTCGAAAAAGTGCAGATGCCCACAATGGCATCACTCTATGGCGCGATGCTTGCAGGCATCGACTACGTCATCATGGGCGCAGGCATCCCGACTCAAATTCCCGGCATTCTCGACAAACTGGCAAAACACGAAAAAGTCAACTATCGCATGGAAGTCAAAGGCGCAACATCCGAAGACACCTTCCTAATGGATTTTGACCCGAAAGCCGTCTTTTCGAATGCCGTCTCCAAGGTGCAGAATCTGCTGCGTCCGAACTTCCTCCCGATCATCTCTTCGGTCGTTCTGGCAAAAACACTCATCAAACGTTCTTCGGGCAAAGTGAATGGCTTTGTGGTCGAAGGGCACAGCGCTGGCGGACACAACGCTCCCCCGCGTGGAAAAATGACACTCAACGAAGAGGGTGAGCCGATCTTTGGAGAAAAGGACACCCCGATTCTTTCCAAGATCAAAGAACTTGGGCTACCCTTTTGGCTGGCAGGTGGATACGATACCCCTGAAAAGATCAAAGAAGCCCAGGAAGCTGGTGCAGAAGGTGTTCAGATCGGGACCGCCTTTGCCTTTTGTGACGAGTCGGGTATGAAAGCGACTGAAAAACAGCGCGTGATCGAAAAAGTTTTTGCCGAAGAAGCCGTTGTTCTCACAGATGCGCGCGTTTCACCGACAGGCTATCCCTTCAAGGTCGTGCAGCTCGAAGGCACAATGGCAGATCCCGAAGTCTATAATGCCCGTCCACGCCTGTGCGACATCGGTCTGCTGCGCGAAGCCTACAAAAAAGAAGATGGCTCCCTTGGCTATCGCTGTGCTGCCGAGCCCGTCGACCAATATCTCAAAAAAGATGGCAAGCTCGAAGACACAGAAGCACGTGGCTGTCTTTGCAACAACCTTTGCGCCAGTGCAGGCTACGCCCAACACCGTACGGGCGGCTATGTTGAGCCGCCCCTCGTCAGTTCAGGCAAGACCCTGCCCTCCATTTTGAAGTATTTCAAAGCCGGGCAGCGCGCATACTCCGCCAAAGACGTGCTCGATTATTTACTGGGCTAAACTCAACCAAAAAACACTCCTTGAAAAAATCAGGGAGTGTTTTTCTTTAAGCGATATTAATTAGAGCCTGCCGCGTTTCTTCAGATGCTCTTTCAGGATGTCGGCATACGCAAAGATGGCGGGAACACCACCTGAGTGCAGCATCAGGATGGATTGCCCGTTTCGCCACTGACCCTCGGCGTGGTGCGCCAGAAAGCCCGAAAAAACCTTGCCGGAGTAAACAGGATCAAGCAAAATGCCCTCCGCAGTTGCCATCGTTAAAATGGCATCCAACCCCGCTTCAGTGGGATCGCCATACTCGCTGCCGATGAAGTGAAACTCCCTAGGCCGTCACTTGCGAATGATATTAGCGTCTCCCCTTAAAAATCAGAAAAAACGAGATCGGGAAGAAGAGAGAAGCTATATTCTCAATTTGAAAATACTTCTGGGCGTTTTTACGAATATGGTAAATATCACGAACATGATAATGCCCTGAATAGACCGATCCCGCAAGAAAACGCCCCATCTTATAAAAAATATTTTCCGTGGGACCAGAGATAATGATCTCACCGTCAGGTTTGAGTAGGGATGCGAGTTCTGCGAAAGTTGTGTCCAGGTTATCGACGTGCTCCAGCACGTCCAGCGCAATAATCAAGTCAAGTGATTCTTTTTCGATATCTGTGTGCGTATCAGAAAAAATAATATTCTTGTCAAAGGAAACATACCTTTCAAGTCGGCGGAGTGGATTCAGATCAACATCGACCGCTTGAACGGTTTGCGCATGCTCAGCAAGAAAGGGCAGCATCACGCCGCTGCCGCAGCCAAAATCTAAGACCTTACCGAATTTTCTGTTTCCCTCGATATGCTGCATAACCTGACAAATTCTCTCCCAAAAGAGAAAGTTCATCAAAGGATTAGGGTTGCTGTAGGCAGGGAAAGCCGCCTCATCTAAATTTTCGGTGTGGTCGGCGAGTAACACTTGGCTGGTCGCATCGACGAATTGCTTTTTATAGGTTTTGAACGCTGCTCTATCCATCTAAAGTCTGCCTCGCTTGTGTAGATGCTCTTTCAGGATGTCGGCATAAGCGAAGATGGCGGGAACACCACCGGAATGCAGCATCAGGATGGATTGCCCGTTTCGCCACTGACCCTCGACGTGGTGCGCCAGAAAGCCCGAAAAAACCTTACCGGAGTAAACAGGATCAAGCAAAATGCCCTCCGCAGTTGCCATCGTTAAAATGGCATCCAACCCCGCTTCAGTGGGATCGCCGTACTCGTTGCCGATAAACTCTTCGTGAAGATAATACTCGCCACGTGGACGGCTGGGATCAACATCCAGTAGTTCGCAAAGGGCGCTCCACCATTTATCGAGATTGGCAAAACATTTATCGAGACTGCGGTTGACACTGATGCCGTAGAAAGGCATCTCAAAGCCAGCTTCACGGAAAGTCAGCAGCATGGCGGTGAAGATGCCGCCTGTTCCAAAGGGCAGATAAACCGCGTCTGGAACGACATTCTGCTCTTTGAGTTGCTCAAGCGTCTCCAGTGCGCCGCTGATATAACCAAGTGAGGAGTGCGGCGTTGTTCCGCTAACAGGGATGTAATGCGGTTTGCGCCCATTGGCTTTGAGTTCCTCGACCAGCTTGAGGGCGTGTTCTTCCAGATCCCAGTGGTCTTCGGTAGAGATCATCTCCACGCGGGCACCCATTAGGTAGACCGTTAGCAGATTCCCTTGAATGGCGTGCCATTGATCGTGGCTGAGTACCACAGCAACGTCGAGTCCGAGCCGACGCGCGGCAGCTGTCGTCAGGCGGGCATGGTTCGACTGCGCACTGCCTGTAGTGACAAGATAATCCGCGCCCTTGGCTTTTGCTTGCGCGATCTCATATTCCAGCTTGCGGGGCTTGTCGCCGCCGAGAGCGAGATCGGTCAGATCGTCACGTTTTAGGTAAAAATTCAGATCCAGTTGCTTGCTGAGATGCGGCAAATGCTGGAGCGGCGTAGGCGTGCGCGTCAGGTTTTCTTTGGGATAGCGTTGCAGAGCGTTTTTAATTTTCATGGTTTCGTTTCAATGCCTTCTGAACAAGTGGAGTGTTTGGGATAGATTGCAGATCAATATTTACGGCCGCAAGAAGAAGTTGGACACTAAGAATGACTAGAACAACTGGAATCATTACCGTTCCGGTTGGGGCCGGGACACCTAGTTGAGCGTATTTGATCCATTTGACAATGCCAAAGACCAAACCAAAGAGCAACATTGGCACTCCGGCAAGCAGATAAATTGATTCCATGCTGAAGTCATAAAAAAAGTTCTTTATGAACGCGCGGCGAAAGAAAATATAGAATAACTTGGGGGGAAATTCCAGCAAAGTTTTGCGAATGGAGAGATTGGAAACTTCATCACCATAAACAGCCGGGTAGGGAATGTCGCGGATGACGGCGTTAATTAGGTAGAGTTCCCCTAACATGGATGTTTCAAAGAAATAGCTTTTATGGATTTTCTCCAGAGGAATAAGCGCCAATACTTCTCCGCGAATGGCAAAAAAGCCGTTCGTGGGATCAAAGCAATTCCAGTATCCTGTAGCAGCTTTGACGAGAAAGCCAAGGCCCATATTTCCAATTTGACGGATAAAGGGCATATTTTTGAGCGCATGGAAATCGCGAAAGCGGTTTCCTTTGGCGTAATCTGCCTGTCCGAGGATAAGTGGCTCCAGAAGTCTGCGAGGGTCATAATCGCTCATCTGACCATCGCCATCGAGCTTGAGAATAATTTGGGATTTGCTCTTCAGCGCTGCTTTGAAGCCGGAAATCATCGCCCCACCGACCCCCTGATTTTCTGTATGTCGAATCAAGTGGATGCGTTCATCCTTGCGCTTTGCTTCCAAAACAAGCTTGCTCGTTTCATCAGGCGATGCATCATCAACAATGATGATCTCACGAATATAGTCGGGAATATTGGCGAGCGTGCGAAGGATTTGCTTTTCTACCTTATACGCCGGGATCACGACTGTAATGTGATATTCAGACAGATCAATCATGTTTGACTTTTAAGAGCAGAACTTCATCGGGGAGTAATTCCAATTTGGAGCGATTAATCTCGCCTGTGCGTGTTTCTGAGAAAAGCACATCCCATTTGCCATCAGGAATACCCAATGCCTGCACTTTGCTGCTGAAATTCAGCACAACTAAAATTGTCGCGTTCTCGTCCTTGCGGAGATAGGCAAGCACTTCCTTGGGCGTGTTTTCGAGATGTATAAATTCTCCACGCCGCAAGGTGACGTATTCTTTGCGTAAGGCAATCAGGCGACGGGTTAGATTGAAAAGCGAGTTCTCATCTTCCTGTTGAGCCGCGACGTTGCGAGTCTTGTAATTGGGATGAATTTTCAGCCACGGCTTGCCGCTCGTGAAACCGGCATTCTGTGTGTTATCCCATTGCATGGGGGCACGGCAACCGTCACGCCCTTTGTGGAGGGGATAGTACTTCTTACCGAGCGGATCGAGTAACTCGCTGCGTTTGAGTGAGATGTCGCGCTGTCCGATCTCTTCGCCGTTATAGAGGAAGGGCGTGCCGCGCATGGTCAGTAAAAGCGCCATCATCACTTTGGCACGCGCATCATCTTCGCCTTTGGCGTGACGCGTGGCGGTTCGCGGTACATCGTGATTACCAAGCACATAATTAGGCCACAAGCCCGTTTCCGTCGAGAGCTCTTCCCAATTTCGAATGGCTTTCAATAAGGGTTCAGGGCGATATTTGCTCCACAAAAACTCGAAGTCAAAGGCTGCGTGAAGTTTATCGTCACCGTTGTAGCGGTGAATTTTCTCGCGGGTGGGGAAGAAGGTCTCGCCGACCGCGTAACTCTCGTCGTATTCATCGAGCATCGTACGTAATTCAACAAGCAAGTCGTCCATCTCGGGCCGGTCACAATCGTAGATGTGTTCCTGACGATCAAAGGCGCGTAAGCCTTTCAGCTTGAAGGGATTATTGCGCAATTGCGCATCTTTGAAGTAGACGTTGAAAACATCCAGTCGAAAACCGTCCACACCGCGTTCGAGCCAGAAACGCACTACGTCTAGTTGGGCAGCGCGCACTTCGGGGTTGCGCCAATTCACATCGGGCTGTTCCTTGACGAACATGTGATAGTAATATTGCCCGCGTCCCTCGTGCCACGTCCAGCCTTTGCCGCCGAAGACCGCTTCCCAATTGTTGGGGATGGTATCTAACCAGATGTACCAGTTCGCTTTGGGATTGGTTCGGTTAGCGGAAGATTCCTGGAACCAGGCATGTTGATCAGATGTGTGATTCAGGACGAGGTCAAGGACGATACGCATCCCTCGCTTGTGGCTTGCTTCCACTAAATTATCAAAATCTGCCAGTGAGCCATGCTTCGCATCCACCCCCTTGTGGTTGCTGATATCGTATCCAAAATCCTTGTCCGGCGAGGGATGGAAGGGCGAAAGCCAGAGCGCATCCACACCGAGATTGGCGAGATAATCGAGCTTGGCGTGGATACCTGGCAGGTCACCAATACCGTTGCCCGTCGTATTAAAAAAGGAGCGTGGATAGATCTGATAGATAATTCCGTCGCGCCACCAAAGAAAATCTTGCATAGGTTTATCCTTATATGGATTGGATTTTGCCAAGTATAACATTCACATAAATCTTTGCTATCCTTTTAGAAATGAAAGTCTGAGATGTTTTTTTGGCAATAAAAGAGTGTTACAATCTTCTCAAACTTAAGGGTTTGCAGAGAAAATATGCCCGCATCAAAAGAAATCATCCTCATTGTTGAAAATGATCCAGATATTAGCGATGTGCTTGGTCGTCAGTCGCTAACGCCATTAGGGTATCAGGTTAAAGTTGTCTCTGATGCGAATAAAGCTATTCAGACAGCGATAAACCTGACCCCTGATTTGATTATTTTAAATTTGGATATGGTTGGCCTTAGCGGGAAAGATTTACTGGTTGGTTTGCACGCACAAAACACCGAGACGCCGATCATCGTCTTGGCAGAAAAAGAAGAAGAGCATAGCCTGATGCAAGCCTTGCGTCTGGGCGCTTCTGATTATCTCTTTTTGCCTTTACGAGAAGCCGAAGCAGTTGCGGCTGTGGAGCGAGGCCTGAAACAAGTACGTGGTGTTAATGACCGAGAACGCCTTGATGAGCGCCTGAAAATTGCTAATCTCGAGTTGGAGCGCAAGGTTCATGAGCTACGCACGATGCTCTCAATTGGAAAAGCGGTTGTTTCTGTTACTGACCAGCGCCTGCTCTTTCATCAGATCATTGAAGGTGCCATCCACATTACGGCTGCGGATATTGGCTGGCTGCTCCTGCGCGACGAAAAAGATAAAGCATCCTTTTTGCTAACGGCACAACGTAATTTACCTGCTTCTTGGGCAAAGAAACTCAACAAACCTTTGGAAGATGGCATCAGTTCTTTGGTTGCCCTTTCAGGAGAGAGTTTGGCAATTCACGGCGAACCTCTGCGTCGCTTCAAAATATCGGCTTTAGGAAGGGCTGCGATTGTGACCCCGATCAAGGCAAAAGACGAAGTGATCGGTTTATTGATCCTCGTGCGCCAAAAAGAACATCCCTTTAGAAAAACAGAAGAATCCCTGCTTGGAGCGATTGCCGATTATGCCTCTATCTCACTTGTGAATGAGCGCTTATTCCGTGCCTTGCGTCAAAGTGCAGAGATTTCTCGCGGCAGTGAAAAACGTCAAAATCAGATTCTGGATGTCCTACGGAAAACGCTAAATGAAGAGGTGAGTGCCGCAACGTTCTCCCTTGATCTCTTAGGGGAAGACAAACTCGGCGCACTTAATCCTGCACAGAGGCAAGCTCTCATAACTGCGCAAACGGCGCTGAAACGCTTATTGGAAACGACAGAACAAATTTTGCCCAACTAATCCAAAAATGAAAGAACTGATTCTTCTTGCTCTCGACGAAAGCCCAACGCGACAGTTGTTGTCGCGCGCTTTACGTGCGTTGGATTATCAAACAGTGGCAGCCTCCGATTATGCAGGTATCCAGAAACTCATGCAAGAGAGCAATCCCGGTCTGGTGATTCTAGAATCAAGATTACAAGAAGAAAATAGTATCCCCCTAATACAAAAACTTCTTGAACAATACCCGACCTTGCCTGTCGTCTTCATGGCGAAAGAGCAATCTAAACAGATAGTACAGGAAGCCCTCCGCACGGGAATTAGTGCCTATCTTGAGCCTCCCATCAGAACCGACGAGATCATCGAAGCGGTACAAAGTAGTCTGAAGCGTGCCAGAAAAATGGGCGACTGGTTGCGACAGAGGATTAACAAAACAACAACCTCGCTTGAGCAACGCCTTAGCGAATTAGAAGTGCTTCTTAAGCTCAGCCAAGAAATCACCGGTAGCCTCGATATTGACGATGTGCTTCAAAAAATAGTCAGCGCGGCCGTATATTTGATTAAAGCAGAAGAAAGCAGTTTGCTTTTGCTCGATGAAAAAACCAATGAACTCTACATGCGTGCCGGGCATAATTTTGAAAAAGGTTTCGTAGATTCTTTCCGTGTGCCGGTTGATAACTCACTCGCAGGACAGGTTGTCAAAAGCGGCGAGGCGATAACCTACAACAAAGACGAAACGCACAAGATCCAAACCGCCTATTTGGTACAAGCGCTGATCTATGTACCACTAAAAGTCCACGGAAAGATCATCGGCGTATTGGGAGTAGATAATCGCCTTCACAAAATGCCCTTTAGCAACCGCGATACGCTTCTGCTTTCCATTCTTGCAGAAAACGCTTCCGTTGCAATTGAAAATGCACGCCTTTACCATAGCGCCAATGAAGAACGCCTTAAATTCGAGGCTGTTCTTTCCAAAATGAACGACTCTTTGCTCATGCTTGACCTTGAATCCCGCATTCAGATCGTCAATAGCAGCATGGCCCTTGCGCTTGATATACACCCGGGTGACGTTATCGGGCATTATGCCGAAGAAGTCATTCCTTCCGACGACTTGCTTGATTTAATCAAAAACAAGAGTGATGAGAAACCGCGCCATTACGAGATCACCTTCGAAAATGGGCGAATCTTTACTGCGCAATATACCCACATCCCTAAAGTGGGTATCGCGATCACTATGCAAGATATTTCTTATCTTAAAGAACTCAACCGTTTGAAAGATGATTTTGTTCACACCGTCTCGCACGACTTGCGTTCCCCTCTAACAGCTGTTTTGGGCTATACGGAACTGCTCGAAAGAGTTGGCCCGCTGAATCCCATTCAAAAGGATTTCATCCAGCGCATTCAGGCTAGCGTTGAAGATATCACAGTGCTGATTAACGACCTGCTTGATCTCGGGCGGATTGAAGCTGGTTTCGATACTGAGCGCGAGACGGTCAACATGGCAGAGATTATCGGTTACACCATTCAAAATTACGAAAGTTTATATAAACAAAAGGATCAGACGCTCGAAATCGACCTTGCCCCTAACTTGCCTCAGGTACACGGAAATCCTCTGCGCCTTCGACAGATGTGCGATAACTTGTTCACTAATGCCGTTAAATATACCGGAGAGGGGAAGCGCGTCTTCATCAAGATGCATAGCGAGGGGAGCGAACTGGTTCTGAAAATTTCTGATGAAGGGCCTGGTATCCCGCGTGAAGATCAGGCACGTATCTTTGAGAAGTTTTTCCGCGCAAGAAATGTCAGTAGCAGCAAAGTCGGCTCAGGGTTGGGGTTAGCTATTGTCAAAACTATCGTCGAAAATCATCACGGGCGTATATGGGTCGAATCCACACTTGGTGAAGGCTCTACATTCTTTGTTGTTTTACCCACAGCTAAACAAGAATAAAATTACCCCTTAAAGCATGCCTCCGCTTAGACCGAAATCTAGCGGAGGCTTCGCCAAAGGAGGAGACCATGAGGAGCATCTAAATAGATGTTGTTTTTGTCTCCACTTGAATATTACTTGATTGCTCCAATATTCACAAAGTCTATTGTCACGCGCTTCTAGTGACTTTGTTCACAAACTGATTGATTGCGGCAAAGGCACCATCCAGTTCCGTGTAGGAGGCGACTCTTAGCAGAGAGTCTGGGTTGCCGGTAATCATTTTTGAGACCGCCCTATCTGCATCATGAATGCAGAGGACGGGCTTTTTTAATCCCAGAGCATAGCCGATCTCGTAGCCGACGCCATGAGACGGAACACTGACCTCGGCGAGTAAAATGTCACTGGCCTGTATCCAGTTGATGTCACGAGCGTATACGTCGCTTGGATGCACGACCTTCTCCAGGTCGAGAATATTGCTCTCGGCAAGATGCGCGGTTGGAACCTCGTATCCTTGATCCAATAAAAATTGGGTGAGCGCCTGATAGGTTTGCTCGTATTGACGACCACCTGTGATAGAGCAGGCAAAATAGATTTTCATTTGTCGTTTGTTAGTGAGGAAAGCACAGACCTGCGAGCGGCTTTCTTGCTCGGGTCTTCAATGCCGCCGCCTGAGCGGAAACTTTCCATCTCTGAACTGAAGCGCAACCATTTATCGACAAGCAGAACAAGATGCGGGGTTTTATCCTTAAAGAAAAATGGTGAGAGGAAAAGGCGCAACATGGGATAAGGCAAGGGGAAACTTTTTAATTCAACGACAATAGCGGTTTTGGTCATAAGAGGGGCCATTTGTCCGCGCAGCCATGAGGAAAGCGACGATGGCGGGAAAAGCGCCTGCATTTCTGCAGTGGTGGTTTTGTGGAAACGCTTATAGGAAATTTTCAGCCGCAGGAAAGGTGTAGCAAGGCGCAAATGATCGGGATAAGGGCGTACATACGCCATTTTACGAATGCCCATAAAAAAAATACTTAATACGAGTGCGCCAATGCTGCTGTAAAAAGCAAGATCATCGACCCAGTTGGCACCTTTATTTGGCATGATGATCGGCAGGAACCACCAAAACGCAAAAAGAGCGACGCTCAAGAGAAATGTGGCAGGATACCAGCGTTTTAAGGTATGTTCATAGATTAGGAGGGAATAACGTTTTCCTGCTTGTGCCATGTTTTTTCTCCTTTCTTGTTACGATAAAAAAAGAGCGCAACACATTGTTGTATTGCGCTCGTATCTTACTTGTTTTCTTCGGCAATGCCTAGTTGAGCACTGAGTTCTTTTATCTTTTTTTCAAGATGCTCTCCCCGCAAGCTGAAGGTGATGTCACCGCGCGTGCGCTCGATGATGCTGCGTCCAATATCGGTTTGGCGACGTAAGCCATGCGTGATTGCGTCAGGGTAATCCATCGTCACGAGAACGGCGTAAATCTCGTCCATGTGGGTTAGCAGGCGCTCAGATTCTTCGGAGTAGCCGCTACGTAGTTCATCCAGGGTGCGACGGCGTAGTTCACCGATCACTTCCGACAAACCTTTGAGATAGGTGGCGTGCGGCACATCCAATTCGGCGGGCATGACGAGGGGCTTGTTTTTGATTAGGGCGCAGGTCACTTTAGCTTCTACATATTCCTTAAGAGCATCCTGTGTGTAGCCTGTATAGTACAGGTCGGGATGCTCTGCCAGATCAGTCTTGAGTTCATTTGCAAGCGTGGTCGCTTCTTTGAGATGCTCGTTCATCACATCCAGGTCGTCGCGATGCACAGCGCGGATTGCCAAGGCACAATGGCGGATGAGCGAACGGGAGACTGTCAGTGCCTTATCACGTGCCGCAGTTTGAATATCAAATTTTTCACGGATTTCATCCGCAGCAATTTCAAGTCGATCCATTATTCGTCCTTCTTTTCATCGTTTTCATCTGTGTCAGGTTTTAGAAAAGGACGAAATAGATTATCTGCCAGAGTATTGCTTTTCGGGACACTGATCTCGCCAAAGGTGCTTTCATAGCGCGCCAGATTATCGTTCAATGCACGCAGGAGCAGCTTTGCGCTGAGGGGCGTCATCACGACGCGTGAGCTGACTTTTGCCTTTTTTGCGCCGGGCAGGAGATGTGCAAATTCGAGCACAATATCGGCAGGCGAGTGAGCGATTCGCGCGAGATTGGCGTAAATCGACTCGATATCTGCGTCCACTTCCATTGCGATCTGTTTTGGGGGTTGTTGTGCCATGATTTACTCCCGTCTAGAAGGGAATGTCATCATCGGGTGGGGGCATCATATCATCGGACATATTACCGTAGTCGATGCCGCCGCTGCTGCTGGCGCTGCGGCTGCCGGCCTGTTGGTCATCTTCGCGGGATGAAAGGAAGCGCACAGTCTGGGCGGTCATCTCGAAGGAGGCACGTGGGGCGCCATCGTTCCCAGTCCAGACACGCGGCCCACCCGTTGCGGGGTCTTGCGTTAAGCGCCCTTCGACCAAAACCTTCGAGCCTTTGCGCAGGTACTGATTGACGGTTTCGGCCTGCTTGCCCCAAACTGAAACGCGGAACCAGGTGGTCTCCTTTACGCGTTCACCGCTATTGGCAGTGTACTGACGATTGGTAGCGATGTTCAAATTGGTGACAGCCTGACCAGAAGGGGTATAACGCATCTCGGGGTCACGACCGAGATTGCCTACAATAACTAATTTTTGATACATGGGGAAATTCTCCTTTAGAAGTTAAGTGAACGCCGCATCACGCGACGTCGCAAAGTAGGCATTATTTTACTCGAAAATAGGCCTTAAAAATTACAGATAAATAGCGGGATTTCCATCTCTTGCGGGGTTAAGCCGCCATGATGCCCGTAATGCCACTGCTGGAATTTTCCTTTGACATACCACCAGACCGTCTGATAGCGGTAGGGCAAAATAACGAGATTCCCGACTCTCGACAGAAAGGTTTCTGAGATGGTGGAGCCGAAATAGCCAGCATCAATCAGTTGCTGCGTGGTGACGACATCGGCAATCCCTTCAAGGCGGGATGCGAGGAAGTCGTGTGCTTCGTCGATGAGATCATCTTTGATGTAGAGGAACATATCCCGTGCGGAGCCCGCCGGAACGAGCATGTCACCGGCCTGATTCCGTTTAAAATAGTTTTCGATTCCGGCAAAGGCTGGATCGACGTTTAAGTAGACACAGGTATCTGGATTGACCTCCACATGCCCGTGATCGGCGGTCATGAGAAAAAGCGTCTCACCAGGCAGTTGTTGAGATAGCGGTAGCAAGAAGTGGTGCAGGAGCGCATCGAGCAGGCTTTCTATTTCGGCATTTGCCTGCGGAGATTCCGGTCCATATTTGTGCATGATCGAGTCTACATCCCCGAAATAGTAGGCGATGTAGCGCATCCCTGCCGGTTTATCCAGCAGCAGGCGCATGTTGACCAGCGCTTCGGGGAGGGTTTTATAGGCGTGGGTATTGGCTCCTTGCATGATTATGTCGGAGTAGGAGGAGGGGGTGAAGGCTTTGTGTTGGAAGATATGTGACTCGACTCCGAGTTCGGTCAGTGCAGGATAGATGCTTTTGTTGGGATAGAGGTTTTTCGGATCGACGCCGCTGTCTTTGGCAGTCTCGCGTTCGAGGGTGCCAGCATAGGAAAAGAGCAGTGGGGCAAAGATGGCATCAAGCTGGGGTTCGTAATACTGCCACTCGAAAATACCGCTCTCGCCGACGGGTTGCCCCGTATGCCAGGTGGTGACGTGTGCAGCGGTGGTGGACGGGAATTGGGATGTGATCTTCTCTACGCTGCCATATTTGGCAAGTTCGATAAAGAAGGGGTGTTCTTTGAATTGCTCGTAGAAACGCCAGCCAAATCCGTCGATGAAGAAGAAGATGGCGGTTTTATATTCCTGTTTATCAAAGAGGTTTTGAATGCGCTGAGGCAGGTGGGCAAATCCACCGGTATCGTAACGAGGTTTGACGAAGTTGGGGTTCATAGATTTCTCCAGTGATTTAATTGTGAACTTTTGTCCATCTAGCCACGCTACGAAAACAGGACTTCCACATCATCGCGTGTTAGTGATTTGAAGAAGCTGCCCTCGGAAGAGATCAATTGCTCTACAAGAGCCTTCTTACGCTCTTGCAATTCCAAAATCTTCTCTTCTACTGTGTCGCGCGCAATAAATTTGTAGACAAAAACCGGCTTGTCCTGT
>JBNKMO010000153.1:0-9919 GCA_050293165.1 Anaerolineales bacterium | reverse complement strand
CTTCATCAAATCTTCAATGCATCTTCTAAGGTCAACTTCCCATCATACAACGCCCTGCCAATGATCACCCCCGCCAACCCAGCATCCTTCACACGGCGCACATCATCCAACGTAGAGACTCCGCCCGAAGCCACCATCTGCAAACCCGTTTGATTCTGCAAATCAATAGCACTCGAAACATCCACGCCCATGCCAACGCCATCTCTCTTCACATCGGTCAAGACGCACCAACGCACACCCTGCGCATATAACCGCTCCCCGACAGCCTGCACCGTCAACGGTGTGGATTCCTGCCAGCCCTGCACCATCACCATCCCCTCCCGTGCGCCGATGTCGCCCGCAATTCGCTCAGCGCTGAAACGTTCGACACCCCAATCCACGAGTTCAGGCGTTTTGATCGCCGCCGTGCCGAGAAAGACCCGCTCCACACCCATCTCCAGCGGGATGCGCAAAGTCTCTTCATCACGGATACCACCCCCAAACTCGACCTTCAAACCCACGCTCAAAATGCTCTCAAGCGCCTTCAGATTCGCATCCGCATCTTCGTTGAATGCGCCGCTCAAATTGATGACATGCACCCACTCAGCGCCAGCGTCTTTGAAAATCTGCGCCTGCGCACGGGGATTATCGCCGTAGAGGGTTTGCCTTTCAGGATCTCCCTGCGCCAGGCGGACAATTTGCCCCGCACGCAGGTCAATGGCGGGAAAAACGGTAAAGCTTTTGATCATTGGATTTCCTTTTCAACTCGTATTGCGTAATGCGTATTTCGTAAAGATTTCTCGTCAGCAAGGTCATTACGCAACACGCAATACGCACTAAATCGTCCCTTTCGAACTCGGCACCACACCCATTCTTCTCTCATCAATCTGCACCGCCGCATCCAACGCCCTCGCAAAAGCCTTGAATGTCGCTTCCGCAATGTGATGATTATCCCTGCCATAAAAAACACGGATATGCAGATTCATCTTCGCAACCACCGCCACCGTCTCAAAAAAGTGGTCGATTAAAGAAGTCGGGATACTGCCCACAGATGCACTCACCCACGGGATTTGGATAACGGAATATGAACGCCCTGACAAATCCAGCACAACATTCGCCAGCGCATCGTCCATCGGGACACTTGCTTCTGCCATACGGCGGATGCCCCGCTTTTCACCGAGCGCCTGCCCAATCGCCATCCCAAGCACAATCCCACAATCCTCAACAGTGTGATGCGCGTCGATGTGCAGATCGCCCTCCGCTTGCAGGTCGATATCAATCAACCCATGCACGGCAATTTGAGTCAGCATGTGATCAAAGAAACCGACACCTGTGAAGATGTTGTGTGTCCCCGTGCCGTCTAAGTTAATAGAAAGAGAGATATTAGTTTCGTTCGTTTTTCGTTGAATGGAAGCTTGTCTCATAAAAACTCCTTGTCAGAACTGCATTTCACTTGAAGCGAAGCAGAATGTGCGTTGCAGTTCGGGTTAAGTTGCAAGACTCGATGCGCAACGCATCCTGTCGGATGCAATGCACATCTACATACTTTTTAA
This sequence comes from Anaerolineales bacterium, assembly GCA_050293165.1. Taxonomy (GTDB): domain Bacteria; phylum Chloroflexota; class Anaerolineae; order Anaerolineales; family Villigracilaceae; genus Desulfolinea. Next base: position 8,387 of record JBNKMO010000153.1, on the reverse strand, counting down.
CGCCTTCAACAAAACATCTACCTGCTCAGGCGTTCCTACACTAATCCGAATATGGTCATCCAAACCAGGTTTATTGAAGTAGCGGATAAAGATGCCATACTCAGATGCCAGATCGGCTTTCAATTTTGCGGCATCTTTCCCTACAACACGACAGAGAATGAAATTTGCATTGGATGGATAGGGTTCGAGCCACGATATATTCTTAAGCGCATCGAAAAGGCGTTTGCGCTCATCCACAATTTGGACAACGACCGTTTGAAGGTAGTCGACATCTTCAAGGGCGGCAACAGCCGCCACACTCGCGGCGACATTGACATTGTATGGCTGTTTTGCTTTCCAGAGTATGGGCATTAACCAACTTGGGAATGCCCCATATCCCACACGCAGCCCTGCCAATCCTGCCAATTTGCTGAAGGTGCGCAAAACGATCAGATTCTCACGCTTTGGCACTTCAGTAATCTGGCTCAGTTCACGCCCCAAACTTTCAGGGGCGGCAAACTCGACATAAGCCTCGTCTAAAACAATCATACAGGGGAGTTCAAGCAGCTTTTCAAGATCGGCTTTTACAAGAAGTGCCCCATCAGGGTTGTTCGGCGATGTTAAGAAGATAAGCTTTGGTTTGTGTTTATCAGCGGTTTTAATAATGCCGTCCACATCTATGGAAAATTCACTGTTGCGCGGAACGTTGACGACTTGCGCATTGTTCAAATCAGCATCAAAGGCATACATCCCAAAGGTGGGCGGGCAATTAATGATTTTATCGCCAGGAGAGAGAGACACGCGCATGATGAGATCAATCAACTCATCCGCACCTGCGCCGACGAGCAGATTTTCGGCAGGCGTTTGGGTAAATTCAGCTAATGCCGCCCGCAGCGCACGGGATTCAGGGTCAGGATAAATATGCCCAAAAGGTAATTGCGCCAAAGCCGCCTCTGCACGCGGCGACATACCATAAGGGTTCTCGTTTGCGTCCAATTTGACGATCTCTTCCGGCGCGCGCCCGATACGCTCAGAGAGCACGTCAAAAGGCTCGATGGGCGTATAAGGCGGTAGGTTCTGGATATGTTCAGGTAGCTTTATTTTCATATTTGATTCCTGAGAGCGAATTCATCACGTGCCACGCATCACTCATCACTTATTTCATCATTCTGATTTTGGATGCATTGGCGTGCGCCGTCAGCTTCTCCGTATCCGCAAAGTCGGCTGCGATGGGACTAAGTTCGGCGGCGGTCTGCGGATCGAGGGCAACAACGCTGGAGATTTTGACAAAATCAAGCAGGTTGAGCGGCGAGGCGAAGCGGGCTGTGCCACCTGTCGGCATGACGTGGCTGGGACCCGCCACATAGTCGCCGAGGGCTTCAAAGGAGTGTTCACCAAGGAAGAAACCACCCGCGTTATTGATTTTATCCATCAGCGTTTCAGGGTCACGCACGGCGAGACACAGGTGTTCGGCGGCGTAATCGTTAGCAAGTTGAGCGGCTTCTTCGAGTGTGTCTACGACCACGATGCCGCTCTTGTTCTCCAGCGATGCCAAAATAATTTCTTCACGCGAGAGTTTTTTCGTCTGTTCATCAACGGCAATCTGCACTTTTTTCGCCATTTCTTCATCCGTGGTCAGCAAGATTGCACTGGCTTGGACATCGTGCTCGGCTTGGGCAAGCAGGTCGGCAGCGACCCATTCAGGGTTGGCATCCGCATCGGCAATGACCATTGTCTCGGTCGGACCCGCCAGCCCATCGAAGCCGACCAAGCCGTAGAGCTGCTGTTTGGCGAGTGTGACGAAAAGGTTGCCCGCCCCGACAATCTTATCTGCCCGAGGGATACTCTCAGTACCAAACGCCATCGCACCGATCGCCTGCGCACCGCCGACCTGATAGATCTCGTCCACGCCGCAGATGTAGGCAGCGGCAAGAATTGAGTCTTGCGGATTTGGCGGCGTACAAACAACGATGTCCTTGACGCCTGCTACCTGCGCAGGGATAACGCTCATCAACAGCGAAGAGGGCAATGGCGCTGTCCCGCCGGGGACGTAAACGCCCACCCGTTCCACAGGCGTAAAACGCTGACCGATTTGTCCGCCCATCTCCTCCGTTAGCCAACTGGTGATTGGCTGATTCTCGTGAAACTGGCGAATACGGGCGGCAGATTTTTCCAGCACTTCCTGCAAACGGACAGGGATGCGCTCCCAAGCCGCTTTGAGGGCATCCTTTTCAATGCCAAACTTCGGCTCATCGAAACGGTCGAGGGTCGCGTTCCATTTTTGTACGGCGGCATCCCCATCTTCGTCAATCGATCTCAAAATTTGCATCACAGCTTGGTGCGGCATAACGCCCTCGCCAAAGACCGACTCGGTACGTGCGATGGTCGCAGGTGAATAGCTATCCTGATAAATCGGTTTGCGTTTTAAAATGCCTTGCTTGGCTTCGCTAAGTGGGTAAATCTTTATCATCATCTTCTCCTTTGATCTCGTGAAGCGTAAAACGTGATGCTAGATGATTTCACGTTTTACGCTTCACGTTTCACGTCATTACAATTTCAACGCATCGAACATTGCGCTCAACTCTTCCGGCTCTTCTTCAAAAATGTAATTCACATCCGAGACGACCACGCCACTGCCTCCCACCGAACGGATTTCCTTGATCGCTTCGTGCAGCGTCGATTTCGAGACGATCAGATGCACGGCGTACCAATTCTCACGGTCACGGGTAATCACCTGCGAGATGGTCGGTCCCTGCAGGCCACCGATCACCTTTTGCGAAAAAATCTTCTCGGCAACATCTTCAGGCGACTCGCCGCGAATATTCGCAAAAATCGCCAAGCGATCATCTGCCCGCAGATAGGCACTCAAGACTTCCAACAGTTGCACTGCAATTTCTCGCACGGCATCGTTCTCCCGCAGGCGAGCCTTATTCGCAATCAAACATGCCTGCGAACGCAGCAACTCGCCGCCCTCCAGCATCTTGAGCTGGTTATCGCGCAGCGTCGTCCCGGTCGAGACAATGTCCACGATCAGGTCGGCGTAACCCACCGTCGGGGCGATCTCCAAAGCTCCTTCCGCAGCGATCAACTCAAAATCAAGAGCGTCCCGTCCGTCAAAAAATTGCTTTGTCAGATTGGAAAATTTGGATGCGATTTTCAGCGGACGTCCAAGTTCATCCTGCATCTTCCCCAAATCGGATACGGAACCGATTTCGCTCCAAGATTTAGGCGTGATCACGTTTAAGGTGCATTGTCCAAAACCCAATTTTTGGTGCAGTTCAAGGATCTGCCCATTGGCACCCTTCTTTTCGAGAAAAATATCTCTGCCCGTGATACCAAAATCGACGCTCCCGCTCCGAACACTGTGAACAATGTCGCCCGGGCGTTGAAAAATGACTTCCATCTCTGGAAAGCGGGGGATAGTCGCCTTGTACTGGCGTGGATTGGGGCTATAGACCCGAAACCCAACGTTGGCTAAAAGCTCTTTGGCTTTATCGCCGAGCGTGCCCTTGCTGGGGAGAGAAATTCTGATCTTGCGGTCTGGTTGCATACATACTCCTTGTGCCAGTCCCTGAGTGGAGGGTTGAACGAAGTGAAACCCGTCGTCGAAGGACGGTATTCGCAAACGCCGCTCTTCACCCTATCGGGTACAGGCGACTACGCATCTCTCTCTCATTCGATGCTCCGCTCAGAGACTGATTATTGAAAACAAAAAAGCACTTCCTTGTCGGGAAGTGCCTTGAAAAATTCTGCTACTTTCGCTAACTCAATTTACGAAAAAAGCGCCTTAAAGCAAACACACCCGACCTGAAAGTCAGTTGAATGAGCATGATGATGGTGTTTGCCAAAGAAGTTTTTCATAACGGATGCGAGTGTATCACAGTGAAAAGGATGATGCAAGCGTTTTTTTTCATATCAGCCATTCTAGATTTAGGTGATTTTGCGAGGAAGTTGCTCTTTCGACGACGCGTGCTCTTTGGGTAAGCGTCGCACGAGTGCCCGGAAGGGGAAAAGCGTGTTCCTCGCGGAGTCGTATTTGGAATTGCTGCCTTCATATCAAGCGGACAAAAGAGCAATAACGCTTTCTGTTACCTCTTTCGTCGTCTTCTTTCCTCCTAAATCAGGGGGAACATCTCCTTTTCTCAGACAGCCAGAAACTGCATTTCTTAATTTTCCGGCATTTTCTTTCTCGCCAAGATAATCAAGCATCATCGCGGCAGCCAATAAGGTTGCGAGCGGATTTGCCTTGTTTTGCCCGACAATATCGGGCGCGCTGCCATGCACTGGTTCGAAAACTGCTTCCCTTTCGCCTATATTCCCAGAATAAGCAACTCCAAGTCCGCCAACGAGCATGGAGGCTTCGTCACTTAAAATATCGCCAAAGAGATTTGACGTGACAATAACTTCAAATTGCTCAGGCGCACGGATTAACTGCATGGCGCAATTATCTACAAGCATTTCTTCTAAAGCAATATCTGAAAACTCAGGCGCAATGCTTTGTGCGACTTCTCGGAATAGACCACAAGTTTTACGCAGGATATTTGCTTTATGTACTAAGGTAACTTTCGAGCGTGTTTCTTTACGGGCTACTTCAAAAGCTTTGCGGATGATCTGCTCAGAGGCACGGCGCGTGACAATTCTTTCGCTAACAGCCCGATCGCCCTCAGAGTCAATATGTTCGACGCCCGCATAAAGCCCTTCGGTATTTTCACGCACAATGGTCAGGTTGATATTTGGGCGAGAAGAGGGATGCGGCAGCGTTCGGCAGGGGCGAATATTTGCAAATAGATCAAGCTCTTGACGGAGGCGCACCACTGGCGAAAAATAGTTGGGGATGCCGGGCGGCGTGGTAACGGCACCAAGCAGGGTTGCATGAGCGTTCCGCACTTCTTGTAGCGTGGAATCCGGCAAGGGAGTTCCGTGCTGCTGATAAGCGCCGTATCCTATTGGGGCGTGGATAAAATCCCATTCCATAGGTAATGCACTCAAAACCTCTTCTGCGCTATTAATCACTTCGGGACCAATCCCATCTCCCGCGAGAAGGCAAATTTGATATTTCATAGCAGATCCTCGATAGAGTTATCTCGCAAGAAGTTGATAATGCCGCCTGCTTCAGCGATTTTGATCACAAAGTCGGGCAGGGGGTGTGCCTGAAAGCTTTCTCCTGTGCTAAGGTTATCGATTTTCCCAGAGCCAAGGTCTACTTCAACCTCGTCGCCTTCTCGAATGCCTTCTACCGCTTCGGGAGACTCTAAAATTGGCAGCCCGATATTGACAGCGTTACGGAAAAATATGCGCGCATAAGACGCGGCGATAATACACTTCACGCCAGAGCCTTTGATAGCAATCGGCGCGTGTTCACGTGATGATCCGCATCCGAAATTCTGTCCACCAACGATCACATCGCCAGGCGCAACATTTGGCGCATAACCTGGTTTTATCTCGCAAAAAACATTCTTGGCAAGTTCCTGCGGGTCAATGGTGATATTGAAACGCCCCGGGATAATTTCGTCTGTATTCAAATTTTCTGCAAAAGTCCATGCTTTTCCCATGATATTCTCCTTTACTAGCGCAAATAATTGCGCGGATCCGTGATCTTGCCTGTCAGGGCACTAGCGGCTGCTGTCGCTGGGCTGGCGAGATAAATTTCGGCAAGCGGGCTGCCCATTCGACCAATAAAATTACGATTCATTGTTGTCAGCGCGCGTTCGTTAGGCGCTAAAATCCCTCCGTGCCGCCCGATACAGGCACCACATCCTGTGCCTGTTACGGTACACCCGGCATCCAGCAATATATCCAGCAAACCATTTTTCATAGCCTTCTGGTAAATTTTCTGACTAGCCGGAGTCACAATCACACGCGTAAAAGGGTCTACCTGTTGACCTTCAAGCATATTGGCAACAATCTCAATGTCTTCATAACGCCCATTCGTGCAAGTTCCAATATAAATCTCACTCACATCCAAACCCTCCAGATCTGTCAAATCGTGAACATTATCTACCGTTGGATGGCAAGAGAGTTGAGGCGATATTGTAGAAACATCAATTTCTACAACCTGTTTATAGTTTGGCGAGAAAGGATGGATTTCATCAAAGGAACCTGTTAACGACGTATTATTTTCCAAATACTCGATAGTGGTCTGATCTGCGGCGATCAGCCCACATTTGGCGCCAATTTCTGTAGACATATTTGGAAAAACGATCCGCTCGTGCATTGGCAGGTTCTCGATATATTGACCGCCGAACTCAACCGAACAATAGGTTGCACCATCCATCCCCAGCATCCCTGCGATATGGATCATAATATCCTTGGCGTAAACACCTGCCTGCGTTTCACCGCTTAACTCAATACGAATACTCTCAGGAACCTTGAACCATGATTTACCGGTAACCCACGCAACGCCAATTTCAGTAGAACCCAAGCCTGCGCCAAAAGCCCCTAAAGCGCCATAAGTATTAGAGTGAGAATCCGCCCCAATAATAATTGCTCCCGGCGTAACAAATCCTTCTTCGATCATGACCTGATGACAAACCCCTTGTTTATAAAGATGTGGTAATTCTTCTTTCTGAACAAACTCTAGGATTTTCTTATGATTGGTCGCAGCCAGTATATTGGGCGCAGGATAAGCATGATCGAAATGCAAGACTATTTTATTTTTATCAAAAATTGGCTTGGCAATTTTTTCAAACGCCTTGATCGCGAGGGGGGTTGTATTGTCATGGCTCATTATATAATCCACGTCTAAAAGCACTATTTCACCGGTATGAACCGTTCTTCCCGCTTTGCGGGAGAAAATTTCTTCAACTAAGGTACCCATATTTATGCTCCTTCTTCACTATTTGCATATTTCTTAAGAATAAGTCGTGTGTCTGTTTGCTTTACACCCGGAATTGTGCGTATCTCTTCAATCAGGTTATTAAGCCCCATCACATCTTTGACCATCAAAAAAGCATTGATATCATAGTCACCGGCGACTTCAAACACATTACTGATATTTGAAAAACCACGCAAACGCCGCACTACCCGAGACGTATACACATGCGATTCAACCTCCAAGTTAAGCATGGCGCTGATCTCATGAGGAATAACATCCAGTTCACGACCGGTAACTTTCTCTGCGATCTCGATAATATCCGTATCAAAGAGACGCTTCTGATCGTCTCCCAGATTTTTAATTCTTGAAACGATCACTTCTAGTTCGGAGTTCGTCACGGCAATACCGTATTCATCCAAGCGAGCAGCTACAGCACTTTTTCCCGTATATTTGTCAATCACTATCTTGCGCTCCCGCCCCAAAAGCGATGGAGAGAATGGTTCATACGTTTCGGAATTCTTCAAAACACCATTTGTGTGCACACCACTCTTATGAGAAAAAGCATTTTCCCCTGTAATAGGCTTGTTTGGCGCAACAAAAAAACCAGAAGTTCTTTCAAGATAGCCAGAAAGCTCCATTAAAGAATCGAGATTATATTGTTGGACATTTTCGAGATTGTGATAAGCAAGGATAGTCTCAGCAAGGTCAGGGATCCCTGTTCTCTCTCCCAACCCATTAACTGTGGTGTGAATGCAGTCCGCCCCAGCACGAATACCAGCCATTGCGTTAGCCAAGGCAAGACCATAGTCATTATGACAATGCAGATCAATTTTGCACGGAGCCAGTAGTTTCTCTCTTAATTTCTGTACACGCTCTGCAAAAATATAGGGCTGCATGATGCCCAAAGTATCAGCAAAACTAATTCGATCTGCGCCAGCATCGATCGCAGCATTGCACACACGCACAAGAAAATCAAAATCTGTACGCGTTGCATCTTCGGGAGTGTAGCGAACTTTAAGTCCTAAATCACGTGCGTAAGCAATATGCTCACAAATAATCTCTATAGCCTCTTCTGGACTTTTATTTAATTTTGTATTGAGATGAATCTTCGAAGTAGCATAGAAGATCGCCACACGATCTACGCCTGCATCCCTTGCCCGTTTTATGCCGCTGCGTGATGCGATGGAATGAGCAACGATCTCGGCATTTAAGCCAAGTGATGCGATTTTCCCTACAGCTTTTTCCACGCTTTTTGAAACAGAGGGATCGCCTGCTTCAATCATATCAACGCCTACATAATCCAACATGCGGGCTATCTCTACTTTTTCGTCAAGCGTGAAACTAACATAAGGCGTTTGCTCGCCTTCTCGAAGGGTGGAATCTAAAATCTCAAGCATAGGTTTTCCTCTTTTGGTCATCAAAATTTAAACAAAAAAACGCGCTCTCCGGCATCGGAAAGCGCGTTAGGTTATAAGGTATCGCGTGCTTATTGCACTATTTATGAATTCTTATTTAACCAAAAGCTGCTCACAAATCCAATCACCGAAGGGGTGGATGTGAGCTGGCGTTTAGCTTTAGCCTCAAAAGAAAAGAA
>JBNKMO010000152.1:0-2648 GCA_050293165.1 Anaerolineales bacterium | reverse complement strand
GTACGCCGTTGCTTTTTTTGGCGTTTCCTGGCCTGATCGTTTGGTGAAGAGCCGCCTCTTTAAGTGGATCTTACGCGGACCTGTAACTGCTTCCGCTTCCCTGGGGTTGATGACCATCGTTCGGCGTGGCGGCGAACTTTATGACGGCAATCCTTATTCTGCGCTGGTGCCTTTTACGATGGTTGTTAGCGTTTTGCTGATTGAGCATACGATTACCGTTGTTGCCCCTTTCTGGGAGCGTAGCCTCTTCTTTGGCGGGGATCGTGAAGAATTAATGCTCCTGCAAAATGTGGAAGAGCGCTTGTTAACAAAAAGCGACCTTCGTCAATTTTTAGATGCAGTTCTGGCAGCCGTGCGCGATCATTTACAATCCCCCTTGGCCTTTATCGCTGCGCTTGATAATGATGACCTCTCCCTGATTACAATGGCGGGCAATAAGGCTCTTTTAGACCTTGAACTCTTTCCTGATGTCTTACGTGTCCCCGGGATTGCTGAAGGCGATGCTCATTCAGTCTTTCTTTGGGGTGATTTCTGGATATTCCCGCTCAGGAAACGAAAACGCGGTATGGATCGCGACGAGGTCTCGCCGCTTTTGGGTATCCTGGGGATTTTCAAGAAAATCCCGTTCCTGATTGGGAATGAAGAAGATGACTCCCTCTGGCTTTTGGCAGAACGTGCTGCTCTGGCGCTTGAAGATCGTCAATTGCAGCAGAGTGTTTTTCAGTCGTTACAAGATTTACAGCCTCAGGCAGAAGTTTTGCAGCGCTGGCGGGCATCCGGGCGTTATGATAGTAAAGCCAGTCTACTTTCGGAAGCAACCATACCTGAAGGTGATTTGCCAAGTTTGGTCAAGGATGCCCTCAGTCACTATTGGGGTGGCCCAAAACTAAGCGATAGTCCGCTGATCGAGCTTGAAGTTGTTCAGCGCGAAGCAGAGGAACATGACGGGAATCGTGTCAACGCTTTGCGCGCTATCCTGCGTCAGGGTGTAGAGCGTATCCGCCCAGAAGGCGAACGTCGTTTTACGGGTGAATGGATACTCTATAATATTTTGGAGATGAAGTTCATTGAAGGGCGTAAGGTGCGTGATGTCGCGGCTCGTTTGGCGATGTCTGAAGCCGACCTGTATCGTAAGCAGCGTGTTGCAATAGAAGCGGTTGCCAAGATGGTTGTCGAAATGGAAACCGAAGTTCATGAACCGAGATAAGCAGTTTCGTGCCTAGAAGGTAAGGCGCGTTTTGATAAGCTTTGAGCGTGTATCGGAGGAAGGACTTAATGGTGAGTAAAGAAAAAGTAGACGAACAAATCATTGAAGATGACGAGAATTGGTGGGAGGCTGTCCTCGCGGATGAAACTCGTTATGTCGCAAATGATCCCCCGGCAAAGGCGGGCGCTCCCTCTGTAGAAGAGCCAGCTCTCGATTGGGATAAGGCGCAATCACTTTACAAGCAGGATGCGGTTGTGCGCCTGCATGTGATAGGTCATAATCGAGGTGGGGTGCTGGTTGAAGGGGATAATCTAAAGGGCTTTGTTCCCTTCTCGCATCTGGTTAAGTTGCAGGATGATACCAACCCTGAAAAGCGCGAAGAAACTCTCTCGACCTATGATGGCGAAAGTCTCGATCTGAAAGTGATCGAATGCGTGCCGGAAGATGGGCGCATCGTTTTTTCGGAGCGTGCGGCACAGGCTGGTGCGGGACGCAGGCGAGAGCTTTTTTCCACCCTTACGCGTGGAAAGCGTGTCGTTGGCGACGTCACCAACATCACGGATTTCGGCGTTTTTGTTGATCTTGGCGGGGTTGAGGGACTTGTACATATATCGGAGCTTTCCTGGGGGCGGGTGGGGCACCCAAAAGAAATTGTCCAGATGGGCGAAGCGCTTGAAGTGCAGATATTGGATATTTCTCCAGAGCGTTGCCGGGTTGCTTTGAGTGTGAAGCGGCTTTGTGATAATCCTTGGGAGAATGCGACTGAGCGCTATCTGCCCGATCAAATCGTTAGTGCAACGATATCTGCGCAAGTTTCTTTTGGTGTTTTTGCACGTCTTGAAGATGGCATCGAGGGCTTGGTGCATAATTCCGAAATTCCCGCAACACAGCGCAACGTGAAAGTTGGCGACCCTGTGAAGTTACGTGTTTTACATGTTGATCCGAAAAAGCAGCGCATGGGTCTCAGCATGAATTTATAGGCGCTATGGCAACAAAAAAAGACTCTCCTGAAACAACTGACTGGCTTGATCGCCTTGCAAAATTCAACTTGCATTTCGGACGCTTTGCGCGGGATGTCGGCGGTGTACTTTTGCTCTCTTTGGCGTTAATCCTCTTTGCCGGTTTGCTCAAATGGACAGATGGCTCCTGGGTGTCGGGCTGGGTCTCATTTTTGCGGAATTGGTTTGGCTGGGGCAGTATTCTGGTTGTCATTACAGTTGGGATGCTGGGGATCATTGTCCTGCGTCGTTCGGATGAGCCGCTGCCGTGGGGACGCTTATTCACGCTCGAGGTCGCAGCGTTCCTGACCCTGGGTTTGCTGACCATTATGGGAGGGCGGAGCCTGGAGAGGGCTGAAATCGGCTTGGATGGCGGTCGTCTTGGTTGGGGGCTGGAGCGTATCCTGACCGAGTTAACGAATGAATGGGTCAGTTTGCTGATT
>JBNKMO010000151.1:0-6033 GCA_050293165.1 Anaerolineales bacterium | reverse complement strand
GAAATTGCCGCGACGGGCGCGTGATGGATATCCCTTGCTGTGTGATGAAGAAGGGATTGTCTGGGTGCCCGGTTATCGCCCAGGGCATCGTGCGCGGGTGCGGGACGCAACGCTGGGCACAATCCGTTTTGTTTTGAAGCGGTGGTAAAATAGGGCTTCAATTTGACTATTTATGGGTACGCAATACAGCTGTATTGCGTCCTTTTTTGAGAGAACATGCCACCGATTGTTTCGCTAATTGTCCCTTGCTACAATGAAGAGAAGACCATCCGCCTTTTGCTGGATGCTTTTTTAGCGCAGACTTATCCGCTGGCGCAAATGGAAGTAGTCATTGCTGACGGACTTTCATCCGACGGTACGCGCGCCGAGATTGCTCGTTTTCAGGAGGAACACCCTGAATTAGCAGTGAAGGTGATCGATAATACTGCGCAAATCATTCCTGCGGCATTGAACGTGGCGATTAGGGCTTCTTCTGGTGAATTTATCATTCGCATGGATGCGCACTCTGCGCCCGCGCCCGATTATGTGGAACGCTGTGTGGATGCACTGAATGCGAGGCTGGGCGATAATGTCGGCGGGGTTTGGGATATCCGCCCGAGTACTGATGGATGGGTAGCTGCATCTATAGCGGCGGCGGCGGCGCATCCGCTTGGGGTTGGGGATGCACTATATCGGCATGCTACGCAAGCCCAAAGTGTGGATACGGTTCCGTTTGGTGCGTTTCGGCGGGAGTTGATCAAGCGCATCGGTCTCTTTGATGAAACCTTACTTGCCAACGAAGATTATGAATTTAATACGCGCATTCGCCTGTCTGGTGGTACAGTCTGGTTAGACCCTGCCATTAAATCCATCTACTTTGCGCGCCCGACCTTTGCACGTTTGGCGAAACAATATTTCAACTACGGCTATTGGAAGTGGCAGATGTTGCAGCGCTATCCGAAAACCTTGCGCTGGCGACAATTTTTACCACCCGTTTTTGTGCTTTCGATTTTCTTCTTGTCTATTCTTGGTCTATTCCAGTCATTTTTTTTCTTTATTTTGGCTTTGGAATTATTGTTTTACTTTGGCACACTTTTTATAGCCGCTTTGAAGGTGAATAAGTTGGGGTTGCCTCTTGCTATTATTGTTATGCATATCTCTTGGGGGAGCGGGCTTCTGTGGAGCGCGCTAACTTCATTACTTAAGGGAAAAAAGAATGTCTGAACACTTATCCCGCCCTTCTTCTTTGCGTCTGGGCACCTTAGAGCAACGAGTCATCTTGATGATTGGCGACTTTTTGGCATCCTTGCTTTCTCTGGTTGCATCGCTTGCAATTTGGCGTGAATATTCCTGGCAAGCATTATTAGACACAGGTGTTACTTTGAAGCAAGCAGAGCGGATTTTTAGTATCAACATCCCGTCTTGGGTTTATTTATTGCCGCTCATCTGGCTTTTATTGCTGATTGAGCTGTACGAACCGCAAACTGCTGCAAATCGTAAGAAGACTCAGCACGGCATTTTAGTTGCTGGTGCGATCGCATTTGTTATCTATGCGGTGATCTTTATTACATTTAAAGACCCGACATCCTTGCCGCGTATTGTGATCGGTGCATTCTTATTATTGACAGCCTTTCTAACGTGGTTGTGGCGTTTGCTTTATATTTGGCTCTATACCGCGCAGGGGATGATGCGCCGTGTTCTGATTGTGGGAGCAGGCAAAGCCGGTGCGACGCTGGCAAAAGTTTATAGCGAATTGGAGCCGAAGCCTTTTCTTCTGGTTGGGTTTTCAGATGACGACCCTGAAAAGATTGGTTCGAAGATAGAAGGGGTTCGTGTTTGTGGAAGCAATGGTAACCTGATTAAATTGATTGAGCAATATAATATTAGCGATATTGTTGTGGCGATTACAGGTACAATGATGGGCAGGACCTTCCAGACCATTTTGGATGTCCAGGAGAGTGGCGTTAATGTTACTCGGATGCCAACCATCTATGAAGAGATTACCGGACGTGTTCCGATTCATCATCTCGAAACCGATTGGTTGATTCGCTCTTTCATTGACGAGACGCGCGTAAGTGCGTTCTATGAGTTGGGGAAACGGCTTGTTGATATTGTGGGCGGTGTGGTTGGCGTTGTTATTTTTTTTGTGACTGTGCCCTTTGTTTCCTTGGCTATTGCAGTGGAAACAGGTTTTCCGGTTTTTTACGGGCAAGATCGTCTTGGGAAGGGTGGCAAGCCATTTACCCTTTATAAATATCGCACGATGATTAAAGATGCCGAACCAGATGGTGAAGCGCGTCCAGCCAAGGTCGATGATCCTCGTATTACTCGTGTAGGCAGCATTTTACGTAAAACACGCCTTGATGAATTTCCGCAGTTTTTTAATGTCTTGCGTGGTGAAATGAGCCTTATTGGTCCCCGAGCGGAACGTGAACAGCTAGTTGAAACCTATCAAAAGCAAATCCCTTTTTATCGAGCACGGCTGCTGGTAAAACCGGGCATCAGTGGATGGGCGCAAATTACACAGGGATACACATCGACCGTTTTTGCTACCAGTCTTAAGCTTGAATACGATCTTTATTACATCAAGCATCGTACTATTGGTATGGACATCACCATTCTGTTACGTACATTTACTACGGTGTTTGGTTTCAAAGGACGCTAATATGACAAAAACTCTTGTTACTGGCGGTGCCGGATTCATTGGCTCGCATATTGTACGCGCCTTATTGGAACGAGGCGATGAAGTTCGCGTTTTGGATAATTTTGCAACTGGAAAACGGGAAAATCTCACTGGTTTGGATGTCGAACTCATCGAAGGCGATCTCCGTGACCCAAAAGCCCTCGCCGCCTCGCTCGTGGACGTGGACTTGGTCTTCCACCAAGCGGCTTTTGTCTCGGTTCCCCAGTCAATGGATGTGCCAACCGCTTGCCTCGATGTCAATGTCAACGGCACAGGGATGCTTCTGGAAGCCGCCCAAAAAGCCGGTGTAAAACGGGTCGTCTTTGCAAGCAGTGCCGCCGTTTATGGCGAAGCGGATGCCTTCCCTCTCACGGAAGAAATCCCACCTGAACCTTATCTCTCGCCCTATGCTGCATCCAAGCGCATTGATGAGATTTACGCCCAACTCTTTACTCAATCCTTTGGCTTGGAAGTAACGGCTCTGCGTTATTTCAATGTCTACGGCCCCCGCCAAGCCCCTGATTCACAATATGCCGCCGCTGTGCCAATTTTTATCAACCGCATGATGAACGGGCAGGTCGTCACCATCGATGGCGACGGCGGCCAAACCCGTGACCTGATCTACGTTGGTGATGTGGCGCGTGCCAATCTGATGGCAGCCGATAGCCCAGAAGCCGCAGGCGGTATTTTCAACATCTGCACGGGACAGGAAACCAGTATTTTGAATTTGGTCGAAAACCTCGCTGAAATTTTTCCCGATGCCCCTGCCCCCGTCTTTGGCCCACCCCGTGCAGGCGACATCTACCGTTCAGTGGGTAGTGCTCAAAAAGCAAAAGCAACCTTCGGCTTCGAAGCGCAAACCGCCTTGTTCGATGGGATGCGTTTGACGGCTGAGTGGATGAAGAGCCAGTAATTTGCCACGGAGAGCACAAAGGCCACAGAGAAAATCTTTTCTCTTTTTTCTCAAAAACTCAGTGCTCTCTGTGAACTCTGTGGTGAAATCCTTTTGACAAAATCCTCCCTGAAACCCCGCAACCGCTACGTCCTCATCGGTGACCTGCTCGTGATCGTGATCTCGGTCATGGGCAGTTTTGCGTTGCGCCTTGATTCAGCTGAGTTGCCTTATTATTCTCCCGCAATTTGGGTGATGATATTCGTTGCGCTGCTTGTCAAAATGCCGATCTATTACTTCTTCGGCCTTTACCGCCGTATGTGGATTTATGCCAGCACGAATGAACTCAAGCTGATCGCCTCTGCTGTGACCTCTGCCTCGGTCGCATCGGCGGGCGTGATGCTGCTTTTGCTCAGCACAGAAGTCATCCGCCCAGGGATGCCCCGTTCCGCCCTCGGCATTGACTGGTTGCTCTCACTCGTCCTGATCGGCGGCTCGCGTTTTGCGTTGCGCATCCTTGCTGAGCAGGGCGCAGCCCCGAATGGCGATGCCCACAAAGCGCTTATTATCGGCGCAGGAGATGCGGGCGCGCTCGTCGTTCGTGAGATGCAGCGCACCGATAAAATTTCCTATATCCCGATTGGATTCCTCGACGATGACCCTGCCAAGCAAAAACAGGAAATCTACGGAGTGCCCGTCATCGGTAAAATGGATGATCTTGAACGAGTACTCGAAAATCATCAGGTCGATGAAGTTATCTTTGCCATCCCCAGCCTGCCTGGGAAATTTGTGCGCACCGCAGCGGATACCTGTCGCAAAGCAAATGTTCCCTTCCGCACGATGCCTGGCATCTACGAATTACTCGGCGGTAAGATCAATGTCAATCGTCTGCGCAATGTCGATATTACCGACCTTCTGCGTCGTCAGCCTGCTCGTACGAACGAGAAGCTGCTCGGCGCATCGCTGAAAGGGAAACGTGTCCTCGTCACTGGGGCGGGAGGGTCAATCGGTTCTGAGCTTTGCCGTCAAATCTCCCGCTGGCAACCCGAAGAACTCATTCTGCTGGGGCATGGCGAAAACAGTATTTTTGAAGCTTTAGGTGAGTTGCAGGAAGATTACCCAACTCTGAATTTTATCCCTGTCATCGCCGATATTCGGCACGTGGAGCGTCTTGAGCGCATCTTCGCCAAATATCGCCCGCAGGTTATTTTTCACGCTGCTGCGCATAAGCATGTACCCTTGATGGAAGCGCGTGCCAATATCGAAGAAGCCATCACCAACAACGTGCTCGGCACCCAACGCCTTGTCAATGTCGCGCTCGCAGCCGATGTCGAACGCCTCGTCATGATCTCCACCGATAAAGCGGTCGCCCCGTCAAACGTCTATGGCGCAACCAAGCGCCTCGCCGAGATGCTGGTCTTGGATGCTGCCAAGCAAAACGCACGAGCGTTTACCGTCGTCCGTTTCGGCAACGTGCTCGGCAGCCGTGGCAGCATCATCCCCAAATTCAAACGTCAGATCGCGCGCGGCGGTCCCGTCACCATCACGCATCCCGACATGGAGCGCTTTTTCATGACCATCCCCGAAGCCGTGCATCTCGTTTTGCAGGCGGCGGCGATGGGGCAGGGCGGTGAGACCTTTGTGCTCAACATGGGCGAGCCAGTCAGCATTTTGGCGCTTGCCCAAGATCTGATAAGGCTTTCGGGCTTGGAACCGGGCGAAGATATTGAGATCGAATTTACGGGCATCCGTCCCGGCGAAAAGCTGACCGAAATTTTGTGGGAAGCGGATACGGGTAACGACCCAACCGAGCATCCCGATATTTTCCGTCTTTCTGGGGATGAAAAGCTCGAAAACGAACCCCTGCTTGAACTTGTTCGGCGCTTGGACGAATTCTCTCGGCAAGGTGCGGCGGATGCGATCATCCGCAAACTCGACGAAAACGTGCCCGGTGCTGAGATAAAAAATCCCAGTCTCTGAGCGGAGGCGATGCTGGTAGCTGAGTAGGCGAAGCCTGTATCGAAGCCCAGCATCGACGAAGTCGAAGAGCGGCGTTCTCTGGCAACACCGTCCTTCGTCTACGCTCTCTGTCGTTCGCTCCGCTCAGGAACTGGACGCTTCTTGAAATTTGGAACTTGGAACTTGGAACTTGTGACTTATTATGACCGAATTTATCCCCCCAAAAAAGAAACCTATTCGCTACACCGCCCCGCACATCCTGCAAACTGATGCCTGGGGAGAACTCAAATCTGCCTTTGGCTGGTACGCTGTGCGTGCTAAGTCTGGCACCGTGAGCGTCCAAATCCTCTTCCGCAAACTGCCGTTGGGCTTGACGATTGCCTACATCCCGAAACCGCCCGCCCGTATCTTTGGCAAGATCAAAGCCTTGGGACAGGAAGTGGATCGCATCTGCAAAGAGAACAAAGCCATCTTCCTGAAGGTCGAACCTGACGAATGGGAAGCCGCTGACCAGCTCGAT
>JBNKMO010000150.1:0-16539 GCA_050293165.1 Anaerolineales bacterium | reverse complement strand
GTTGTCGTTGCCGCCGCCGTTGTTATTGTCGTTGCCACCGCCGTTGTTGTTGTCGTTGCCGCCGCCGTTGTTATTGTCGTTGCCACCGCCGTTGTTGTTGTCGTTGCCGCCGCCGTTGTTATTGTCGTTGCCACCGCCGTTGTTGTTGTCGTTGCCCCCGCCGTGGTCATCGTTGCCGCCGCCGTTGTTGTTATCGTTGCCGCCGCCGTGGTCATCGTTGCCGCCGCCGTTGTTGTTATCATTACCACCGCCGTGGTCATCGTTGCCGTTATTTCCACCGCCAGAGCCCGCAAGATTAGGCATCTGACAGGCAGAGAGAAGTAACGATGAAATGACAAAGAGCGCCATTAGTATGAAAAAGGCTTTTCTCCATGTCGATTTCTTCTTTAAAGACTTCATAATTGGTTCCTCCTTACGGAATAGTTCAGAGATTGAGAGTTGGATATGATTACTTTCGTTTCTTCACGGTTAGGAGTACGAGAATTGAAACGAAAAAGATGCCCAAGATAAGTAGAGATAATTTGTTCGATGCTATTGCTCCTGCTGTGCCCACCATATGAGGGTCACTTGTCAATAAGAATGGTGTCAGGACAAGAAATAAAAGAAGCATTGCAAATGAGAATGCGAGACTGGTTTGTCTTTTGTTTCGCCAAAAGAAATTTTTGAGTTTGGATTGAAAACTCTGCTGCTTTGTTGATTTCAATTCCTGTTCGGCAAACCATGCCTTTTGCAAACTTTTGCGGATGCGTTCTCTTGCACGCTCTTCAGCGTCGTCTGCGAAGGCTTCATCCACTTGTTGCAGCGTGTTCAGAAGAGCGTTTAATTCCGCATCTTCACGACCAGTTGTTTTTAGTTTACTTGTGAAAAAATCATCTGCTGCGGCAGCAAATTCTTCATCAAGATAATGGGGGGAATCTTTACGCGTCATATTTTTTTTCTAATTGAGTGCGGAGAGAGGCGATTGCTCGACGAAACAGAGACTTAGTCGCCTCTGGGTTTTGCTTGAGTACTACTGAAATTTCTGCAAATCGTAAGCCTTCTGCAAAACGGAGAAGGATAATTTCTTGATAGTGGCTTGGAAGGCTTTTGATCGCAGCGCGGATCGCAATACGTTCATCATGTTTAGAGTCGCCAGTATAGCCATTTTGTGTGAATAGATTAGCATCGAGAATGGGTTCCTCTTTTACCTTGCGTTCTCTATTGCGGTAGTAACTGGCGACCTGACGATTTATTAAGGTTCTGAGCCAAGTGCTGAATTTGGCACGTCCCTGAAAACCAGAGATGGATTTCAGTACTGCTATGAAAACTTCTTGTGTTACGTCATCAACATCCTGTTCAGGAATGGTATAACGAACACGATTGTAAACCGTTGAAAAATAGCGATCATAAAGCGCGTTGAACGATGTTTGATCACCGCTTTTCGCCAATTGGATTAAATGCATGTCATCGTAAGCTTCGTAATTGAGCATGATGTTTGATTTTTGTGTTCTGTTTATTTAGTTGGCGGGGTTGGTTAAAAAGGGTCGTTGCCTTTTGGGAAAATGAAATTTTTTGGTCAAAAAGGTTTGAAAATAGTTTATCATAAGTAACTTCTTTTCTAGGTTGAGTTGGTCTAAAAACAACTTGGCCTATCTTAGGTGTAAAGTACAACTTCGCAGTTCGTTTGACTTAGCATATCAACCTCAGTATAATTTCACACATATTGACTCCGAAATATATCTTTCTTTACTTATCCCAACATCTAGGAGAAACCAATGCCAAAGATCGTTTCAGTTCATTCGTTTCGCGGGGGAACTGGCAAATCCAACACGACTGCAAATCTTGCCGCACTTCTTGCTAAGCAAGGCTTTCGTGTTGGCGTAGTAGATACAGATATTCAATCTCCTGGCATTCACGTTCTTTTTAATTTAGATGAGTCAGAAATGACTCATTCCCTCAATGATTATCTTTGGGGAAAATGTGAAATCAAAGAGACTGCCCACGATGTGAGTGGGCGATTGGGCGCAGATATTAAGGGACAAATATTTCTAATCCCTTCCAGCATTAAGCCCGGTGAAATTGTACGTGTCTTGCGTGAAGGCTATGACGTCGGTTTGTTGAACGATGGTTTCCGTAGCCTATTGACTGAGCTCAAGCTCGATTATTTGCTTGTGGATACGCACCCCGGTCTGAACGAAGAGACTTTGCTCTCAATCGCAATTTCAGATGCGCTTGTCCTGATTATGCGCCCTGACCAGCAAGATTATCAGGGAACTGCGGTTACGGTAGATGTTGCTCGCAAACTGGATGTGCCAAGGTTATTACTTGTAATCAACAAGTTCCCTGATTCGTTTGACTTTGAGAGCACTCGCGCGCGGGCTGAAGAGTTATATGACTGTCCCGTTGCTGCGATTTTGCCTCACTCCGACGAGATGATGGTTCTTGCCAGTTCGGATATCTTCGCTCTCCGCTTCCCTGACCATGAGATCACGCGCGGCTTGGAAGGTATCGTTGACATGCTGCAAGATTGATCCTCGACTGATCATAAATTCCCCAATTTAGTGCCTGAAATTTTCAGGCACTAAATGATTATAGAGAGAGTGAAGCTAGATCATGAAAGAACGCATAGAGCACTTACTCCGGTTACAAAAAGGGGAAATAGGGCTAGTTTTTACGTTGGGGGGGATATTATTCATCAACTTTGCGGCAATGGGGATTGTTAAAGTTGTTTCCGTTAGTGGATTTCTTAGTGAAGTAAGCGGACACTACATTTTGCTCGTTTGGGCCGTGGATATGGTCTTGCTACTTTTATCTACGGCTGTCCAATCGTTAATCATCGATAAATTTAAACGGATCAGCTTGTTGGGGGGATTGATTATTGTCATCAGCGCCCTCTATGCACTTTTGTCCATTACTTTCGTAATTCCAGGTTTCCCGTTGGAAGCAAGCTATACCTTGCTTTACTTGTTGACTGACCAGCAGTGGCTTATTTTCCCTTTGATCTTTTGGGCATTAGTCAATGATATTTATGCGCCGGCACAGGGGCGACGTCTTTTGCCTGTGATTGGGAGCTTTGCTTTTTTAGGGACAATTGCTGGCTTGGGCGTTGTTCAACTGGATACAAGCCTCCATTTTGGCCCGGTTAATTTGCTCTTATTTAACGCCACGATCTTTCTTGTAGCTTGGTTGCTGGTCTTTTTCTATGTGCGCAAAGAGAAGATGCGTCAAACCTTACACCCCAGTATCACTTTTTCGGATGCGATGTCTGGTGGCTGGAACTTCATCCGCTCGGTGTCTACTTTTCGCGCGCTGTCAGTTGGGATGATTGCAGCCGGTATTACAGCGACAATTTTGTTATATGATGTTTTGGCCGATGCAAGCCTTGCGTTTGGGGCGAATTTTCAGAGTTTCTATGCTTTGTACAGCTTGGGCATCGCAATTATTTCTGTTTTGGTACAGTTCTTCTCAGGGAAAATTATCGAGAAATTTGGCATTCGTGACAGTTTTGCAATCTTGCCGGGGATGATGCTTCTGGGATCAGTCATTAGCTTTTTTGTCCCGGGTGTTTGGGGCAGTGCAGCTTCTCAAGGGGCGGTTCGGGTTACACTCGAAACGGTCGACCAATCTAATCGTAAGGCGTATCAAGCCCTGGTTCCAGATGAGAAGCGTGGTCGCGTCAGTATTTTTATCGACAGCTACCTGCCATCCTTCGGGACTATCCTTGGTAGTTTGATTGCCTTTGGGGTCATCTCCTGGGGCATTGCAAGCGGAACGAACTACGAAGTTTTTTCTGCGATCAACATGGGTGTTGCCATTGTGGCAGCCATCATCTCTGTGGTGGCTTTCTTTTTCATGCGTGCTGCTTATGAAAAAAGTTTGCTTAGCTGGCAAATGAAACGAAGGTCTCGTGGTTCCAGTGTTTTGGATCAACTTGATTTTTAATTTTAGAGAGTGATAAATGAGCGTTGATCTTGTACACAGCCAGAATGGCGTGAATATTTATGAGTTGCTTGCATCGGGTGATGTGGAACGTTTGGAATCGATGCTTTCTTTGTATGCGAAATTTTTCCCTGAGTATGAACATTATCGTCCGCGCATGCGCAGGCGCGCGCAATTTTCTTCAGATAAGCGTGCAGGACACCTTGCTCACTATTGGCTTATTGAGTATGAAGGGAAACCAATTGGCTTAACAACGTTTCGCTATATTGTTGAGCGTGAATGTGGCTTGGGCGTATCTTTTGCTATCGATACAGAAGCTCGTTTGATCCGTGTTGGGGAACAGCGCTTATCAACTTTTGTGATCTCCAAGATCATGGAGCAGCTTCATGATGATGCAGCCTGCACCAATACTGGTCTTTACGGGTTAGTAACTGAAGTTGAATACCGTAATTTAATGGAACACTATAAAAAAATGGGCATGTTAGAATTGCCCATGCAATATTTTGAGCCGATCTATCCACCTGAAGAAGAAGGTGATGATCTGCAATCTAGAATAAAAAAAATATCCTTCATCCCTGTCATTTTAGCGATTACCCCCAACGGAGAGTTTGAACTCACTGAATCGATTCTGAGAAATTTTGCAGAAGCTTTTTTGGTTGATCATTATGAACTCCCACTGGAGCACCCAATGGTGCAAAAGACGCTAAAGTCGATTTCCCAAGAAGTAGAGGTTTCCTATGACAACATCTGAACCCCAAGAAAAACGTTTTATCAGCTTGCGCATCAAAATTTGGATTGCATTTGTTTTGATCTTTACACCAGTTTTTGTTGCCAGTTATATCTGGTTTTACTTGTACACCAGTTCGAAGGTTCTTTCGAATATTTCAGAGAATCTTGTGGATACGGTAGGTGGAGCGATTGATGGAATGAGCATCGATAATTTTGTTCAACTCTACGAAGACGAACGTGCGAATAACCCGCTCTGTCCCCCCGAAGCTGATGCCGAAGAAAATGGTTATTATCCCTACGAGAACGAACTATACATGGAGCATGTTCTTTGGTTGGACACAATTGGAAAGCTGAACCCAAACGCGCGTCTTTACTCTTATGTAAAAGGTGATGCCCCGGGTGAAGTGATCGGGATCGGTAGTTCCGGTGCCCTCTGGGATGAACCTGCCGGATTTAAGTTCTGCCAAAGTTATACATCAGAGACCACCCGTATTTACGATGGTTTATCTCAGCGCGTGGATGTGTGGAAGCCTTATGCGGATGAGTTTGGTCAGTGGATCACGACCTATATGCCCATCATTGATGATAGTGGAACAGTTGTCGGTGCTCTCGGCGTAGATATTCTTGCCAGTTATGTTCGCGAAGTCCAGGTTGGGATTGTCCGCAACGGTGTGATTGCCTTTGTCGTTTCTTATCTGCTTGTTTTTGGTTTGGTTTATCTAATGTCAGGGATCCTGACCAGGCCGCTTGTCACGCTCGCAGATGTTTCGACTCAAATCGGTGAAGGGAAGTATGACATAGACCTTGACTCGATGCGTGGAAAAGAGCGCTGGCTTGATGAGTTGGACACCTTGACGAATACATTCAAGCTCATGATCCAGAAAGTTGCTGAACGTGAAAAGACCCTGCGTAAACGGGTCAAGCAATTGGAGATCATTGTTGATAACACGAAACGTCAGGACGAAGTCAATCAGATTGTGGAAAGTGATTTCTTCCAGGAACTCCAGACAAAGGTTCAAACGATGCGAAAACGTTTCCACGAAGGGGATGAAGATCAGGATAAAAGCTAAATAATGAAAAGAGCCTGCTGAGAAGCAGGCTCTTTTTTTGTCGTAAAACAGTTTTTATTTTTTGACTGTGTAGATAATATTCTTTCCGTCTTTAATCTTGAAAATCCAGCCCTTTTCAACCAAGGCATCCAGCGCATCCTGCATCTCATCAGCGGACATGCGCTTATTATCCGGCAATGCACAGATAGCGTCATATAGCGCTGTAGTGGACATTTCTGCGTTTCTTAAGAGGATGCGAGTGAGTGTTCGTTGTGAGGGAGACAAATCCCCCAACAAGTCAAAAGTACTCATCCCACTTGATGAAAATCCAGAAGACATGTAAAAAGTTTATATGATTTTGGCGCGCGTGTCAAACTGGAACTGTATTTTTGAGTTTTCTAAAGTGCAGGTCTGATTTTGACAGAGTATAATAATTTATCTGTATCGAGTTTATTCTAATCTGACTTCTCGTGAGGCTCCTATGCGCGTTTTCCCTCGCTCTGTTTATAAGGTCTTTCTACCCTTTACTCTCTTTGCGGTTTTACTGGTATCTTGCTCGATGCCAGGCATTCCCTTTAATATGCAGGCGCCAGAAGTGCAACCGCAAGAACCTTCAGCTGCTACACCGACTGCAATAACGCAGCAAGACTACGAACCCGCAATTATAGAGACGGTTCCCCTGGCAGGGAGCATGATCGGGGTGCAGGAAGAAATTACCTTTTACTTCAATCAGCCGATGGATCGTGCGTCGGTGGAAGCTGCCTGGGTTGCTGATCCCGTTGGGGGTGGGGAATTTTTCTGGGCGGATGATGCCACGTTAACCTTCAAACCGAGTCAACCTTTGGAAGCGGGAGCAAGCCTAAGGATGGGGGTGAATACGGGCGCGCGTGCAGCCAACGGAGTCGCTTTTGCGGAAGTGAAAAACTTTTCTTTTAATGTAGCCGATGCGCTCCATCCGCGCCAATTCCTGCCGGATGATGGCAGTGTGGATATCAGTGTGGATGCGGCAGTCGTGGTCAGTTTTGATCAGCCTGTGGTTGCTCTCGGCGCAGATCCGGCGACATTGCCCGCCGCATTCACCCTTGCCCCGGAAGCTGTTGGGCGTGGCGAGTGGCTGAATACCAGTACCTACATTTTCTACCCTGAGCCTGCCCTGGCAGGCGGCACGACCTATCAGGTCAGCTTGAATACTGACCTTGTCAGCGTGGCGGGAACACGCCTCGTACAGGCAAATGGTGCTCTACTGGGATGGTCGCTCACAACCGCGAAGCCGCGTTTGCTCGAGATTAGCCCCTCCACCGAAACGCCTCTGCCCCTCGATCTGGAAATGACCCTGACCTTCAACCAGCCTATGGACGTGGCTTCTGTCGAAGCCAATTTTGCGCTTGCCACTGCGGATGGAACACTGCCCGGTAGTTTTGAATGGGCAGACGATCTTCGTGCCGTGACCTTCACGCCGAACGAGCGTTTGGCACGTGATAGCAGCTACTGGCTGCGCCTGGCAGGCACAACGCTCGCATTGGGCGGCACGCCCCTCGATGTGGATTGGGATGTGGAGATGATCTCTGCCCCTGATTTTTATGTTATTTCGAGCACGCCTGAAGCAGGAGGTGTCTCACAGCAATATGGCGGCGTGAACATTCTCTTTTCCAATCAGGTTTCCTCTGAAAATATCGCTGATTTTGTTTCGATCAGTCCGAGCGTCCCCAATTTTGATATTAGCGCTTACGACAATACTCTACAGGCATACGGTTCTTTCAAACTCAGTACCGAATACACGCTCAATGTCTCCGGCAGTTTGCAGGATAAGTGGGGCGGAGAATTAGGCGATGATTATCAGTTGCGTTTCCGTTCTCCAGAAGCCAGTCCACGTTTGCAGTACCCCTATCTGGGATCAGATCTCTACTTTACACCTGCTGAAGATGCCAGCTTCTACTTGCAGGCCGTTAATATCCCGCGTGCCGATGTGGTCTTTGGTGAAGTTCCGCTGGACGATTTCTTTCGTCTCTTTGGCTCAAATGGATATACTGAGCGCGAAACTTTCCAGCCTACTTCGCCGGATACCTGGCGTCAGCGTCTGAATACGCTTTCCAACGAAAGCGAGACCATGAACATCCCGTTGACGGATGCCGGCACCACGCTCACTCCCGGAATTTATTCCCTGCGTATTTGGGAAGAAGGCGCGAAAGAGGGCGACGGCCCCGTCTACATTGTGGCGAGTCATGCCAATTTGGTCTTCAAGTTCAGCGCTACCGATGCCCTCGTTTGGGCGACGGATGTGCGCGATGGGATGCCTTTCGTCGATGAAACGGTTTTTATCTACGACGAAAATGGCTCCGTCATCGCCAGCGGGCAAACAGATGCAAACGGTATGTGGCAAGGCAGCTTCCCCGCACAAACCGATACGTATCAGACCTATTACGCCATGATCGGCCACCCGGGTGCGGAGAATTTTGGTCTCGGTACCTCGCTTTGGGGTGACGATATTTCCCCCTGGCAGTTCGGCTTACCAGTTGATAACCGTGCGCCGCACACCGAAGTTTATTTCTATACCGACCGTCCGGCTTACCGCCCGGGACAGACGGTCTACTTCCGCGCGATTGTGCGTGAAGCCTACGATGGCCGTTATCAGCCCAGCTCGGTTCTCTCCCTGCCGATGACCCTCTCGAACGACTGGGGCGAAAACCTACAAAGTTTCAATCCCAGTCTTTCCGCTTTTGGCACGGCGAATGGTTCTTACACGCTGCCTGAAGATGCCAGCCCGGGTTACTATTCCTTCTACAGCAGTGAGTTGGAGTTCAATGCCTCCTTCCTGGTTGCTGACTATCGCAAACCGGAGATCAACGTTGCGCTCAATGTTACGCCGGATGAGATCAAGAGCGGCGCGCCCGTCGATGCCGAAATCTCGGCACGTTACTATTTCGACGCACCCGCCAGCGATCTGCCCATCCGTTGGACGCTCTATAGCGAAAATAACCACTTCTCGTTGCCCGGCTACGCTGTCGGTGATGTCAACCTCGGCTGGATGCGCGGCTACTACGATGACTATGATTATTTTGGCAAAATCCTTGCTGAAGGTGAAGGCAAGACCAATGCGGATGGAATCCTGCAATTCAGTATCAGCGGTTTCGAGTTGTCTGAAGGTACGCAAAATCTAACGCTTGAAATCGTCGCGCAGGATGAAAACGGACAACAGATCAGCGTGCGCGAAAATCTACTCAGCCACCCTGAGGATTATTACATCGGTATTCACACCGAGCAGTGGTTTGGACGTGAAGCAAACGAAATGGGATTCGACATCCTTAGCGTGGATTGGAATGGCGATCCGCTCCCGGATTTGAACTTGCACGCCGATTTTCAGCAGGTTACCTGGGAACGACAGGATTCCGATAACGCCTACGAAGGTCCAACCTTTATTCCCACCTATACCCCTGTTAGCAACGTAGACTTTGTGACCGGCGGCGATGGCGCTGCTCGTCTCTCCTTTACGCCGCCTACGCCCGGCACCTATATCCTCGAAGTTGATGGCGGAAGCGCCTCCACGCAGATACTGCTTTGGGTCACGGGGGCAGAACGCGCCTCCATGCCGAATCTGCCCAAGCAGCATATCCGCCTAACTGCAGATCGTGACGTCTATCAACCTGGCGACACGGCTCAGATATTTATCCCCAATCCCATCGAAGAGGCGACCTATGCGCTCGTCAGTGTTGAGCGGGGCACGATCCACCGCGCTGAGGTTATCGCTGTTGAACCGGGCGGAGCGACCTACAGTATCCCGCTGACAAGCGATGATGCCCCCGGAGTCTTCTTCTCGGCAGTCTTGCTCGGCGGGCAGGAGTATCGTGTTGGGTACACCGAGCTTGAAGTGACACCCGTTGATCAGATATTGAACGTTAGCCTGACCTCGCAGCCGACTCGCAGCGAGCCGGGCGGCGAAGTGACCTTTGGCATTCAGGTCAGTGATGCACAGGGTGCGCCCGTGCAGGGGGAGTTCTCGCTGTCCGTTGTCGACCTGGCCGCCCTCGCACTGGCAGACCCGAACGCCGCGCCGATTGATAGCGCCTTTTATGGTGCAGCGCGCATCGGTGTGCGCACCACGCTTTCGTATGCTGCTGACAGCATCTACGGTGTCTTTTTGGACGGCGCCGGTGGACGCGGCGGTGGCGGTGGCGAGGGGCTTGTCGTCATCCGCGATAACTTCCCCGATACGGCTTATTGGAATGCTGAAATTCTGACTGACGCAAACGGACAAGCGCAGGTTAGCATGACCCTGCCTGATAACCTGACTACCTGGCAAGTCGATGTGCGCGGTTTGACGAATGACACGCGTGTCGGCAGTGCCGAGATGCAGATTGTCAGCACGAAGGATGTGCTCATCCGACCTGTAACGCCGCGCTTTATGGTTGTCGGCGACCATGTCGAGATCGCGGCCATCGTCCACAATAACACAGCCCAAGACCAGACCGGACGCGTCAGCTTGCAGGCCATCGGTTTCCTGCTGGATGATGGAAATGCCATCGAGCAGGAGATCACCATCCCTGCCGGGGGGCGTGTCGAAGTCTCATGGTGGGGTACCGCACAGGATGCGGAAACCGCCGAATTGGTATTCAACTCGACCTTTGGCGACTATCAGGATATGACGCGCCCAAGCTGGGGCTCGCTGCCGATCTTACGCTATACCTCGCCGCAATCTTTTGTTACAGCGGGCGCTGTCGAATCGGCGGGCACGTTAACGGAACAAATTTCATTGCCGCGCAGCTTTATCCCCAACGGTGGCAAGTTGGAGGTCGAGCTTGCACCGTCACTGGCAGCCGCGATCCTCGATGGGCTGGAGGCGATCCCCGCGCCAGCCGAATCCGCCAGCAACGAGGCCATTTTGTCCTATTTGCTGCCGAATGTGGAGATGTACCAGGCCATGCAGACGGCGGGACTGAATGATCCCGAATTGCAGGCACGCCTAGAAACTGCGCTGGAAGATGGCGTGCAACGTTTGCTCGCCCGTCAGACCGAAGCGCACGGCTGGGGCTGGTACGGTACAACCGCCAGTCAGAGCCGTGGCACCGGTGTGAACGCCGCGCCCAGCCTGGGTGGCGGCGGTGTGCCCGAAGACCCCTACTTGAGCGCCTACGTTCTCTTCGGCTTGTGGCGCGCCAATCAAGCGGGCGTCTACATCGACGAGACTGTTTTTACAAACGCGCGCGAGTATTTGCACAGCGTTTCGTTGCCTTATTTGAGCGCAGCCAGTTTGCAAACCTGGGAGAAAGACCGCCTGACCTTCATCCAATTTGTGATGCAAATGACCGGTGGCGCAGATGCGGTAGCGGTCGATCAACTGGATTTGTGGAAGGATGGCCTCAGCCCATGGGCGAAAGCCTTGCTGGCGCTGACGCTGGACTCGCGCACGCCCGGTGACGCCCGTGCCCAGAGCTTGCTTGCCAACCTCGAGGCATCTGCCCTGCGAAGCGCGAGTGGCGCTCACTGGGAGAGCGATGCCTCCGCATGGCGAAACCCCGGCACTCCCAATTACACTACCGCGACCGTGATCTACGCCCTCGCGCAGTTTGATGCCGCCACGCCCCTTGTCCAGAATGCGACCCGTTATCTTGTTTCGCATCGTAACGTACATGGTTACTGGTCTTCAACCTACGAGAATGCCTGGTCGCTGCTTGCCCTAACGCAAGTGGCAAAGAGCGGCAGCGAATTGAACGCCAGCTACACGTACGCCGCTGATCTGAATGGTGTCTCGCTGGCAGAGGGACAAGCCAACCCATTGACGCCTGTCCTCACCTCGACAGTCTTAGACGGCTTGCAGCTTTCTCTGCCGAATGCCCTTAATATCACGCGTGGTGAAGGCGTTGGGCGCTTGTATTATCGTGCTGCCCTCTTCGTGGATCGTGCCGCTGAGAGTGCGCCAGCCCTCAATCAGGGCATGGAAGTAACCCGCACTTACTACGACGCCCACTGTGAGAGCGACTGCGTGCCCTTGAACGGCATCCAGTTGATGAATGGGGCACAGGTCAAGGTGCAGATCACGCTGACCCTGCCGGAAGATAGTTATTACATCATGGTCGAAGACGCTATCCCTGCCGGGACGGAAATCCTGAACCAACAGTTGAAGACCGCCGAACAAGGCGTGGATGCAACCGATGTGCAGGTCTACGACCCGAACAATCCTTTCGCGAAAGGCTGGGGCTGGTGGCTCTTCCGCGCCCCGAAGATCAGCGACGAGAGCATCCACTGGTCTGCGGATTATTTGCCCGCAGGCACGTACGTGCTCAGTTACACGCTGATCCCTTTGCAGGCCGGTGAATATCGTGTTTTGCCCGCACATGCCTGGCAGAGCTTCTTCCCCGAAGTGCAGGGTGCCAGCGCAGGCGAAATGTTCATTATTCGTTAGAACTCCATGCTAGCTTTCTGAAAAGCCCTGTCAATTCCACTTGTGAATGGAATTGACAGGGAATTTCTCGAAATATAAAAAATCTGCAAGTAAATCACGCCTAAATTTTGCTATAATCGGCTTATTCGTTTTTTATCCACGCAGTACTGTTAGGAATAACTTATGGCGCACCGCATTTTAATTGTTGACGATCACCGAGATGTCATTCGCCTTTTGCGATCGGCATTGGAATCGCTGAGGCACGAGTTTGAGATTCTGGAGGCTCCTTCTGGTGAAGAGGCCTTTTTAGAGATTTCCGGTAAGCCAATTGACTTGCTGGTCATCGACTATCTTTTGCCCGGCATGACAGGTTTGGAGCTTTTTGAAAAATTCAAAAAGCGCAACGAAGCAGCCAAGGTTATCTTTATCTCGGGGACCAAGGACAGAAAAGCGCGTAAACAACTCGAAAATGCAGATG
Source organism: Anaerolineales bacterium (assembly GCA_050293165.1). GTDB lineage: Bacteria > Chloroflexota > Anaerolineae > Anaerolineales > Villigracilaceae > Desulfolinea. Next base: position 3,989 of record JBNKMO010000150.1, on the reverse strand, counting down.
CATTTGCTTTCTTTGAAAAACCTGTTTCCCTCACCGATTTTCTGGATTCGGTCGAACGTGCCCTCGGTGTGGAACTGACAGTGATTCCCGATGAAGAGGAAGACCATAAGACGATGGCAGGCTTGCTTGCCAAGTTTCGTCAAAATATGGAGGCGCAGGTCATCGTCCTGGTATCTGATTTTGGTGAGATCCTTGCCAAAGCCGGTACCTTTCAGGAGGGTACAGATGAAGAACCGCTGCTCGAGGCACTGCTCGGCATCTATCGCTCGGCGCAAAAGGTCTCCAAGAATATCAGCCAGGAGGGTTCCCTTAGCTACCATATTTTCCCCGGTGGCGATCAGGACGTCCTGCTTGTTCCCGCAGATAACTCACACGCCCTGATCGTTGCGGGTGAACGCATTGCCGAGCGCAACCGCGTGCTTGATATGACCGATGCAATGATGATGCTCAAGAGTGAAGTTGCCCACGTCTTAAACGAAATGGGAATCTCTGCTGATGAACCTGTCGTAGACGAGTTACCCAGTCTTGACGATGTGTTTACGCCAGAGGATGTGCCAGAAGAGCTGATCGAAGATGAAATCTCCTCTGAAGAACTGGATGCCCTCTTCAAACAAAAGAAGAAGATCGAAACCGCTGATCTGGAATCCTTCTGGGATGACGCGGTTGGCTCGCATACCAGCACCGAAGTGGGCGCTGACAAACTCTCCTACGAGCAGGCGCGCCAACTTGGGTTAACACCGGAAGATGGTGCTTGAGGCTTTGCGTTAGCATCATCCTGTGATACAATTTTGCCCGCTCAAAACAGAAATAGGGGCATGGTGCAACGGTTAGCACACCGGCCTTTGAAGCCGTTGATCTTGGTTCGAATCCAGGTGCCCCTGCTATATAAATTTTATGGATACAACTGACCCCGCCCTTGCGGGTATTTTTCTCTAAATAAGACAAGCTCATCGCTGCCCTAGTGGATGCGAGGCTTGTTTTTTTGTTTTTACCGAATACCAGATTGAAAAGTCTTTAGATTTTTGTAATCTTTGTGAAGAAGGAAACGTTATGAAAATTACCTCCATCATTCTCGCTGCCGGACAAGGTACGCGCATGAAATCTGACCTGCCGAAGGTTTTGCATCCTGTTTGTGGTAAGCCGATGGTTTGGCACGCCCTGCAAGCCGCTCGCGTGGTCAGCGAAGAGATACCCGTCATGGTGATTGGGCACGGTGCGGATGGCGTACGTGAAGCGATCGGGGATGCCGTCCGCTTTGTCGTCCAGGCAGAACGATTGGGAACGGGACACGCGGTTCAACAGGCAGAATCCACGCTGAAAGGCGATACCGACCTTATTCTTGTCAGCAGCGCCGATATGCCCCTGTTAACAGGTGAAACCCTCTCGAAGTTGGTCGAAACCCAAAAAGAAAATCCCGGCCCCATGACCATGTTGACCATCGTCGCAGACGACCCACGCGGATTTGGTCGCATTGTCCGCGCAGATGACGGCGGCGTGCTTGCCATCGTCGAAGAAGCGGATGCCAGTGAAGAACAGAAAGCCATCAAAGAACTCAACGTCGGCGCGTACTGTTTCGATGCCGAGTGGCTTTGGGACGCGCTTGCAAGCATCCCGCTCTCGGCAAAAGGTGAATATTATTTGACAGATACTGTCGGTTTAGCGGTTGATGCCGGGCAGCGCGTTGCAGCGATCACGCTTGATGACGCGGTCGAAGCGATCGGTGTTAATACCCGCATCCACCTTTCTGAAGCGGAAGCAAGTATGAGGGCGAGAGTGAATCGGGCGCACATGTTAAACGGCGTCACCTTCATTGATCCCGCATCCACCTATATTGGCATGGATGTGCAGATCGGGCAGGACAGCGTCATCCAACCGAACACCTTTTTGCGCGGTGAAACAAAGATCGGCGCAGGCTGTGAAATTGGTCCAAATACAATCATCACAGATTGTGAGATCGGCGACCGCTGCATCATTTTATCGTCGGTGCTCGAAAAAGCGACTCTCGAAGATAATGTCGATATCGGCCCATTTGCGCGTTTGCGCAAGGGTGCATATCTCTCGAAGGGTGTTCACATGGGCAACTTTGGCGAGGTGAAAGATTCGGTGCTCGGTGAAGGCGTCAAAATGGGACATTTCTCGTATATAGGGAATGCGAATATCGGCGCGGAGACAAATATCGGTGCTGGAACGATCACCTGTAATTACGATGGCGCGAATAAGCATCACACCGAGATTGGCAGGGATGTGTTTATCGGTAGTGACAGTATGCTTGTTGCCCCGCTCGTGATCGGCGACCGCGCGCGCACTGGTGCTGGCGCGGTGGTGACGAAAAACGTAAAGGAAGATACGCTCGTGGTCGGAATGCCGGCACGCGCGATACGAAAATTAAACCAGAGATGAGTTGGATGAACGGAGATTTGTATCTCTGTTTATCCCCGTTCATCATTGGTCAGAGAATAAGGAAAAAAACGTGATATTGAACGACTGGGGTTTTCTGGTTATTGTATTGTTATTAATTCTTGATCTGATGATCGCGGCGACGCGTGTCAGTCTCTCGAGTGCGCGCACGCTCAAGCTGGCAGGCTTGCAAGATGCAAAGCCCGCCAGCGCAAAACGTGCCATTGCGCTGCATGAAAGCTCGCGCCTTGTGCCCGTGCTGCGCCTGAGCCAAACCGTGATGCGTTTTGGCATTGCTATCGGCGGCTATCTCTACCTGCAAGCCTGGACGCTGGATGCCCCGCGTGCCTGGTTGCTCCAATTATTGGGTTTGCTCGTTATCGCAGTCTTATTGCTGCTGATTGAATTTACGGTTGAATCGAATGCGCTTGCAGCCCCCGAAGAATGGGCGCTGCGCCTCTCCTCCTTCGGGCAGTTGTTGGTCATCATTTTCACACCCTTCGTTCTTTTGCCCCTGCTTTTGCTCGATCCGCAGCACCTTTCCAGAAGCACGATGGCGCAAATGACCGAAGATGAACTCAAAAGCTGGGTTGAAACCGACGAAGAGAGTGGCAGTCTCGAAGCCGAAGAACGCCGCATGATCTACGAGATATTCCAGTTTGTCGAAACTCTCGCCCGTGAGATCATGGTGCCGCGCATTGATGTACTTGCTCTCAACGAAGAAGACACAACCCTTAACAGCGCTTTGCAGGCCTTCCTCGATTCTGGCTATTCGCGCCTGCCGATCTACACAGAGAGTATCGATAATATCCTCGGTTTGCTCTACGCCAAAGACCTCCTGCCCACGCTCCAGTCTGGCGAAGCATTCGATCTGCGTGCTCTTTTGCGCGAGCCTTACTTTATCCCCGAAACAAAAAAAGCAGATGACCTGCTTGCTGAAATGCAGGCAGAACGCTTCCACATGGCAATCGTCGTTGATGAGTACGGTGGCGTTTCCGGCATCGTTACCCTCGAAGACATCATCGAAGAGATCGTCGGCGAAATTCAGGATGAATACGACGAGCGCGAAGAATCGCCTTACGAAGAGATCGGCGAAAACGAATATCTCTTCCGTGGATTGATCGACGTGGACGACTTTGCCGAAGTCACCGGTGTGGATTTGCCCGAAGGCGATGCCGATACACTGGCCGGATTCATCTACGAGCAGCTTGGACGCATCCCCCAGGGCGGCGAAAGCATCCGTGTGAACGGCCTGCTCCTGACCATTGAGCAGATTACCGGCAGACGCATCCGCCGTGTCCGCGCCACACGAGTAGAGGATGTCCATCAAGAGGAAAATTCCAATGACCAAATTGACGAATGAAACTCGCCAAGCCTTGATCGATATTGGCAACGAAGCCCGCCGACGCGCCTATGTACCTTATTCCAACTATCGCGTTGGAGCGGCTCTGCGTGGCAAAAGCGGTAAGATCTACACAGGTGTCAACATTGAGAATGCCGCCTATCCCGTCACGGTTTGCGCCGAACGGACAGCAGTCTTCAAAGCCGTCTCCGAAGGTGAACGTGAATTTGACGCCATCTCGGTCGTCACT
>JBNKMO010000149.1:0-8703 GCA_050293165.1 Anaerolineales bacterium | reverse complement strand
CCTACACCGCGGCCTCTCGCTGGCTACGATTTTGAAGATGTCTGTCGACGAGGAACAATCGATGGAGTCCCTGCCTATGTTGCCGAACCCGGCTCAGGGAAAGTTCATCCGGTTTTGGTTTTTGAAAACAGGTTTTCGGCTGAAAACAACTCTTTTTCACAAATTTATCCCAGCACGCTGAAATTCCCCGTCCCGTGGATGGTGGATTATGAAGGTGATTTTTCAACGGTCGAAGTGGTTGCCTGTCTTGAAAAGGAAGAAACCACCTTTCTCGCGACATGCGATTACCAGGACGACGAGAGCGATAAGGTCTTTTTGCTTGATCTCTATAACGTTAACTATAAGGTCACTGTTTACGCTGCCCAATCTGGAGAAGTTTTGGCAAATACAAACATACAAGCCAGCGTGGACGATTGCCCTATGTTCCACATGTTTTCGGATGACGAAGAAAAGGAAGATTATTTTGCCTCTGTAACAGTTTCAGAATTACAGGATTTCCTTGCCCCAATAGTCGAGCCTTAACGAAACGTCCGTGATTTAGGCTTGGGTACAGCACCCAAACATCTTCTCGGCGTGAGCAGGATATTCTCCACGCCGAGAAGATGTTGACCAGCGGCACCGAGCGAAAACCACGCGCGAATCGCATTATCCCAAGCAACAGGATTTTAGCTTTGGACGGAAGTAAAGGAGTAGAGATGAAACCATCAAAATTTGCATTATTATTTTTCCTTTTTTTAGGTGTTATCTTGGCGTGTCAGAGCACCAGCGTCACCCCATCTTCTGCTCCGAATGCTGCTACATCCACTCCTGAAGTTGAGCCTGTTGAGCTTGAAGATACTCTGCCGGTAACAGGTATTGTGATCGCTGAAAGAAATATAGATTCACTCGTTCCGTTAGGTTTTTTGGAACAAGATAATAGTGTGCGGGATATAGCTTGGACGAGCCAGAATAGTAGCCCCGGCCAGCAGTGGTTAGCGGTTTCAACGAATGATGTTTTCTTGTATGACCCACTTGAACTTGCAAATCCCATTCATGTTTCAAAATATGCGCCCAATACCATTGCGTTTTCCTGGGATGGGGAGATGCTGCTTTACGCGGATAAATATGATGTTTATGTATGGGGGATGGCTGCGCAGAAAAGCTTGGGCGCGCGGGGCGAAACCAGCGACCTGCACGGTAACTTTCGGGGAATGACCATGCTGGCTGATAATAATAGCATTGTCGCGATCCACACAGGCATCTCCATGTGGTACCTGGATGGGGGGAGATATGAAGATGAAAGGATAAAACCCGTTTGGGTAGATGGCTCCAGTGCAAACGTTGTGGCTTCTTCATCCGATGGGCATCTGGCGGTCGGAGCGCGAGATCATGGCACGGTTACGGTCTGGCAATTGGATGGCGATTCCCTGCGCCTATTGTATGACTTCACGCGTTTGGGTGAATTCATAACCGAACTCGCTTTTTCAGCCGATGGGCATTTCCTTGCGACGGTGTCAGAAAGTGAAGAGATTCTTTTGTGGGATATGGAAACAGGTGAGCATTTGCGTTTCTCGGCGAAGGAAAATATCGCTGATATAGCTTTTTCTCCTGATGGAAAAATACTGGCGACATCAGCAATCAGTGGCATGATTGAATTATGGGATGTCAGCGAAGGAAAGCTCCTGCACGAGATCGTCGATAAAAGGAATGGACAACATATTCTTTTTTCTCCTGATGGAACGCTGCTTGTTTCGGCAGGTGGTGAAAAGCGGCTTACTTTCTGGGGTATCTCTGAGTAAATATGATGATTCTGTCTGTTTCGTCTACCCCAAATCTCTCATCTGGTCATTGCTGATGCGAAGAACTCGATTACTCACTCTCTTTATACTGTTTGTGTCGCTAGCCTGCTCGCTTGTGACGCCAGAGACTCCCATTCCTGTGAAAACGCCCTTTCCTCTGACACCCTTCCCTAGAGCAACACGGTCTGCGGGAACGCCAACACCGAATTCATCGGTCGTGCCGCCTTACACGGCTTGTCATAATCAGCGCCGCTCACCAATAGACTTTACCCTTTTCCCGGCAGGAGGCTGTCCAAATGAGCGTTGTGTGGATGCGGGTTTGGAAAGAAATGTATACGCTGCCTGGAAAGCAGAAATGATGCAACGCCATGAACTGAGCGAATCGTCGTTTGCCGAGCATATTCAACTAGCCAATCTAAGCGTCAGACAAAGTGGCAACGAAATCGTATTCAGGCTCGATTATGTAGTCATTAACGATTGGGCACGTACGTATCAAACCGACTATATCAACTTTAAAGCAGAACCTGATGCTGATGCAATTGCTAAAGCCGTTCAGATGGCTATTTTTGACACGCAAATCAGCCTGCCCCAGGTTGTTTCGATTGAAACTGTCGAAACCCGGTTTGCGAGCTGTGATCCTGAGCTGGAAATTGATTGGTGCTACCTTGATTACCCTAATTTTGGCGGACGTCTGTATGTCACCGCCTTCCGAATAATTGATTTGGAAGCAGATCAATGCATGGATGCAGCCATTTATCTGGACACGGGCGAGTTGTACTATTGTCGTGAGCGCCCCTGCATGATCGATGAATAGAGGTAATTGCATCGTACTTCAAAAAAAACGGCAGCAATATATCCAGCAATTATGAAAACTACTATTGTCTAAATATACTTGGAGCGTAAAATATGTCAAAAAAGAAAAAGTTTCTCAGTTTCGTAGTCATAGGTGTGATTATCTTGGCGTTTTTCGCTTATTACGTTCCTCACCAGATCATGCCGGGCGCGGAAACAAAAGAATCCGTTACCGCCAAAATCGTCGTGTTTGAAGACCTAAACGGCAATGGTAAGCAAGATGAAGGCGAAGCCCCGATTCCGAACACGCTGATTGTGTCGACATCGAATATTCACGGGAATTTCTCTCAGCTTACAGCCTACACGGACAAGAATGGAAAGGCCGAGATTAGTGTGACTTACACACATATTTTTGAAATTACAGCGCTCACTCCTTGTGGATATGTCCGCACAACGCCCGAAATCTTGTCTGCAAGTAAAGGGTCACTTTTTACCAAATATCGCTTTGGATTTCAACCTGCGGAAGGGAGCGAAGCACAGCTTACTGAAAATACGCTTCGTTTTCAACTATGGCAAGACATCAACAAAGATGGTCTTCGTCAAGACAGCGAGCCTCCTCTCAGCGGGGTCATATTAACCTTTGCGCCAGCCTTGGATATTTCCCCGCCTTCCTTTGATCTGGATCAAGTGACGGCTTTTGACAATAATGATCTGCTGACTGAAACGGACGAAGTAGGTAATGCGATTTTGAATGTCGGGAATGCCTGTGGCACGATGCGCGTTGCCTCTATAGATGGTTGGGAGACGACAGTCTTTTGGCCAACGGAACAAGAAATCGAAAGTGGTGAGTTTGCTATTGACTATGATGCAGATCACTCTGATTTTAATTGGGGTCTTTCGCAATATGAATCCCTCTCTCTTTATAGCGGCAACGCCGACCATCCCGAAGGGATGGGAGAGTGGGTTTTCTTCCTACATTCGCCCGACGCACTCACTATTCGGCATAATCTTTTTGATGAAAGCACAGAATATGGCCCTTATACGCTCACGGACGATGAGCAGCAAGTGATTTGGGTATTAATTTCTAATGCCAAATTCGAGACCTTACCAAGAACCTTTGAGCGTCCGGGCATCCCCGATGAAACGGCATATTCTTTCAGCCTGCACACAGTCAATGATGTTTATCTCGTCGAAATGTGGGCGGATGATGCCGGATTGTATCCGGGGGTTGCTTCTTTGGTAGAAGAATTATTTGCACTGCTTGAAAAATATACGAGCGAGAAATACTAGTTTTTACTGGAGCATATCTGATGACAACGTATAAACAAAACGAATGGTTTGAGCAAGATGGATACAGGATTTGCGTTGGCGATTTGAAAGATGAAATGATCTCTGAGAAAAAGACGCAGCAGAGGTCCGTCAGGATCGAAGTTCAATATGAGAACCGATCACAGCGTACGCTCAAATATGTGACCTTGCAATGGTTGCTTTATGACACGGATGGATATAGCTACAGCAGCACTATTTTACGCAAAATGTATGGGGGCGATGCCATCCGCAAATTGCCGGAAGGGCGCTTGAACCCCGGTAAATCGGTGCGTGGTTGGGTTGCTTTCGAAGTTCCCAAAGATGCAAAACTGGCGTATGTGCAGTTCCGCGCTAATTTTATGGCGGATGCTGTGGCCGATGTGTATTTGGGTGAATATAAAAATGCTGCACCCAAAAAAGAAGCCGATACAAGCAATATCATTACCTGTCCTTATTGCGGCGTTTCTCACCCTGAGTTTCAGTCCTTCTGTGCTGGCTGTGGATCGGCATTATCCAAGAATACATCGAAAGCGAGTATTTCAAATTTTCTAGGGGCAGTTAAGAAGGTCTTTAAAGAAAGTGATTCGAAATGAGATGGGCGAGAAATACTAGTTTTCTTCACATGAAGATTAGTTTATGTGTACATTAAAGAAAATTCTTATCGGCGTTTGGCTCATCATCGCAGCCGTGCTGCTTTATGCATAGTTCACGTATCCGGCTGAATATATCAACCACGCGCTGCGATGGAGCTAAAAACATAAATGTCTGGTAACCCCCTTGACGCATTCCGTAATGTTGCATACAATACCGCCCAACATAAACAAAAACGTCGACAAGGACGAGTACGCTTCAAAGCGATTTTCAGAGAGTCAGGTAAAAGTGGTGTGAACCTGATAAAAGCGCAGTAGCCGAATGGCCCTTCGAGTTGAAAAGGCGAAATCACACGAAAGTAGCCTGCTTCGGGAACTCCCGTTATAGAGTAAGGGTATAAATCTCATTCGAGACCGTACCTGAAAAGAGTGACGCTGGTTCTTGGTTCCCTGTTGCATCACAACAGGGATTTTTCTTTAACACAGTGTAACTTGGGTGGCACCACGGGAGTCTGCTCTCGTCCCTAGGACGAATGCAGACTTTTTAATTTAACACAAGGAAACCCAATGAAAAAAAATCTTGCTCAAACTGCTATTCCCATCGTTCGCGAACTTCCCGCCGATCTTGAAACGCCCATATCGGTCTATCTGAAATTGGCAGGGAAATCTCCCTCTTTTCTGCTCGAAAGTGTCACTGGTGGGGAACATGTTGCCCGTTACTCCTTTATCGGTACCGATCTTCAGGATGCCTTTGTCCTGAAAGGAAATGAATGGCAGATGCATTCGCCCCAGAAAGTGGACTTGCTTCCGGTCAATAAAGATCAGACGCCTTTAGACGTGCTCCGCGACTACCTCGGCTTGGAAGCGACACCAAAAGCTTCCGGCTTGCCCCGTTTCTCAGGCGGTTTGGTCGGCTATATGGGCTTTGAGACCGTGCAGTATTTTGAACCCACCTTACCGCTTACGCCTCATGCCGATCTGCCCGAAGCGATCTTTTTGCTGGCAGATACGATCATCGCCTTTGACCATGCCTATGGCAAGTTGCTTCTCATCGCAACTGCACATAGCAAAGACGAAATACCGGAAGCAGAAGCACGCTTGGATGAATTGGAAAGCTCGCTGGATGCACCCCTTCCTGAAATGGAGAAATCCGGTGAAAGAGGGGAAGCCAGTGAGTTGAAATCCAATTTCACTTTTGATGAGTTTTGCCAAAATGTTGAAGAAGCCAAAGAGCATATTGCTGCTGGCGACATCTTTCAAGTTGTTCTTTCACAGCGATTGAGGCGAAAAACATCTGCCAGCCCACTGGAGATTTATCGCTCCCTGCGACGGATCAATCCTTCACCCTATATGTTTTTCTTCGATTTTGCTCACCTGACAGGCGATGAACCGCTCTACTTGATCGGCGCCTCGCCAGAGATCCACGTCCGTCTGGAAGACGGGATGGCCTCCCTGCGCCCGATTGCCGGAACACGTCCACGTGGCGCCACGCCTGAAGAAGATAACCGTTTGGCCGACGAATTGCTCTCTGACCCCAAAGAGCGTGCCGAGCATGTTATGCTCGTGGACTTGGGGCGCAATGATCTGGGGCGGGTTTGTGAATATGGGACGGTCAAAGTACCCGAGCAATTAATTATTGAGCGCTACTCGCATGTAATGCACATCGTCTCGCATGTGGAAGGCAAAGTTCGACCTGAGTTTGATGCCTTTGATCTTCTGGAAGCAACTTTCCCTGCGGGGACAGTCAGCGGAGCGCCGAAAGTACGCGCTATGGAGATCATTAAAGAACTCGAAAAGCAGCCTCGCGGTGTTTATGCCGGAGCTGTAGGCTATATCTCTTATGATGGCTCATCCGATACCTGTATTGCGATCCGAACGATGGTGATGCAAGGGCAGGAGATCAGTATTCAGGCGGGAGCGGGCATCGTTGCCGATTCCGTCCCAGCGACTGAGTATCAGGAATCGATCAATAAAGGCAAGGCGCTTTTTGCCGCAGTTGAAAAAGCGGAAGAAGGGAAGGCGTAAAGATGAAAAGCAAAAATGCTACGTCTAACAGGAGTAAAGATATGCTCGTTCTTATCGATAATTATGATTCGTTTACCTATAATCTGGCGCAATATTTTGGAGAATTAGGTGCGGACGTACGGGTTTTTCGGAATGACAAAATAAGCGTCGAAGAGATCCGGGCGTTGAATCCCTCGCATATTGTTATTTCTCCGGGGCCAGGCGACCCTTCTGATGCCGGGATTTCCCGGGATGTGATCCGTGAACTGGGGCCGAAAATCCCTCTTTTGGGTGTTTGTCTCGGGCATCAATGCATCGGGGAAGTATTTGGCGGTAAAGTGGTTCGGGCACCGCAACTGATGCACGGGAAAACCTCGCCTGTTCATCACACGGGCGATCCGCTTTTTTCCAATGTCCCGGAACCTTTCCACGCCACGCGCTATCACTCACTGATCGTGGAACAGGAAACGTTTCCAGAGTCACTCGAGGTGACGGCTCGAACGGCTGATGGAGAAGTGATGGCATTGCGCCACACCGAATATCCAATTGTCGGCGTTCAATTTCATCCTGAATCGATTTTTACGCCGCATGGTAAAAAAATCCTGAAAAACTTTTTGTCGAATGGCAATGGAGAGCAGAAAGTTGCGCCGTTGAGCGTGGAAAGTGCAACGACAGCCGTCGATGTAGGCAAAGGTGTGAAAATCGGCGGGAATGACGTTGTTTTGATGGCAGGACCTTGCTCGGTCGAGAGTTATGAACAAACACGGGTGGCGGCAGAAGCACTCCATGCACAGGGATTGAAAATATTGCGCGGTGGAGCTTATAAACCGCGCACATCACCGCACAGTTTTCAGGGGTTGGGTCTGGAAGGACTGGAAATTCTGCGCGCCGTCGCTGATGAGTTTGATCTGCTCGTGGTGACTGAAGCGATGTCTGTTGATCAAGTGCCATTGGTCGCCGAGTACGCGGATATTATCCAGATCGGCAGCCGGAATATGCAAAATTATCCGCTGCTCTGGGAAGTGGGCGATTGCGGAATGCCGGTGCTGCTCAAACGCGGCTTCATGTCCACAATCGCGGAGTGGATGGCTTCTGTGGAGCATATTACCAGCCGTGGCAATGAAAAGATCATTCTCTGCGAGCGTGGTATCCGCACCTTTGAAACCGCCACCCGAAACACGTTGGATACAAACGCAATTTCCTTGCTCAAACAGACCACGTCTTTCCCGGTTATCGGTGACCCGAGCCACGCCACAGGGATCGCAAATCTAGTTCTTCCGGCAGCACGCTCGTCTCTCGCTGCTGGCGCGGACGGTCTGATCGTAGAATTCCACCCCAATCCTGCTGAAGCGCTCTCGGATGCAGACCAAGCCTTGCCGTTGGACAGTCTGGGCTATTTCACAGACGAGATTCGAAAACTGGCAAAAGTCTTTGGCAGAGAAGTAATCTAAAAAAACAACATTCTTTGTAGAGGAGAATAAATATCATGTTGAAACCTTATATTCAGAAAGTCATTAATAACGAAAACCTTACGGCAGAAGAAGCCGAGCAGGCGATGCAGATCATCATGACGGGCGAAGCCACGCAGGCGCAGATCGGCGCTTATCTGGTTGCGCTGCGTATGAAAGTCGAGACTGTACCTGAGATCACGGGCAGCGCACGCGCAATGCGCAGTGTGGTCAGTCGAGTGGACGTCGACACCAAAGGCGCTCCGCTAGTCGACATCGTCGGCACGGGCGGCGACGGTGCGCATACCTTCAATATCTCCACCGCGGCAGCCTTCGTCACAGCAGGCGCAGGACGCATGGTCGCCAAACACGGCAATCGCAGTGTTTCGTCCCTGTGCGGTAGCGCCGATGTGCTCGAAGAACTCGGCGTTAACCTGAATTTGGCACCCGAACAGGTCGGCGAGTGTATCGAAGAAGTCGGCATCGGCTTTATGTTCGCCCCCAAATTTCACCCTGCGATGAAGCACGCCATCGGTCCACGCCGTGAGTTGGGGCAGCGCACCATCTTCAATATTCTCGGCCCGCTCACCAATCCTGCTGGCGCAACTCATCTGATGATGGGCGTCTTCGATCCTGCTCTGACTGAGCCGCTCGCCGAAGTGCTCGGCGAGCTTGGCAGCCATGCCTATGTCGTTCACAGCAGCGACGGTCTTGATGAATTGACCACGGGTTCCGTCAACCGCATCAGCCATATCAACGGACAGGTCAAAACCTTCGATCTTG
>JBNKMO010000148.1:0-15261 GCA_050293165.1 Anaerolineales bacterium | reverse complement strand
CGGCCCCTGCCGCGATGCCGGAGCGAGCCAGCGATGCGACATAGCGCCAATCGCCAGTGCTGTGACTGGGATCAAGAATGATGGGTAGATGAGTTAGTGATTTCAGGACGGGAATGGCATTGATGTCGGTGGTGTTGCGTGTGGCAGTCTCGAAGGTGCGGATACCGCGCTCGCAGAGAATCACGTTTTGGTTGCCTTTGGAGAGAATATATTCGGCAGCCATCAGGAAGTCGTTGATCGTAGCGCTCATCCCACGTTTGAGGATGATGGTGCGATTGGTCAAGCCTGCGGCTTTGAGCAGGGAATAGTTTTGCATGTTGCGCGTGCCGATCTGAAGTACGTCAGCATATTCGGCGACGAGGGGCACAAGCTCGGGTGAGATAATCTCGGTGACAATCGGAAGACCTGTCAAATCGCGGGCTTCGGCAAGCAGCTTTAGTCCTTCTTCGCCCATGCCCTGGAAGGAATAGGGCGAGGTGCGCGGTTTGTAAGCGCCACCGCGTAGGGCGTGCGCGCCAGCTTCTTTGACGGCTTGGGCGGTTTCCAAAATCTGTTCGCGGCTTTCGACGGAGCAGGGGCCGCCAATGATGATCTTGGAGCCGTTGCCGACCTTGTGTTCCCCGATGGGAATTAAGGAGTCTTCGGGGTAGAACTCACGCGAGGCGAGTTTGTAGGGTTTCGAGATCGGGACAATGCTGTCCACTCCGGGGAGACGGACAAACATACTCTTCTCGACAGGGCGTCCATCGCCGACCACGCCGATGACGGTGCGTTCCGCGCCATCTGAAAGATGAGCATCCAGTTGAAGAGATTTGACGCGGGCGACAACTGTATCCACTTCCGCTTTGCTTGCGCCTCTGCGCATAATGATCATCATGATTTATTTCTCCTTTGATGCATCCACCAGGTCGGGACGCAGTTTTTTTGCTTCTTTGAGATAGATATGTTTGACATCTGCCGGGGCTGTATTTGTGTTCCAGTGTAAAAGCACGCGAATACAGAGCGGGACACTCGGGCCGTCTTGCACAGGGATTTCTCTCGCGCAGATACGCGGGACATTCTTCCAGCCGTTGAAGCGTGCGGCTTCGGCGGGGAAGGCAGATGTGATATCGTCTGTGACGGTGAAAAATGCACTGGCAATATCTTCCGGTTTGAGACCGGGATTGGCTTTGCTGATTTCTTTTAGCATTTCAGTGGTTGCTGCGAGTACTTTTTCCCGTGTATCTTGGGTGATGGTCGTGGCACCACGAATTCCTCTTGTGGGCATCTTCTCTCCTTGTTTGGCTGATAAACAAAAAAACGTGAGACCGCTTTGGTCTCACGTTTTGTCAGGGTAAGTCAATTTTGCCTAGTTAAACGCCGCCAGCGGTTTCCGTTTTTGGAAGCCGTAAAAATAAAAATAAAAGTAAAAAGCGTTGAAGGCTGTGTGTTTCATATTGGGCGCAAGTTTACAACTGTGGATGAGATATGTCAAGCGATAGCTTAAGTTTTAATCGAATGTTTACAAATGGCGGCGACTATTTGTTGCTTCTTTTCATGTTTTTGATCTTTTCCTCTCCTAATTCCGGCGCAAATTCAAATTCTTCGATACCCAAGGCTTTGCGCTGTGCTTCGCGCCAGCGTTCAAGACGAGCATCCACTTCTGCTTCGTAGCCTTCATGCGATGGAGTGTAGAAGTACGTTCCAAGCAGGCGCTTGGGGAGATATTGCTGCGGGGTAAAGTGCCCATCTTCGGCATGAGGGTAGACATAGCCTTCGCCATGTTTTAGTTGTGCCGCGTCTCGATTGCCATCCTTGAGATGGTTGGGCACTGAAATCTGTCCTTGATCTTCAAGGCGCTTTAATGCCTTGAAATATGCCCCCGTGCTATTTGATTTCGGCGCAGTGGCCAGATAAAGAGTTGCTTCGACAATCGAATAAATCCCTTCGGGCATTCCGACAAACTCAAAGGCTTGTGCGGCAGCATTCGTCACCACCAAACCCATCGGGTCAGCCAGGCCAATGTCTTCACCCGCCAAAATCAGCAAACGCCGCACAATAAAACGCGGGTCTTCACCGGCGTAGATCATCTTCGCCAGCCAGTAGAGCGCAGCATCGGGGTCCGATCCGCGCACCGATTTAATAAAAGCAGAGATTGTGTCGTAATGCGAATCGCCGTCCTTATCGTAGAGCACCGCGCGCCGTTGGATGGATTCCTGTGCCACATCCAATGTGATTTGGATGATCCCGTCCGCGTCCGCTTTCGTGGATTCGACGGCCAACTCAAGGGCATTTAAGGCATTGCGGGCATCGCCCGTTGCCATCTCGACGAGATGCTTGCGGGCTGCGTCATGGAGATTGATTCGGCGAGAGCCATAGCCCCGGTTAATGTCACCCAAAGCGCGATCCAGCAAAATGCCGGTTTCGCGTTGATTCAATCCCCGAAGCTGGAAAACTCGCGAGCGCGAAACCAGCGCTCCGACTACCTCGAAAAATGGATTCTCGGTCGTTGCCCCGATCAAGCGAATCGTCCCGTTTTCGACGTGTGGGAGAAGGGCATCTTGCTGCGCTTTATTCCAGCGATGCACTTCATCCACAAAGAGAATCGTACCTTTGTTGTAGAGTTTGCGCCGCTCCAGAGCTTCCTGTACAACTTCGCGTAAACGCGGCTTGCCATCCAAAACAGCGGAAAGCGTCTCAAAATGGTGTTGGGTCTGGTTGGCGACGATCTGTGCGAGCGTGGTTTTGCCCGTCCCGGGTGGTCCCCAGAACAAGATCGACGAGAAGAGTCGATCCGCTTCGATGGCGCGGCGCAGCAACTTTCCCTCGCCAACAATATGTTCCTGCCCGACGTATTCATCGAGCGTGCGTGGGCGCATCCGCGCTGCGAGGGGGGCTTCTTTTCTAAGGTTTTCTTGCATCTGATGGTCGAAGAGATCGGTCATGGCGTGTATTATAACGGCGAATTAAAACAAGAGAGCGCACGTTTTGCGTGCGCTCCCTGTTTTCTGTTTTTGTTTCTATCCAACCGGTTCAGGTTCTGCTGGCGGCTGTGGCGCTGCTGGTGGCGGGGCCGCTGGCGGGGAGCTATTGCTGCTACCTGAACTGGACGAGTCGTTTTTGAAGTTCAGTAACTTCTTGAGCATGTCAAACCAGAAGGGTGCGCCTTGCATGGCTGCCAAACCGGAGATCAGTAAACCTGCTATTTTCGAGAGCCATAGCTGCCAGGTTGTCGGTAAGCCTTCCTTTTCCCAACCAACGGGCAGACTTAGGTCTTCGTAGCGTTTTTCCAGATCGGCAACACTTTGCACGCCGGCCGTCTCGTCCGTAATTTGAGCTTGAGCGACCAGTGATTGTCGCAGGGTCGGTTCACGCCACAATTGCTCTGTGATCTGGATTGAATCGACATTGAAGGCGGCTGCCAGTACCACACCGATTACAAAGGCAGCGGCTTTGGCTTTGTCCTTGTACCAGTATGATGCTTTGCTCATAGAACTGTCAAACCAGCTTTCGGCATTGGCCTTAAATTCAACCGCTTTATCGTGCATATCGCGTGCTTTTACCGCTGCAGATTGGATATCTACGTCAGGTAACAGGCGGCTAACAAAATAATTAAGTTCTTTGTTGCTGGCGATCTTATCCAGATTGGCAGCAGTTTCTTCAAATTTGTCTGCTTCTGTGCCTAATTTGACGAACATTTCCAGTGTGACTTCGGCAAAAGCTTCATTGGGGATGTAGTCCGGTTTAATTGCTTTGCCAAAGACATTTTTTTTGTATAACGCCTTAATGACAGGATGCTCATAGAACTGGTCAACAAAGCTCTGCTCGCCCTTGAACATGTCTAAGATGGCTTGCTCAAGAAATTTCGCGCGGCGGTTAAGCATTTTGTTGATGATGTCTTGCACTTCTACGGTGGCGACGCTGATAATGAGCCATGTCAGCACCAGACCAATGGCGATTTCAAGGATTGCATCAAGGTTGTTCATGTCCGTCTCCTTCTATGTGCGTGAATGTTAAACAAGTATATGTAAAAAAAGAACGCTCGTCAATTTATTGCTTTATGCTGAAGGTATATTTGTCCCCTTCCCTTTTTGGTAGGCGCGGTTGACGAGATAAATGCCTGTAAGAGCAATCAGGCCACCAAGTATTTGGGTCGGTAACGGGATTTCGCCGAGTAGCGGAATTGCGATGATGGTCGTGACGACAGGCTGTGCGATCATGGTCGGGGCGATGATGGCGGCAGGCAGATGTCCCATTGCGTAGGAGACGGCGAGGTAGCCGATCAGTTGTGAGACGAGCGCCGTAGCGATAAAGGTCAGCCATGTCTGTTGAGAATACGCAAATAGCGAATTGCCCATACCAAGATTGATAAAAACCAGACTCAAGCTGGCAAAGGCGCCCATTAGCCAGACATAGGAGAGTGAGTCGAAATGTTCGCGTCCGCGTTGCGTGGAGAGATAGTAACCGCCGTAAAAGATCCCTGCTGTGACAGCGAGCAGGTCACCAAAGCCGATGCTGGGATGGGTAAAAAAGTCTGTGCCCATGATGAGCGTCGCGCCGCCAAGGGCGAGCAGTAGTCCCGTCCAGAAGTTGCGCGGTAGTTTCTCGCGGAAGATAAGCCACGCGCCGAGCGCAACCCAGAGTGGAGCAGTGTTGCCGAGCAGCGTTGCGTTGGATGCCGATGTATAGAAAAGAGATGTGTTCCAGAAAGAGAAGTCGAGCGCGGTGAAGATGCCGCCCAGAATGGGATAGATAATCGTCTTGCGCGTCACAGCACACTGCTTACGGCAACGCTGGATAAAAAAGGGTGTTAGAGCGAGTGTGGCGAAAAAGACGCGGTACAGCGCTGTTACGGGCCCTGGTGCATTTGCCCAGCGAACGAAAATCGCAGACATGCCGAGTGCAAGCACGCCCGCGAGTAGCGCTAGGTAAGCCAATGTGGTGGTGTTTTTCAATATTGGCGTATGACGAGCAGACATATCAATCCTGGCTATTTAGCTGTTGATGTTGGGGAAGTGTTATTAGGCTTCGAGAAGCACTTTCGGGAGTTCGATCAGCTCTTGGATTACAGCTTTGGGGTGAATATCGACGAGTGTTTTTGTGTTTTTGTTGGCACGGCGATTGATCCAGATGCTGTAGATGCCGAGGGCGTTGGCTCCTTTGATGTCGGCGTCGAGTGTGTCGCCGACCATGGCACATTGCTCGGGGAAAAGCCCGAGATCGCGCAAAGCTTCGTCGAAGATGTGGCGGTGTGGTTTTCGGAAGCCGCAGGCAGCCGATGTGCGAATAAAGCTGAAATAGTGGCGTATTTTATGGGCGTCAAGCAGTGCTTGGACATCGGGGTCGTCGCCAGCATTTGAGACTAGGGCAAGGGTGTAGCCATTTAGTTTGAGTGCACGGAGCACGGCATGCGCGTCTTGTTCGAGGTACCAGTTCGCTTGTGTGATGGCGTATTTTGCGTCCAACGCAGCTCGCAAGATTGGGGCGGGAACGTCCCGGAATCCTTTTTCCTGCAGAAGATGATGCAGCATCTTGAAAGTGGTGGTTTCGCGCAGTGTTTCTTCACGGTCCGCGTAGTAGCGGTTGAGACGTTCCATAAATTCGTAGGGGAAAGTGCGCGGATCGACCTCGATGCCGCTGGCGATCAGGCTCGCAGTGAGGGCTTTGTCGGAATGCAGAAGGACAGGCTGCCAGGCATCTTGTGGGTAGATGAGGGTCTTGCCAAGATCGAAGAAGACGGCTCGAATGGGGGTCATGACTCTTTTTGGATGGTCAGGATAGCTGCGGCGCTAATGATGGCGAGCAGCGTCCAGATGGCGAGGTTGCTTTTGGCTTGGGCGGCAGGGTAAAGTGCAATGGATGATGCAACGATGAGACCGAAGGCGATGGTGTGGCGAGAGAGTTTAGTGCGGAGCATGGCTTAAGTGTACCGCAAAGGGACGAAAATTCCATGAAGTCAAATGAAATTCACGCAAATCTGTTTGGCAGTAGTTAAAAGAGTGTAATTGCTAAAATTGTCAACAAGCTGATGAACAAAACCAACCCGCCCCCATAGCCGATCACCGCGCGCAGGACGACACCCTCTTCGCCCTCCAGTCCTGCCGTGCTGGTGCCCACGACCAGTTTCATCGGGGCAAAGACAGATGTCAGCGCCGCTCCTGCCGTTTGGGCCGCCAAGATAATTGGCACGCTGTATCCCAACAATTCCGCTGTACGCATTTGTAGCGCGGAAAAAACCACATTTGAGTCTGTGTTCGAGCCGGTCATGAATGCACCAATCCCGCCGATCCAGGCTGCCATGAAGGGGAAAATGCTCCCAAAGGCGCCCGCCAATCCCTGTGCAAGCGCCTCTGTCATCCCGGATTGCTCCATGATGACGGCCATCGCCACTGTCAGCGCAACACTCAGGCTGGATGTGACCATCTTGCTGGCGGTATCGCTCAAAATTTTCTTGCCCGCCCCTGCCGCATATAGCCCGGCGCGTTTGTAGATCACGAATGCCGCAACTGCCGCATAGAGCAAGATCGCACCCGCGTGCGTAAAGATCGGGATGGGCTTATTTGTTCCGGCGGGTGAGATAAACCCCAGTGAAGTTACCGTTTCGGGAAAATGGATTTTGACGGCGATCTGTCCCAGCGCTTGTTTTAGTTCGGGGGCAAAAATAGGAGGAATTAACAGGATGCTGACTGTTAAAAGGATCAAGACCAGATAGGCAGACAGGGCGATGAAGAGTGGCTTCGCCCCGATCCGCTCGCTGGATGTTGGGCTTGTTGCGTCCCAATGAGCTAGGGGCACCCCGACAATTAATCCTGCCAAAGCGCCCGCAAAAGCGCCGATATTCCACAAACCCAACGTTGCCGCGACAACATACTGTGTTCCGCCCATCACTGCGCCGATCAAGATCACCTTCGGCGCAAGGCGCTTTACGCCACGCCAGCCATCTGCCACGTGGACAACCATCAAGCCGACAGGTAACGCTGCCAACCCTAAAAATGCCGCTGATGCAGGAGCGAGATAGCTGGCATCGAGGCCTGTTGCTGAGATGAGCGCGTTAAACGACGATCCCAATGAGCCAAAGGTCACTGCCCAGCCATGCCCAATCGTTGGGATAAGAACTGCTGTTAGCGGTGAAAACCCCAGCCCGATTAGCAATGGCGCGGTGACCGCAACGGGAACACCAAATCCTCCCGTACCTTGGATAAAGGAGGCAAAAACCCAGCCAATCAGGATGGCTTGCATCCCCTTATCATCGGTTAGTTGACGGAGTGCCTGGCCGATCGTTTTAATCGCCCCCGCTGCATCTGAAACACGATAGAGCAAATAAGCTGTCCAGATAATGAAAAGCACATCGAAAGTCAGCAGAATTGCTCTGACGTGTGCATATGCCAGGACTTCTGCGTTTGCACCAAAAAAGGCGATGGAAATCACCAGCGCGGCGAGATAGCCCGCCGCGCCTGCGCGTGCCGCTCCCCAACGGAAGCCGACCATGAGGATGAGAATGATGAGGATGGGAAGAGTGGCGATGACTGGTTGCATAAGTATGCTAGTTCCTGAGCGGAGCGACCAGCAGAGAGCGTAGTCGAAGGACGGTGTTTATCAGAGCCGCTCTTCGACTACATATCTCGCTTCGTTCGATATTCCGCTCAGAGACTGGATGCATCTTTTTGTGTGTAGATGTAAATTAAAATCATCCCCAAAATAAGTGCCGGCACCACGATCAATCCAGCTTCAGGGCCGAAAGCGCCGCCTGTCCACAATTCGGGGCCATCGACGGTGATGCGTGTCAGGCGGAAGAAATCCATGCCGCTGACGGGAAAGCCGAAGCCAACGCCCTCGAAGAAGTTCCAGCCGATGTGCAGGCCGATCGGTAGCCAGAGCTGTTTGGTGCGGACATAGCCATAGGCGAGATAGACACCTGCAAGGAAGATGCCCATTGTACTGACCCAGGTTGCACCAGGATTCCAGTAATGTAATATCCCGAAAACGGCGGAGGAGATAATCACGCCCCAGAAGAGATTGATGCCGTCGGCGAGGTTTTGAAGCTGGTAGCCACGGCTGAGTAGCTCCTCGTTCCATCCAACCAGAATAAAAGCCACGAACATGCCGACCAAGCCGGAGGTCACGGACGAGGCGGATTCAAATTCCCAAGCAAAGCCATCAAAGGTGATCCATCTGAGCGCATACATGACGATGTAGATGAAGCCCATCTGTAAAAATGTGATGCCGATGCCTGTAAGGAGGTCGATCCACATCTTTTTGTCGAGTTTTAGACCGAGGCTGGCAAAGGGACGTTTGTCGAGCCAGCGGCGGGCGATGAAGATGGAGCTGGTCATGATGATAAGGCTGATGAGTTGCTCTTGTAGAACGCCACCACGCCAGAAGGGGAAGAGTACTTTGGATGCGGCCCCTATGATCATCCCGATGGGGATCATGATGAGAATATGGAATAAGAGGCGCCAGCCTGCGCGCAGGCGCGGCTCATCGGGCGAGATGAAGACCGTTTGGAAGAAGTTTCGTTTCATGATTATTCCTTTTTGAGAAGGCTGTGTAGTCCGATTGCCGCGATCCATGCGCCAAGATAATAGAATGTTGTGTCGCTGAAATAATCGGGCGTGGGAAGCTGCTTTGTGGAGAGCTTAAAAGCTACGATTATGGTTGGATAGAAGAGGGTGACTGATCCCGTAATGAAAAAGAGCGCAGCTGTAAGGCGGTTATTTTGTTTTTGCAAAACGCGATAGAGCGCCAAGGCGAGTATAGCGAAGATTAAAGTAGCAACTGGAATAGCCCAGAGCCTTTGGTTGATAAGTTGAGGATCGAAAGTGCCGGCTTTCTTTTGGATGGCTTGAAGCCAGTTATCAAAAAGGTGGGATACCGTCAGCAAGGTGAACATACCTGCGATGGCTATTCCTTGATTTTTCCAATTCTTCTCTTTCATTATGCCACCTTTTTGATGCTCATTTTACATACAACCTATCAGGGCGCTTAGTTACTAGCTTTGGGGACGATGAGCCAGAAAATGAGATAAGCGGTAATACCTGGAACGCCGCCGGGCAGTGTTGCGATAACGAAGGCGAGACGGAACCAAAAGGTATTGATGCCGGTGAATTCTGCCAGTCCGCCGCATACACCGGCGAAGACGCGGTCGCTGCGTGAGCGACGTAATTCGGGACGAGGTTGTTCTGTAGTCATTATTTTCTCCTTGTTTTCAAGTTTCTTCATATACGCGTGCGGAGAAGTCAAAGTTGTTGCATTTAGGTATTAAGTTCCCAAAGATATAATTTCCCATCTTTGTCATTAAATAGACCGAAAACGAAATTGAAACTGTGACGCTCGTAGAAAGGTGTTTCTGTGTCGTAGATTTGTTCTCCCTTTCTTTGATTGTATTCGTCTTGGTAGTCTCTAAAGAGGTAATAGCCAGTGGATGTAGCGATTGGGATTTCTTCTTTGATGTCAAATGATGGCTGAAGTAGCCATTCCTGTTTAGCTATTTCTGCCGGAAGCGGTAAAGATTGCCAGAAAGGTGATGTTTCTAATGTGCTCGTAAATTCCGTGATTTCTTCAGGGGGGATTTGAAGAATAAGGAATGTGTATCCGTCGGATGCGCCACCAGGAATAGGTAATCCTGGCATGTCATCGCTGGTTATGGGGGTTGTCCCTTTGGGAAGTTCAACTTTTAGCATTGAGCTTGCGATGCGGATTGGGTTCACAGGAATTATATATGGGAGCACGCAAGATAGAATACAAACGAGAACTAAAATCCCTGTTGTAATAAGAATCCATTTTCCGATCTTTTTCACTGTTCTATGCCCTCTTCAAATACAACCCCTTAGGGTCAAGCTCCTCACACAAAATACGCAGCTCTTCATCGCTGGGTGGCTCGGTAACTCGTAACTCTGTCGCGACTTTCAAATACCAGCCCGTATTCTCCACTGCTTCCTCTACCGTGCGTCCGGGGTGCAAGGCTGTTAGGGTCAGTTCGCCATTTTCATCCGGTTCCATAAAGCCGATGTCGGTAATGATGGCGAGCGGTCCACCACCGCGCACGCCGATGGCATCGCGTTCGGTGCGCCCATTCAGGAAGCCTGCCGAGGTCATAAAGTCCACTTTTTCGGGGAAGCGGCGTTTTTGGTGCGGTGTCATGATATAGCAGCGGTTTGCCCAGGCTGCGATCAATTCCGCACCGCCGGAGCCAGGCAGGCGCACCTTGGGATGCTCGTAGTCGTTGCCAACAATGGTCGCGTTGATGTTACCAAAACGGTCGATTTGTGCGCCGCCGAGAAAGCCAACGTCCACGTTGCCGCGTTGCAGGTAGTTGGCGAAAATATCGTACATCGAGCAAATCGAAAGTGCCCCACTAACCAGCGTCGGGTCGCCGATCGAGAGCGGCAGGCGCGCGGGGTCTGCACCGATGACGCCTGCTTCGTAGATCATCGTGATGTTCGGAGCGTGGGTGCGTTTGGCAAGATTGCAGGCTAAATTAGGCTGCCCAACGCCTACGAAGACCACATCGCCATCGCGCAGCATACGGGCGGAGTTGACGATCATCAGTTCGGCGGATGAGAAAGTTTGGGTCATGGAGGAAATCCTTATTGTCGGTTGATTTTCAAGCGGTGAAACGTAAAGCGTAAAACGTGATGGCTTAGGATTCACGCTTCACGTTTTACGTTTCGCGCAAAAAGGTCTTGATTGTTTGTGCAACTTCTTCTGGTTTTTCAAGCGGTAGCAGATGTGTCGTTTCCGGGATCGTGACGATCTTGGCGCTCGGGAGTTTTTTCTTCACGAGTTGCGCCGTTTTTTCGAAGAAGGTGTCCGTCTTCTCTCCTCGGACGATGTGCAGGGGAACGCTTAATTTGGGTAATGCCCGCCAAAGTTCCATGTCCCGCCAAACGCCGCTGACATAGATCTGCACCTCCCACTCAGGGGAGTAGCAGAGTTTGAATCCGTCGCCATCAGGGCAGGTGATGCCCTTGACGTAGGCTTTCAGAGCTGTGTCGTCGAAATAGCGAAAAACCTTCTTCTGCCGATAGCTTTCGAAGATCGATTCGCGATTGTCGAATATGCGGCGGCGACGTTGCGCGGCGGGAATCAGCGGATGCAGTTTTTGCCCCAATCCCAGGGCGTGGATGAGGCGATACGCGCGAATAAAGGTCGGCATAAAGAGCACAGGGTCGACGAGAATGATGCGCGAGAAGCGTTCGGGGTGATTGATTGCGGCTCTTAGAATCGCAATCCCGCCGACGGAGTGACCGATAGCAGTGGCTTTATCGAGCTTTTGTTCGTCGAGAAAACGAATTAGATCGTCGCTGAGTGGCCGCCAGTCTTTGAGTTCTTTCGGATTAGAGTTTTCCCAAAGCGGGCGTTGGTGCATGGCAAGAATTTTATAATCCGCAAGCTGCTGAAAAAGCGGGGCGTAGCAATCGGGCGGATAGCCGTTCGCGTGTGCAAAGATCAGTGGCTTCCCTTCGTTATAGCTGGTGAATGGAATACTCATATATCTAGTATTTCCCGTAATTGATTGGGGCGCTAAGCTGTTCTTCAACCTCAAGCGCTTTGCGTTTTTCTGCGCCGAGTTTATCCATATATTCGGTATGGTCTTTCGTCCCGTAGACCCACTCATCCAGCCAATCCTGAACACTCTCTTGGGTTTTGCTGACTTTACCCCACGCCATGTAGAACTCGTTGTCGCGGTCGTAGTAACCCTGCGCATAGGATGGGTGGCAGGCGTAGGGGACGTGACAAACTGCGTCCACGATGAAGCCGGGGATCAGCGTGCGATTTGGGTCAGAGCGAATAACGGATTCGTCGACAATTTCTTCGGCTGTCAGGATGACCTTCTTTGCAGCGAAGGCAGCTTCTTTTTGCTCACCGATGATGCCCCAAAGATGCGCGTTGCCGTTGATGTCGGCGCGTTGGACGTGAACGATGGCAACATCCGGGTTCAGCGCAGGCACGGCGATCAAATCTTTGCCGGAATAGGGGTCAACAACGCGTTTGATGCGCGGATTAGCCTCTTCAAGACTGGTAGCAGCGGTAAGATTCATGTGCATGAAAGGGAGCCCCGCTGCGCCCGCCTGTAGGCAGGAGATCATTCCGAAGTGGGAATACTCTTCCCAAGCCAGTTCGCCGCGCTCAATCGCTCCGCGCACGATGCGTAATGACCCCACGCCGGGGTTTCCCATATACGAAAAGATAACCTTGCGGGCGCAACCGGCGGCGACCATCTGGTCGTAGATTAAGTCCGGGGTAGCGCGAGCAAGCACAAGGTCGCGTTTGTTCTGGCGGATGATCTCGTGTCCCGCTGCGAAGGGGATCAGGTGCGTAAATCCTGCGGCGTAGAGACTGTCGCCATCCTGTACATGTTTTGAAATTGCTTCAGAAAGGGGAATTAATTTACTCATAGAATCCTTTATTCGTCTCCGCCTTTTTTTGCGGATCTTTTTGCTTGCTTGGCTTCTTTGCGGGCTTGTCTTTTTGCAATGCTTTCTTCCTGCTGTTTGGCGTGTTTCTTGGCCTGCTCATCTTTATATTTGCCAGCGCGGATGCTTCGCCATGTTTCAAAGCGTCCACTGGGTGGCGGGGGAGCGAGCTTGCGCCGTAGAAAGAGTCCAAAGGCGCCAAATAGTACGCCTATGAAGAACAGGTCGTAATAGACTGTTTCGGCGAGATCGGATGCCACAAACATGATAATCAGGATGAATCCGATCACAAGAAAAAACGTGCCAATGCGGGGAATGATATTTTCGTCATCCATAATGTTTAAATAATAAACCCCTTCCCGTTGATGGGGAAGGGGTTATTGCTCATTTTTTTGAATTCAGTAGATCACGATTTGTTTTTTGAGCTAAATTTTGTGGTTGCGATACGTTTTTCGCTTCGCTCAAATCTACTCAACCACCTTCAAAAACGAAAAAGTCAGATAGGTAGTGTTTTTGGTTACTTTATCAAAGTTTGTATCTGTTCATGCATATAGAGCTGGACATAATATCGTCCGCCAGCATTCTTGCCGCTTGAGCCGGAGCCTTTCCAGCCGCCAAAGGGTTGGAAGCCGGGCCACGCACCTGTCGTCGCGCCCTGTGGACGATTGGCATAGACCACACCCGCTTCGATCTTGTCGAAGAACCAATCCACTTCCTCGTCGCTGCCGTAGAAGCCGGCTGTAAGACCATAATCGACATTGTTGGCGATCTCCATCGCAGTATCAAGATCATCCACCTTAGCGATAGTTGTGATCGGAAGGAACATCTCCTCTTGCCAGAGACGATGCGAAAGCGGAAGGTCTGCGACCAGAGTCGGCTCGCAGAAATAACCTTTTGCGAAATCGCCCCCGGTTTTGACGTGCCCGCCAGTAATGAACTTGGCGCCCGTCCCGGATATTTCCTCGTTAAAGTTCTGGAAATCCCGATAGGCCGATTCGTTAACCACTGGTCCCAGATAGGTCTCTTTCTTCGTCGGATCGCCGATGACAAGATTTTCGGTCAGCTCTTTCAGGCGGCCAATCAGATCATCGTAAACCGGTGCTTCGACGATGACGCGTGAAGCGGCTGAACATTTTTGCCCCTGCAAGCCAAATGCCGATCGGACAATGCCTATCGCGGCACGGTTAAGATCAGCGTTGCGTGAGACGATGGCCGGGTTTTTGCCGCCCAATTCAAGGATGGTCGGGCGGACATACTTTCCACTGCTAAAGGCGCGATGGATTTTCATTCCAACTGGCAGCGACCCAGTAAAGGTCACTCCGTCGATCTTCGGGCTGTCAACCAGCGCCTGTCCCAGGGTGCGTCCCGGCCCCGTCACAAAGTTGACCACGCCCGCCGGAAATCCGGCATCCACAAAAGTATCCACGAGCAGACGCACAATCCACGGGGTGTCGGTGGCGGGTTTGATGATGACAGTGTTCCCTGCTACGAGCGCTGCTCCAGTCGGGCCGCCCGTAAGTGCGAAGGGAAAGTTGAAGGGGCTGATAACGAGCCAGACGCCATAGGGGCGCAACACAGAGACGTTGCGTGCCTCGTAGCCGACGAGCGGATCCTTACCCATTTCGCGCACGAAACCATTATTTTCTTCCATCTGGTCGCAGGCGTAGCGCATCAGGTCGGCGGTTTCGGCTACATCGCCGAGCGCTTCCATGCGATTTTTGCCGACTTCGAGTGACATGGCTGCTCCCAGTTCGAAAATACGCTCGTCGATCAGGTCAGCGGCTTTGCGTACAAGCTTGATGCGTTCTTGCCACGGCGTGCGTGCCCAAGTCGGGGATGCCTTGCGCGCAGCATCAATCGCTGCTTGTGCGTGGTTTGCATCGCCTTTTTGCATCACTGCCAGCTTCATCTCGGTGTCGATGGGTGAGTAGTCACTGAATTTTTCGTTGGCAAAGACATCCTCGCCATTAATATGCATGCCATATTCTTGCTCCAGGTTTTGCTTCAATATCACAATCGCCTCGTCGAAGCGCGTATGCAATTCAGCGGGTGGATCGAACATGGTAGCATAGGTTAGTTTAAAGTTGGACACAGATACCTCCTAGGTGTTGTGGATTTAGTAAGATAATTAAGGTGAATATTATCATAATAATGTATACTATCTTTATCCAGAACATAGGAATGTTATAAGAAAAGGAGAATAATTTGACCCGAAAAACATTTTTGACCCTGGGCTTGCTCGCCGTTTTTATACTTTCGGCTTGTACCCCGAGCGTGTCGGTGCCAACAGCTACTCCCGAAAGTGGGGAGATGCCGGTCGCGACGCACGTCGAAGAAGCCGCCCCTGCACAGGAAGAAGCACCTGCTGAAGAAGGAGCAATGGCAACTGAAGAACCTGTCGAAGAAGCGATGGCAATGCCCACTTCGCGCGGTTCCCAGCTTGTTGCTACTGATCCGGGGACTGTTAATCTGACCAGCGGACAACCGCAGCTAATCGAGTTCTTCGCCTTTTGGTGAAGTACCTGCCAAAGCATGGCGCCCATCGTGCATGGGCTCGAAGCACAGTATTACGGTCAGATCGAGTTCTCGTTCCTGGATATTGATGATCCGCTAACGCAGCCTTTTAAAGAAGAGTTTGGCTTTACCTACCAGCCGATGTTCGTTCTGTTGGACTCCAATGGAACGCCCGTCAAAACCTGGTTTGGGGGAGTATCCACCGAAGAGTTTGCAACTGAGTTTATGAAGGTGATTCAGTAAAGTCATTCCCTATCTTCACTGAAAAATTGCTAAACAAGATAGTTTGAGAATCAACAAGAGCCGCCAAATATTTGGCGGCTCTTGTTGATTCTCAAACTATCTTGTTTAG
>JBNKMO010000147.1:0-8767 GCA_050293165.1 Anaerolineales bacterium | reverse complement strand
TATAGTTGTAAGCCGATTCCGTCTCAAAGATTTGCCCATCGTACGCTTTAATGCCACCAGAGGTCCAGGCCAGGGCCACCGGCAGCAAGATGATGGGCAGCAGCAGCGCGGCCACTCGGCTGCGCGCCTGCGTTTGCCACAGGCCACCCAGCCCCACCAGCAGCAAAAGGCCGCCAAAAAGCAATGCCGTCAGCCGCGAACCGGCCAGGGGAATCACCAATAAAACGGGCAAATATGTTCCCAACAGGCTGCCCCAGGTGGAGATGGCATAAATACGGCCGCTAATTCGCCCTGCCTCGGACACATCCTGCACTGCCAGCCGAATGGCAAAGGGAGAGATGCAACCCAACAACGTCACAGGCACAGCCAGGGCAAAGATGACCCCCATCAGCGAACTGGCAATCGCCCCGACATTCACCGCAGCCAGAGCAGAAGCGGCCGTTTTCAACAATACACTCGTCAGGAGCAAAAAGAAAACGCCGCTAAAACCAGCCCAGGCAACAAGCGCGTAAAAGGTATGGGGATACGGCCGTTTATCCGCCCATCGTCCCCCCACAAAATAGCCCACCGTTAAAAAAAGCAGCACCAGGCCAATCACGTTAGCCCAAACGATGTTGGAAGTGCCATAAACGGTTTGCAGCATGCGGCTGGTGGTAAACTCGATGGCTAGGGTACTCATGCCCGCCACAAAAACCGTCAAAAACAAATATTTTCGATTCTTCACGCAATTAATATTAAGTGTAGGGGCGACCCGGCGGGTCGCCCTTACATGTTACTTTTTATAAAACATATCCAGCCCGTCGATGAGCTTTTTGAACATCTTATTAAGCTCTGCATCATCTTCCCAATTCGAAAAATCAAGAATATTGTATTCCATGATCTGCTCCTTAATGCGTTCGGGCCAATTGCAGGTTTTCCAGCTATCATCCAACGCGATGGGACAAAGCACATCCCGACCGAGTTCTTTTTCGAGTTTACGGGCTAAACGCGCTTCGTGTTCCACCCAATCACTGGATGTGGAATGCTCTGAGAGAATGAGCAACACAGTCGGGTTGTGTCGAATGGCACGGTCGATTTGGGTTTCAAGTCTTCCGGCTTTGGCATCGTGAATATCACGCCAAAAGCGAATGCCTTTTTCGTTAAGTTTGGTTTCGAGTGTGTCTACGAAATCTGAGTTTGCGTGGCTGTATGAAATAAACAGGGGTGAAATTTGAATTGGACGTGTATCTTTCAACTCAAATATTCGGTGAGTTATTTCGCTGACTTCTTGTGCGGTTAGTTCCGGATTAGCTAATTTTGCATATTCAATATCAATATCAGAAAGACCACAGCCACGCAGAAATTTGAGAGGGATTTTGCCACGTGATCTTTGAATGGTTTCTATTCCTATATATGATGGCCCATGATGCTCAACGGTTTCAAGACCTAGACAAGCACTTAAATTATTGTCACCTAATATCGTTTCGTGGAATTTCGCTCCTTGGAAATTTGTATTGAAGAGTTCGGCTCCTGAAAGATTGACACTTTCAAGACCTGTATTTGAGAGATTTGCGTCGTCGAGCACTGCCCCTTGAAAATTCGCTTTGAAGAGATTGGCATTACTGAGATTTGATCCTCTGAAGATGGCGACGTGGCAATTAGCGTTATATAGAGATGCTCTTCGTAAATCTGCTCCACTTAGGTAAGCAGAATTTAGTTCAACTTCATCGAGCATAGCTCTTTGAAGATTAGCTTCGTCGAGATCAATTTCATCTAAATAAGCTCGAGGCAGGTATAACCCGCTAAGATCAATCTTTACATTAGGGCTATTCCTTCTCCACTCATTCCAAAGATCCAAACGTGATTCTAAAGATTCCTTTAAAAACTCTACTTGTTCTTCGTTTGCCATTTTTCTTTATCCCAATTTATGAGGTGACTGTCACTTCCATGATGCCTTATCGAAAAGCTGCGCTTGCTGGCAAAATCATTTTTATCACAAAAGCCTCGCGGAAGTGACAGTCACCTGCCCTTCTGTCAAGACCGTGCCCCTATTTTTTCTTCTTCCCATCTCTGGCTGCAAGAAAGATGATTATTCCTGGCACGGCAAAGAAAAGCATCATGGGGAGTGCTGAATAACCATTTGCCCAGATTACCGCAACCAGAAACAGGAGAATACCACCTATTGTAATTGCCCAACCACTGGAATACTTTTGTTGAGATTGGGAACGTTTTTTTCCAACCCAAGCAGGATCAAACCATTTCCCATAATATCCTTTTGGCGAACTCCTGCGCTGATTTTGCCATTCAACTTCTTCCAGGTATTGTTCAACAGCCAGTTTTTTGGAACGACCTTTACCCATATTTTCCTCCTAATGGGCGGACAGCCGTCCGCCCCTACTTTCCACTTTCTATTCTCTAATCCTCTTTCCGAAACTGCAAACAATAATGATGGAAGGTATTGCTTACCCAGGCATTCCCCATCCCATAAGGGGCCAGGCGTTGATTGTCCTGACACCAGATCTTCTCATCCTTCAACGTATAGACCTTGCCCAACTCGCGCCCAATGTCCCAGGCCAGCGGGTAAATCTTCCCGCCCTTCTTCACATTCTTGACGATGATCGTTAGATAGGCGCGCTCGCGCAGCAGCGGCTTCATCGCCGCGTAGATATTGACCAATTTCTCCAGAAACGCTTCATAATCACGGATATTCCCGACATCATCGGGATTCTCCGAATAGACCACATCCAGCTCGTCCTCTTCGCGGCGCTTCTTCTGCGTCTGCGAGCCGCGCGCGTGCAGCATATCCCAGTAGGGCGGGGATGTGATCAGATAGTCGATCTGCGGAATCTCGAAGGAGATCGCGTTCACCGCATCCCCGTTGATGACGACCGCGTTCGCACTTGCATCACCGCCTGCTTCCGTTATCTCGGCTTTTTCTTCGGCGAGAATATCTCTCGCAATTCCCGCGTATTTGGGATTTAGCTCGATCCCGTAGGAGTGACGTCCACTGCGCAGGGCCGCCACGAGAGTCGATCCCGTCCCCGCCATCGGGTCAAGGACGGTTTCGCCCGCCTTCGTAAAAAACTCGATGAACTCCTGCACCATCGTCTCAGGGTACTTGGCGGGGTGCGTTAGCACATCCTTTTTTCGGCGTGGCGGGTTGTGGATGAACCATGATTTCTGGAACTTCAACCAGGTCTTGTTGTCGAGGTCGTTCATGCGGTTTTTGTAGGCCATAAATTATTTTCCCGTTTTGGGTAGGGGCGAGCCGATGGGTCGCCCTTACGGATTATTCCGGTCTCACCGTACTGGTCGGCACGGGTGTCTTTGAGGGCGTCATTGTCGGCGTCGGGCTGACATATGATACCGATTGTACAATTAAATCGGAGAATGTGACTGTCGTCGCGCTGTTTTCTGCCGCTGATTGGACAAAGACTCCCAGCGTTCCCATTCCCAAACTAAGATCGGTAATCGTGAACTGGTATCTGCCGTTTAAAAAGAAACGCATCTCCGGGCCAACCACCCAGACGCCCAGACGCACATCGCCGGGAGAACCGAGGGGCGCATCCCCGCTGGGAGCGGGGCCCGCCAGCACACGCGGTCGATTGTAAGCTTTCTTGAGTTCGAGACGAATGGTACCGTTACAGGCGAGGCTGTAGCGATACGTTTCCAGATTATCCGCTCGAAAGAGCAGACCATATGAGTCTGCGCCGCGACAAAGCGCGGGATGCGCGTTGATCTCAGCGTAGAAATCCGTTAGCAGCGGCTCGGAACGCAGGCTGAAGAGATAGGTGTCTGGCGCTTTAACCGCGATGGTAATCCGATCTCGGCTAACGCTGACGCTGCCCTCGTCGGAAGATGCGGTGTTCCATCTGGAGGCGGAGGAGAAATTGTCTGCGAATATCTCGTTTCCGAGCCCGGGCAGGTAGATCGGTGTCTCGCTGGGGAGGATGATCGGCCTTGGTGTGGGGGTAGATGTTGAGGGGAACCATTGGATGGTCGCTGTTGGGGACGGGGCAGATGTCTCGGTAGCGGTAGCAGGTGCGGGCGGCGTTTGTATCGGCGCGCAGGCGGCTAGAGCGAGGAAGGCGATGAGGGGCAAAACAATGTTGGGAGCAAGGCGATGTCTGATTTCCATAAAAGGGATTCTATCAAAGAAAAAGACACTGAGGAGAGTCAGTGTCTTCTGAAAATAAAAATGTAGTCTCCGCTCAGGAGCTGGCTATTTCTCGTAGCGCTTGCGAATATTGGGGACGAGATACTCCGCGAAGGCGCGCTCGGCATCGAACTTGGGATCCCAGCCCCAGTCACGGCGAGCGGCATCGTCGTTCAGGTCGATGGGCCACGAGTCAATGATATGTTGGCGGTTCACGTCGGGTTCGTAAGTGATCTGAGCATCAGGGAAATGCGTCTTGACGTAGCTGGCGAATTCTTCGGCGGTCAGGCTGAAAGCAGTGATATTGTAAATTTGGTGTTTAAGATTCTCGCGCGGGGCTTCGGCAATTTGAAGGAGGGAGGCAACGGCATCGGGCATTGCCATGAAGGAGATGGCGGCATCTTCTCGAACAAAGGATGCGTAGGGTTTGCCTTGCGCGGCGGCGTGAAGCATTTCGGGACCGTAATCACTGGTGCCGCCACTGGGGACGGTGAAGGCGGAGATAAGCCCGGGGAAACGTACGCAGCGGAAATCGAGCATGGTGGGTTCGTTTTCGGCGAGTTGTTTGTAGTGGTTGGAGTAATAGACGCCGAGCGTTTCGCCATAAAGTTTATTGCAGCCGTACATGGTGATGGGGTTGTTCCACTCCCATTCCTGGGGGCGTGGATTTGCGGCTTTGTTTTCCAGCGTCCCCATGCCAAAAGCAGCGATAGAGCTGGGGAAGATGAAGACGACGGGGCTACGCTTCCATTCAGATTGTTCGGCGGCAAGCTGGAGGAGTTGCATGGTCCCGCCCACGTTGACATCGTGTGCGAGCATGGGGCTATACTCTGCCCGTGTGGAAAGTAGCGCAGCGAGATGATAAATGTGGGTGATGTCAAATTCGCTAACAAGGCGTTCGAAGAGGGCCTGATCGAGAATATCGCCAACAACGTGATGCACTTTCATCGCCAGTTCGGGAGGCAGAGGCTTGATATCCATACTGATGATGTGGGTGCCATTTGTGTTGTTTTCGGCGAGCTTTTCCACAAGGGCCTGACCGACTTCGCCAGCCGCACCAGTGATGAGAATTGCTTTTCGTCGCATGTTTTGATCTCCTTCTTAATTTATGGGGGGGATAGCTGTATTGTAGCAAGCTGGCTTTTCTTTGCCAGTGTCGAAAATAATTTTTATGTCATATTTGATGTCTATGAAATACGCGCCGTAAACATCACGGCAGCTTGAGATATTTAAGAATTTGTTAATAACTGGTTGACAGCCGCCTCTCTTTTTGCTAGACTGATAACACGCGTTAGTAAAACGCGTTAGTAACTAAAGGATTCCCCCTTGAGCAGAAAAAGAGTAACCAGTCAGGATGTGGCCGATTTAGCCGAAGTGTCGCGCACTACGGTTTCTTTGGTATTGAATGATGTACAAGGGGTGAATATTACTGAAGCAACACGAAATAAAGTACATAAAGCTGCGCATACTTTGGGCTATGTCCCGAATGCAACAGCGCAAGCGCTTGCATCACAGCGCGCTCGTGCAATTGGCCTGGTGATGACACGTAGCCCTCATCACATCTCATCGGACACCTTTTTACCGCAAATTCTCGGGGGACTTTCGGATGTGGTGCAGCAGCACAAGTTTCGCCTTTTGATCGAAACAATCGAGGAAGGACATGAAGATCGCGTTTATCTTGAGTTGGCACGTGCCAAGCATATAGATGGCATGATTATGTTGACGCCTCGGATTGATGATCATGGATTAAGAAAATTGGAAGAAGCGGAAATCCCGACTGTTTTGATCGGGAAGCTGGAAAACTCAACCCTTGCTACCGTAGACGTGGACAACCGTGCTGCTTCTCGCCGGGCTACCGAATATCTGCTTTCGTTGGGGCATAAGCAAATCGCTTGTGTTGCCCATGCGCCCGCTTCCTACTTGGCTGCGCAAGATCGCGTAGAGGGCTATAAAGATGCCCTCCTTGCAGCAGGAATTCCCCTAAATGAAAACATGATTTGCTATGCAGACTTTGATCCACGCAGCGGATATGAAGCGATGAAATCTCTTCTCGAATCTGGAGAAAGCTTCAGTGCTGCCTTTGTCGCAAGCGATAATGTGGCGATGGGAGCGAAATCCGCTCTCCGGGACGCCGGGTTACAGATTCCTGACGATATCTCATTGATCGGCTTTGATGATATTCCCTGGGCGGCTTACGCTGATCCTCCCCTAACAACAGTCCGCCTCCCAGCCGAGCAATTGGCATCTGAAGCATGTCTTTTACTACTTTCTCTACTTCAGGGTACACCTGAAAAAGAGCAGAAAATAATTCTGGATACAGAATTGATCGTACGTCAATCCTGTCGCAGAATTTAATCAACGATAATATTTTTTTACGCACCCCTTTGAAGGAGGTGATGCCCGATATAAAGCGAAAAAGCATCTAGACCACCCCTTTTATAAACTCTATAAACTCTATTCGGAGGAAATACCCTAATGAAGAAAACGCTTTTAACACTGCTGGCTCTCTTGCTCATCATGGGCATGGTTGTCTCAGCTTGTTCTCCCGCCGAAGAACCGGCAACGGAAGAACCTGCTGCTCCTGCAGAACCAGCTGCTCCTGCAGAACCCACTGGCGCAGAACCTGCTCCTGCAGGACAAGAACTGGCAAACGCCTATGCTGGCGATTACGCTGGCACCGTTGTTAGTATGTCCGGCCCCTTCACTGATGCTGATGCAGTCAAATTCGAAGACTCCATCAAAGCTTTTGAAGATGCGACTGGCATTGACATTCAATACGAAGGCTCGAAAGAATTCGAAGCCTCGATCACCATCCGTGTAGACGGTGGCGATGCACCCGACATTGTCGACTTCCCGCAGCCCGGTCTTCTTTCCACAATGGTTGCTAAAGGACAGGTTGTTGACCTGAATGGCGTCATTGATGCCGACTGGCTGAAACAGAACTATCTCCAGTCCTGGCTCGATATGGGCACCATGCAGGGTCCTGATGGTCCTATGATGGCTGGTATCTGGGCACGCGCAAACGGCAAATCCCTCGTCTTCTACCCGAAGGCTGAGTTTGATGCTGCTGGCTACACCGTTCCCCAAACCTGGGACGAAATGATGACTCTCACCGAGACCATCGCTTCTGACGGTGACACCCCCTGGTGTATCGGTATTGAGTCCGGTGCTGCCACTGGTTGGGCAATGACCGACTGGTTGGAAGACACCATGCTCCGCACCACCTCGCTTGAGAACTACGACAAATGGGTTGCTGGCGAATTGCCCTTCAACTCACCTGAAGTTCAGAAAGCTCTTGGTTACGTGACCGACATCTGGTTCAATGATGCCTACGTCTATGGCGGTCGCGCTTCAATCCCGACCACCTTCTTTGGTGACGCTCCGGCCCCGATGTTTGACTCCCCGCCCAAATGCTGGTTGCACCGTCAGGGTAACTTCATCACTTCCTTCTTCCCCGAAGGCAAAGAAGCTGGCGTAGATTATGACTTCTTCTATCTGCCCCCGATTGACGAACAGTACGGTAAACCCGTTCTGGGCGCTGGCGACATCTACGCGATGTTCAACGACCGCCCCGAAGTTCGAGCAGCGATTCAGTACTTCTCAACTGGTGACTCTGTCAAAGGTTGGGTTGAAGCTGGTGGCGCAATTTCGCCCCACAACGACTCTGACCTCAATTGGTACGCCGATCCTGTAACCCGTGGCGTTGCTGAGATCATCTTGAATGCGGATTCCTTCCGCTTTGATGCCTCTGACTTGATGCCCGGCTCCGTTGGCGCTGGTACTTTCTGGAAATACATGACCGACTATGTTAGCGGCACCGTTGACATGGAAGGCGCCCTGCAGCAGATCGACGATTCCTGGCCTCAATAGCCTTCTGTCTCTCTATCCGCGCAAGCGGACTTGAGATAAGATTGTAAAAAAGGTGGGCAGAAAGCATTTGCTTTCTGCCCACCAAAATCATTTCACTGTATAGGAGGTAAGCCCATGTCCATACCCCAGCAAGACTCATCTCCTTCTGGCATGCTCAAAGCCATAGGACGAATAGTTCTTTCGTTTTTTGTACCATTGCTGACCTTTTTTGCATTATGGCAGGTTTTTCTTTTCTTACGCGATAGCGAAGCGCCACAACTTGTTATTATTGTGGTTGCTATTCTTTGGGGCGTTGGCGGGATAGCTCTCCTCTTTGTTGTTTTAAACTGGTTTGTTGAACAACTGCCAGGAGAGTGGGGAAGAAAACTCCAACCTTTTGTTTTCATTGGTCCTGCTGTTGCGATTATGGCATGGTATTTGGCGATCCCTGTTTTTCGTACACTGATCTTGAGTTTCAAGGATCCCCTTGGACAAAACTGGATCGGAACAGGATGGGCAATATTCGACAATTACAAATTTGCCTTCACAGATCGGATCATGCTTGAAACTTTCCGTAACAATCTGTTATGGATGATTCTCGGCACATCGCTCAGTGTTGGTTTTGGCTTGCTCGTTGCCGTCTTGGCGGATCGCTCCCGCTTTGAATCGGTCTACAAAGCCTTCATCTTCATGCCGATGGCAATCTCTTTCGTTGGCGCAGGCGTAATTTGGAAATTCGTCTACACCTACAAAGGTACAGGCGCTGGCATTCAAGAGATTGGC
>JBNKMO010000146.1:0-17851 GCA_050293165.1 Anaerolineales bacterium | reverse complement strand
GGATAAAAAAACTCTTCCGCACAGAAGAGTTTTTCGGTTTTTTGATTAGATGCTTACCCCATCCGCCCGGTGATATAGGCTTCGGTTAGTTCTTCTTTGGGGCGGGTAAAGATTTCATTCGTTTCATTAAACTCGATCAGTTCTCCCAGCCAGAAGAGACCTGTTTTATCGGAAACACGCGCGGCTTGTTGCATATTATGCGTCACGATGACGATGGTGTAATCTTCTTTAAGCTCAGCGATCAGGTCTTCGACCTTGCCCGTGGCAATCGGGTCAAGGGCGGAGGTGGACTCATCCATCAGAATTACTTCGGGCTGCACGGCGACGACGCGGGCGATGCAGAGGCGTTGCTGTTGTCCGAGGGCGAGACTGAGCGCGCCATCTTTGAGACGGTCTTTGACATCATCCCAGAGCGCGGCTTTGCGCAGGCTCATCTCAACGGTTTCTTCGAGATCGCTCTTGCTTTCAGAGAGACCCAGCACGCGCGGCCCAAAGGCGACATTATCGTAGATCGACTGCGGGAAGGGATTCGGTTTCTGGAAGACCATTCCCACGCGCTGGCGCAGATCAACCACGTCGGCGTCGGAGGCGTAGATATTTTCGCCGTTCAGGCGGATCTCGCCCTCCACACGTGTGCCGGGGATGGTATCGTTCATCCGATTTAAGCAACGTAGATAAGTGGATTTGCCGCAACCGGAGGGACCGATCAGGGCGGTCACTTTGCGGGGCAGGATGTCCATGTTGATATTGGACAAGGCTCGCTTTTCCCCATAGTAGAAGTTTAGTTTTTCGATAGCGAAAACGGGCTGTTCAGTAGGCATAGGCTGATTTTACCGTAAAAGGGAAGTATTGCGTATTAGCTGATGCATCTTATGCATTTTTGGAGTTTATGCCCTTCTGCCCCCCTCCCCCTGTCCTTCGGACATCCCCCCATTCTGAAAAACAAAAATGGGGGAAGCTAGAAAAAGGGTGGTGCATCAATGGTAAGTGGTGGAATGAATCTGCGAGGCAGCTTTATCGCCGAAGCAGTCTCATTTGCGGGAGATTGCACTACATTCAATGAGATTGCTTCGCTTCGCTCGCAAATTCAGCACTTATTATGAAGCACCACCAGAAAAAAACGTGCTCCTCCCCCAAATTCCGCTTTTAGCATTTGGGGGAGGCTGGGAGGGGGCAGAAAACACCAACAACATTTGAGTGCTCCCCTCTCCTTACAAAAGCATTTAACCGGTATTTTTACGCTATAATTCATTTCGATGAAACGACTGCTTCTACTTACTCTTTCTTTTGTCTTTTTGGTTTCCTGTTCTGCTTCACAGCAGACGACGACTGAAACCGAACCCCAAACCTATATCGAAAATAAAGGCTCAGATACCATCGTCAACCTGGCGCTGGCGTGGGCGGAGCAATATCAAATAGACCGCCCCGATATCCGTTTATCGGTAACAGGCGGCGGGTCAGGTACGGGGATCGCATCGCTCGTGAACGGGACAGTGGATATCGCCAACGCATCCCGCCAGATCAAGTCATCCGAAATAGATTTGGCGCGTGAGCAGGGCGTTGAGCCTGTTGAGCATATCATAGCAAGGGATGCGATTGCCGTGATCGTCAATCCTGAAAACCCGGTTTCGGAGTTGACCTTGCAGCAAATCTCGGATATGTACAGCGGGGTTTACACCAACTGGAGTCAGGTGGGCGGCGAGGATCGCCCGATTGTGCGCCTTTCGCGTGAGACCAACTCTGGTACGCACGTCTACTTTTTAGAAACTGTTCTGCGTCTTGGAATCAAAGATTCTGAGACGCTTTTTTCTACCGATACCCTGCTGCTGCCCTCCTCGGAAGGCATCATTGCCGAAGTGCGCCAAAACCCGAACGCGATTGGCTATGACGGGCTGGGCTATGTCCCCGATGATCTGAAAGTGATTGCGATTGCGCCCGAAGTTGGCGATGCCTACATTTTGCCTTCGGTGGCGACGGTCAACTCAGGGACTTACCCGATTGCGCGTGATCTGTATATGTATACCAACGGCGAACCGACCGGTGTCGTGAAAGAATACCTGGATTGGATCATGGGTGCTGATGCCCAGCAGATTGTGAAGGAATTGGGCTTCGTACCGATCAACTAATGGCGAGACGCACCCGACCCCGTGTTTGTGCAGCGATCTTCAGGGATGACCTCATCTTGATGGTGCGCCATGTACATTTGGGACGCGAGTATTGGACACTCCCCGGCGGCGGTGTTGAAAATGGTGAAAATCTGTATGAAGCTGTAATACGTGAAGTCTTCGAAGAGACTGGCTTGCAGGCTAAAGTAGGAGCCTTTCTTTTTGAAGAAAACTACACCTTTGGTATCAATTATTGTTTTGAAGCCTTTGTTGATCCGCATGCTGAAGCACATCTTGGCAGTGACCCTGAAGATGAAGACCGCCCTGCCGAAGAGCGTATGTTGCAGGAAGTTGCCTGGCAAAAGTTCGCTGATTTTAGAAACGACCCCATGGTCTCAAAAGTATTAGCAAGCTTAGAGCATCTGGATTGAAATAGATACTGTTTTGGAGAAGGTATGGAAAAAGACCTGAACTGGCGTGAATTTATCATCACCCGCCTCATCAAATTTTCTGGCTACTCAGCCATTATTTTTGTAACCCTGATCTTCTTCTTCCTGCTCAAGGAAGGGCTGCCCACCCTCGGCGAAGTCTCCTTCGGCGATCTTTTCGCCGTGCGCTGGTATCCGATAGAAGACCACTTTGGCATCCTGCCGCTCATCACGGGCTCGTTGCTGGTGACGATTGGTGCTGGCCTGATCGCCGTCCCCTTTGGGATTGGAACCGCCGTTTTTCTTTCTGAAATCGCCCCGCGTTGGATGCGAAATTGGCTCAAGCCTCTTGTGGAATTGCTCGGTGGATTACCCTCCGTTGTTCTCGGATTTCTCGGCATTCTGATCCTTTCACCCTTTCTGCGCGTGACCCTGAACTTGCCGACTGGCTTAACAGCATTGACCGGGTCTCTGTTGTTGGGTGGCATCGCCATCCCGACCATTGTCTCGATCGCCGAAGACGCGCTGGACTCCGTTCCCAAAGAATACCGCGATGCCGCTCTTGCCCTCGGTGCAACCCGTTGGCAGACCATCTGGCGCGTGACCCTGCCTGCTGCCCGTTCCGGTGTTTTAACGGCGGTCATGCTCGGCGTCGGACGCGCCATCGGCGAGACGATGACCGTGATGATGGTCACGGGTAATGCTCCCGTTCTTGCGAAGAGTTTGGGCGATCTTTTCTCTCCTGTCCGCACGATGACCGCAACCATCGCCGCTGAGATGGGCGAAGTCGCCAACGCCAGCACGCATTACCACGTACTCTTTTTTATCGGAATGGTGCTCTTCATCATTTCGTTGATCGTTAATATCGCAGCCTCGGCCGTTGTCTTCCGCCAGAAAAAACGTGCGGAGAGGGTGTTGTCGTAAAACGACCGCTCCGCCTCGATTTCGATACGCCGAAGTGCATCGACTACTCAATCAGCGGCTACGCTGAATTACAAAAGATATCTAGCGGTGATTCAGTGGAACGACAGCTTTATCGTCGTCCGTATCGAAACCGTAGCGGACTTACTGCTCTCTAGTTTCTAATCATCTATTCTCTAAATTATGAACAAATTCTTCACTAAAAATCGTGACCTTGTCGAAAAGCTGGGTTTTTCCCTGCTGGCCTTGATGACCCTGCTGACCATCATCCCAATCATCGGAACGGTAATCTACATTATCGCGCAGGGATTTCCTGCGATGTCATGGGAGTTCATCAGCGGCTTCCCTCGTGACGGGATGCGTGAAGGCGGCATCTTGCCCGCTATCATCGGCACCTTCTATCTGACGCTCGGTACCGCGATATTCTCCGTGCCGCTCGGCGTTGCGGCTGCGATCTACCTCTCCGAGTATGCGCCCGATAATCGTGTGACGCGTCTGATCCGTTTGGCGATCATCAATCTGGCGGGCATCCCCTCGGTCGTTTATGGCCTTTTCGGATTGGGGCTATTTGTGCTCTTCCTGAACTTCGGCACGAGTTTGCTCTCCGCGTCAATGACGCTCTCGATCATGACCCTGCCCGTCATCATCAGTACCGCCGAAGAAGCTCTGCGAGCTGTACCGCAATCCTTCCGTACAGTCAGCATCTCCCTCGGCGGGACGCGCTGGCAGACCATCCGTCGCACGGTTTTGCCGCAGGCATTACCCGGCATCATCACGGGTGTCATCCTCGGCTTGGAACGTGCCGCAGGCGAGACTGCTCCGATCCTTTTCACGGGGGCAGCTTTCTTCCTGCCGCGTTTGCCCCACAGCCCCTTTGATGCGACGATGGCTTTGCCCTATCATCTCTTCGTTATCTCGACCCAAGTCCCCGAAATGCCGATCAAAATTCAATATGGGACAGCGCTTGTCCTGCTTGTCTTTGTGCTGGGCATGAATATGATCGCAACCTTCATTCGTGGGCGTGCGCGTGCGAAACGACAGTGGTAATTTTTTGAAATGGTAGGGGCGGGTCTCAGTCCCGCCTCTACACAATAAAAATAATGAAAAATAAAATCGTCATCGAAAATCTTACCCTCCAATACTCCGACGGGACAGAATCTCTGAACGGGGTTAGTCTCGATATTCCGGCTAACGCCACCACCGTGCTCTTCGGTCCGGCGGGAGGCGGTAAATCCTCTTTGCTGCGCTGTCTGAATCGGCTCAACGACCTGGCCGACGTCGAGAGCGTATCGGGCCGCATCCTGCTTGATGGGCAGAATATCCTCGATCCCAAAGTGGATGTAACTGCCTTACGTCGCAAAGTCGGGATGGTTTTTGCCCGTCCGGTTGTGTTGCCATTCAGCATTCGGGGCAATCTCACCTACGGGCTTGAACTGGCAGGCGAAAAGCGCAAATCCCGCCTCGATGAAGCCGTCGAGCGCAGCCTGAAACTTGCCGCCCTTTGGGATGAAGTCCACGACCGCCTCGATGACCCCGCCATCGCCCTTTCGGGTGGGCAGCAGCAACGCCTTTGTCTTGCGCGTTCGCTCGCCCTTGAACCGGAAGTGATTCTGCTCGATGAGCCGACATCCGGTCTTGACCCGATCTCAACCAGCAAAGTCGAAGACGCCCTCGATGAACTCAAGAAGCAATACACCGTCATTCTTGTCCCGCACTCTGTCCAGCAGGCAGCACGCACTTCTGATTACGCTGCCTTTTTCCTGCAAGGAAAATTGATCGAATATGCACCCGGCACCGACATTTTCACCAGCCCGCAGGACCAGCGCACGGAAGACTATGTTACTGGTAGATTTGGATAACCATGCCCGAAAAAATTCTCGTCGTTGAAGATGAGCCAACCCTTCAGGAAACGATTTCCTACAACCTGAAAAAACAAGGCTATGACGT
Organism: Anaerolineales bacterium; assembly: GCA_050293165.1. Classification (GTDB taxonomy): domain Bacteria; phylum Chloroflexota; class Anaerolineae; order Anaerolineales; family Villigracilaceae; genus Desulfolinea. The sequence goes on along the minus strand of JBNKMO010000146.1, from coordinate 12,450 downwards.
GGAAATCGTAGGCGATGGACACGCTGCCCTTGAAGCGGCACGCAGCCTGGATTTTGACCTGCTTCTGCTCGACATCATGCTGCCTGGCCTCGACGGACTCGAAATCACCCGCATCCTGCGACGTGAGATGAACATCCCGATCATCATGCTGACCGCCCGGGACGACGAGATCGATCGTGTTGTCGGTCTGGAGATGGGCGCAGATGACTATCTGACCAAACCCTTCTCCATGCGTGAACTGATGGCGCGTGTCAAAGCACAGTTGCGCCGTGCCCGCTTGCATCAAGAAGAACTTGACGAGCGCAGCGCTGAAAAAGAAACGCCCCATGAAATCCTTAAATTTGGCGAACTGACCATCGACACTACTCGCCATGAAGTCACGCTTGCCGGTGAAGCCCTCTCCCTGAAACCGAAAGAATATGAACTCCTGCTCTTCTTCGCCGAACATCGCGGACAAATGCTCTCGCGTGAATTCATCCTTGAACGTGTCTGGGGCTGGGAATATGTTGGCGACAGCCGCACGGTGGATGTCCACATCCGCTGGTTGCGCAAGAAGATCGAAGACGAACCATCCAGCCCTGAACGTATCGTCACTGTGCGGGGCGGGGGCTATCGCTTTGAAGGGTAGAGAAGTTTCAAATTGCAGGTACAAGTCGCAAGGATAAGGACTGAAGTCCTTACTACGAAGCCTTGTAGTAATCGCTTTAGCAATTATAAAACCCGATGAATATTGAACTTATTTTATTTGCCATCCTCCTCGCGCTCTTGCTCTGGCTAGGATGGCGTCATTACGCCCTGCGGCAGCGCATCAACACACTTACTGAGAGCGTGCGTCTCGCTGCGCAAACTCCCGCGCCTACTCTCCCCAGAGACATCCCCTCCCTCGAAGAACTTTCGAACGCCATCGCCGCGCTCAATAGTCAACTCCATGAGCAATTAGACGCCACCAATGCCGAAGGTGCCCGTCTTGCGGCTGTCCTCGAGCAAATTCCGGATGGCATTATGATCTCGAATGCCGATGATCAAATTCAATTTGCGAATCCCGCTGCAGAGACGCTTTTGAGCGATAAGGGCCGTAGCCTTGTCGGGCGGACTGTCGCCGAAGCATTGCGCTACCATCAACTGATCGAAACCTGGCAGGCCTGCAAAGAAAGCGGCACGATGCAAAGCGAAGTCCTCGAGATGCCCCTCCAGCGCGGCTTTTTGCAACTCGTGGCTGCGCCCGATCAATATGCCCCGGGCGGCAGTCTGCTGCTTATTCAGGATTTAACTCGTCTGCGCCGCCTTGAAACCGTGCGGCGTGACTTCATCAGCAACCTTTCACACGAGTTACGCACGCCGCTGGCTTCGCTGAAAGCCCTTACCGAAACCCTGCAAGACGGCGCCCTCGACGATCCCTCCGCCGCCCAGCGTTTTTTGAGCCGCATTGAAACCGAAGTGGATGCCCTGACCCAAATGGCGCAGGAATTACTCGATCTTTCGCGCATCGAATCTGGACAGGTTGAACTCAACATCCAGAAAGCCTCGCCGTATAAAATTTTACAACGCGTCGCCGAACGGATGCGGATGCAAGCCGAACGCGCCGAGATCAATTTAAGATTCGATTGCGCAAGCGAGCTGCCCAATGTCCACGCGGATGTGGCGAGGATCGAGCAGGTGCTGGTCAATCTCATCCATAACGGAATCAAGTTTACGTCCACGGGCGGGACGGTGACGCTCTCCGCCGAAGTTGTTTCCGATAAAATCCGCTTCGCGGTTGCGGATTCAGGAATCGGCATCCCGGTGCGTGATCTTCCCCGTATCTTTGAACGATTTTATAAAGCCGACCGCGCGCGTGCCAGCCGCGGCACGGGTCTGGGACTGTCGATCTCAAAACATCTTGTCGAGGCCCACGAGGGTAAAATCTGGGCTGAGAGTGTTGAAGGACGCGGCAGCACCTTTTATTTTTCACTACCGACTGCATAAGGAGGAGCGATGAAAGCTATGGAAATTCCATTACCGAAGAAAAAACATATTGCGCTCGTGGCGCATGACAACAAAAAGAAAGACTTGCTGGAATGGTGCCATTTCAACAAATCGACCTTGTCGCGGCACCACCTGTATGCAACCGGCACAACGGGCAGCCTTTTGGAAGAGCATCTCGAATTGCCGATCACGAAGTTGAAAAGCGGCCCCCTCGGTGGCGATCAGCAGGTTGGTGCCAAGATTGCTGAAGGGGAGATTGAGATGCTGATCTTCTTTTGGGATCCGCTTGAGCCACAACCCCATGACCCCGATGTGAAGGCGCTCTTGCGGATAGCCCAAGTCTGGAATATCCCGATCGCGAATAATCGCTCATCGGCAGATTTTATGATCTCTTCGCACTTGATGGTTGAGGTGTATCCGCGCCGTGTATCGGTCTATGAGCGTAATTTAGACGATCTCGACCTGGATGAATTGGAAGAATAGCTCAAATCTAACTGAAGACTTCTAACAGCATTGCTCTGTGTAGTCGCCTTTTTGTGACGCTACAGAGCGCCGTTACAAAGACTGGAAGTTTTATGATTCCCCTGCGTTAAATTTGGCGCAGGGGTTTTCTTTTCCTAATGTTATTCAGTTATTAATCTGTTCTTAAAAATCAGGGTCTATGATTGCTTTTGTAAATAAGGAGAAAAATGATGGAAATCATATCCCTGATCGTGATGATCGTTGCATTCATTATTATTATCGTTATTGATACCGCCCAAAAGCGCGCTCAATATCGTCGGAAGAATTTGAACAGGTAAATGGAAAAACATATTTTAGTAACAAATGACGATGGGGTGACAGCCCCGGGGCTGTTGGCTTTGGCGCAAGAAATGCGCAAGCTTGGCAAAGTAAGTATTCTCGCTCCCGACCGCAACTGGTCTGGCAGTGGACATGTCAAAACCCTCGACCGCGCCCTGCGCGTGCGCGAGGTGGTTCTCGAAGATGGTTCACAAGCCTTTGCCGGTGATGGCGCGCCCTCCGATTGTGTGGCGCTTGCCACCTTGGGCTATCTCAAAGAAGACATTGATCTGGTCGTTTCCGGCATCAATATTGGCGCCAATCTGGGTCACGATGTGACCTACTCTGGCACGGTTACCGCTGCGATGGAAGCCATTATTGCAGGCATCCCCGCTGTTGCCGTTTCACTGGAAGTGCCGGAAGATCATATTGGGATGGTGGATTTCGCGCCCGCAGCCAAAGCAGCGCGGCAAGTTGTTGAGCATGTCCTGGCGAAGGAATTGCCGGAAGAAACGCTCCTGAACGTCAACTTGCCCTTCCTCCCAAGCGAAGAATTACGCGGATTCAGATTGACCCGTCTAGGATTACGCGTCTATCATAGTCGCCTCGACGAACGGGTTGATCCGCGTGGGCGCCCCTACTACTGGATCGGTGGCGAAGCGCCAACCGGCGTCCCCGAGCGTGGTACCGACATCGGCGCGCTGGCGGATGGTTACGTCTCTATCACGCCTTTGCATCTTGATCTGACTGCTTATCGAGCCTTGACCGATCTAAACACCTGGGACTGGGGCGAGAAAGCGATGTCAGACAGGTAGATTAAAATTACAGTGCGTAGCATGATCCTTTTCTATCCTCGTATTTAGGATGTGTAGCGCACTGTTTCAAAACGACATTTGAGTTAGGGTTCTTCATTCTCTTGCTCGTGTTTCCTCCTCCTTTTGAGAGCGTCCGTTTTTTTGCGGGTGCTTTCGTATTTAAACGGTGTCTGCGGGAGCATTCGTCTGGGGTGGAATGAGCAAGTTGAAAGGGGGGCGTGGCGGGGTTTGTCATCCAATGACTTTAAAGAGTTGTTAACAAATTCTTCCATTGACTTTAATCGGCGCTTGCTATCATTCCAGTATGTTAACTAAACAACAAGGAGAAAAGAAAGAAATGCGTAAACACTTATTTGCTTTGATTATGGTTTTGGTTGTTGCGAGTATGGCTTTGGCTGCCTGTGGTGGCAGTCCCGAAGTAGCTGCGCCCCAGACCAGTGGTGACACCGCTGCCCCGCAGACCACTGAAGAAGAAGCTGCTCCCGCTGAAGAAGCAGCCATGGAAATGTCCGATGGTATGCTCCCGATGGTTGATCCCGCTGCCGTTTCTGGTGACGTGGTTTCTGCCGGTAGTTCGACCGTCTTCCCGCTCGCTGAAGTTATGGCTGAACGCTTCCAGGACGAAGGCTTTTCTGGTCAGATCACGATCGACTCGATTGGCTCTGGCGCTGGTTACGAACGCTTCTGTGTCTCTGGTGAGACGGATGTTTCCAATGCTTCCCGCCCGATCAAAGACAGCGAAGTTGAAGCTTGCGCCGCGATTGGTCGCACCCCGATTGAGTTCCGTGTCGGTACCGATGCTTTGGCAGTCACCGTCAGCACCGAAAACGACTTCCTGACCAACGTCACTAAAGAAGAATTGGCTCAAATCTTCTCAAGCGCCGAAAAATGGTCTGATGTGAATGCCGATTGGCCCAGCGAAGACATTCTGCGCTACATCCCCGGGACCGACAGCGGCACCTTTGATTACTTCGTGGAAGAGATCTTTGCCAAAGACAAAGAACCCATGCTCTCTGCTTCGAACACCCAGCTCTCTGAAGACGACAATGTCCTTGTGCAGGGTATCGAAGGCAGCCCCTACGCGATCGGTTTCTTCGGCTACGCTTACTATGCCGAAAACGCTGACAAGTTGAACGTGCTCTCCATCGAAGGTATTGAGCCTTCTGCCGAGAGTGTGGACGCCGCCACCTACCCGTTGGCTCGCCCGCTCTTCCTCTACTCGGATGCCAGCATTATGCAGGAAAAACCGCAGGTTGCTGCTTACATCAACTTCTTCCTGACCTATGTCAATGAAGAGATTTCCCAGGTCGGCTACTTCCCCGCTGATGTGACCGTTGGTCAGCAAGCTTGGCTCGACGCGATGGGTCAATAAAATAGTACTTCGACATTTGTTTCCAGCAAGCTCATCTTCCCCATCCATGCGGTGGGGAATTTGAGCGTTCAAAGAGAGATTTTTCATGCAAGAAAACAAACAAGCAAATTCTCCTCGTGTAGACCTGCGTAAAAAGCGACGCTGGGGTGAGAGCCTTATTCAGGCATCGCTCTTTTTGGCAGGTGCCTTCTCGATTCTGACCACGATAGGCATTGTCTATGAGTTAGGCAAAGAAGCGATGCATTTCTTTTCTCAAGTGTCTTTATGGGAATATTTCAGCGGCACAAAATGGAATCCGCAGATCGGGCAGTTTGGCATTTGGGCACTGCTCAATGCGACGTTAATGACGACGCTGATCGCGATGTTGGTCGCACTGCCGATCGGTTTGAGTATTGCGCTTTATCTGAGTGAATATGCCAGCGAAAAATCTCGTAAGACCCTTAAACCGATTTTAGAAGTCTTGGCAGGCATCCCAACGGTCGTTTATGGATATTTTGCCCTGACTTTTATGACCCCGCTGTTGCGCTCAATCTTTGGCGCAGATGTGGTCGATATTTACAATACCGCTTCTGCAGGGATCGTGATCGGTATTCTGATTGTCCCGTTGGTCAGTTCGATGAGCGAAGATGCCCTCAGCGCGGTGCCGCGTTCTTTGCGTGAAGCGGCTTACGGTTTGGGAGCAACCAAACTCGAAGCTGCCGTCAAAGTGGTTTTGCCTGCCGCTATTTCTGGCATCATGGCAGCCTTTATCGTTTCCATCTCGCGCGCCATCGGCGAGACGATGATCGTTGCCGTGGCAGCGGGCGCAGGTTCGAACTTCACCTTCAATCCCTTCGAAGCCGCCGAAACGATGACCGGGCATATTGTCCGCATCAGTGGCGGCGACCTGAGCTACGACTCAATCGACTACAACAGCATCTTTGCTATCGGTCTGACGCTTTTCTTTATGACTCTCAGCCTAAACGTTATCAGTCAGCGCGTTGTGCGCCGCTTCCGCGAGGTGTATGACTGATGATTAAAAACAATATCCAGTTCCTGAGCGGAAGGCTGAGTAGCTCTGAACGAAGTGAAGGGCGTATCGAAGTCCGCAGTCGAAGGACGGTGCTTGCAATGAAATCGCTCTTCGACTACGCCTCCGCTATCGCTGCGTCCCCGCTCAGAGACTGTAACGCCTTCTCTTTCGAGGTGCAACGATGAACTCTATCAACGCAAAACCAGAATTTGCGGATAACCTCCCCAAACGCCACAGCACAGGCAAAATTTGGTCAAACCTTTTCCGTATCTCGACAGGCGTGGGTGTTATCGCCTTGGTCGCCTTGTTGCTGAATATCACCAACTCGGCTTTTGGTTATGTTGCCATTGAAAACAAGATTGCGCCCGAAAGTTTGGCGATCAACGGCATTCCGCTTGAGCAGCTGCATCAGGTCGATCTGACTTATATCCTTCAGCAAAACGTTTCAGCAGGATACTTTCGCAATCTTGAAAACGAGCTGCCTTTTGAGCAGCGCACCCGTGAAGAGATTTACGATCTGGTTATCGAGCGTGTTGTTGAGCCGGAAGCCGCCAGCACCTGGTCGCTTTTCGACTCACTTTTTCACAAGAGCGAGATCCAAGCCGAAGTTGCCGAGAAATATCCAAATGCCGATCTACACTTCACGTCGTGGATTAACGGAAGCTTCCTCCTCTCGCCGCAATCCGCTAACCCGGAGCGAGCAGGCGTCCGCACGGCCGTACTCGGCTCGTTGTGGGTGATCGCCATTACATTGCTTTTCGCCTTCCCGATGGGCGTCGGCGCAGCTATCTATCTCGAAGAATACGCCGGTGATCTGTGGTTCAACCGCCTGATCCAGACGAATATCAACAATTTGGCCGGTGTGCCATCCATCATCTACGGTATTTTGGGCTTGGCGATTTTTGTGCGTGGATTGGAACCGGTCACAAGCGGCGCATTTCTGGGAACAGTGGACCCGACCTCGGCGAATGGACGCACGATTCTTTCGGCGGGACTGACGTTGGGACTCTTGATTCTGCCGCTCATCATCATCAATGCCCAGGAAGCGATCCGCGCCGTGCCGAACTCCCTGCGGCAGGCCAGCTTTGGCTTGGGTGCCACCAAATGGCAGACGATCTGGCACCACGTGCTCCCGAATTCGATCCCCGGCATCCTGACGGGTACCATTTTGGCGATCTCCCGTGCGCTGGGTGAGACTGCGCCGCTGGTTGTAGTTGGCGCTTCGACTTTTATTACTTTCGATCCAACCAGCCCCTTCTCGAAGTTCACCGCCCTGCCGATCCAAATTTACCAGTGGACATCCCGCCCGCAGGATGAATTCAGAAATATCGCTGCTGCTGCGATTATCGTTTTGCTGATGATCCTGCTCTCACTGAATGCGGTTGCGGTCGTGTTGCGGAATAAATATAGTAAGCAGATATAACGTAAAACGTGACGAGTGAAACGTGAAGAACTCACGGATCACGTTTTACGCTTCACGTCCTAAGAGGCAAAATAATGACAGAAAATAACACCAACTCCTACGCAATTGAAGCCAAAGACCTGAATCTTTACTACGGTGAAACGCTGGCTGTGCGTGATATCAATATGCAGATCGAAAAGCAGAAAATCACTGCGATGATCGGTCCCTCCGGCTGCGGCAAAAGCACTGTGCTGCGGGCCTTCAATCGCATGAATGACCTGATCCCCAGCGCGCACGCCAACGGGACCGTGCTTTATCATGGAAAAAATATTTACGATCAGGATGTCGATCCCGTTGAAGTGCGCCGTCGCATCGGTATGGTCTTCCAGAAGCCGAATCCCTTCCCAAAGAGTATTTACGATAATGTTGCCTGGGGCGCAGGCATTAACGGCTACAAAGGCAATATGGACGATCTTGTCGAAGAATCCCTGCGCGGCGCTGCTCTCTGGGATGAAGTCAAAGATAAACTCGACAAAAGCGGACTTTCCCTTTCGGGCGGTCAGCAGCAGCGTCTTTGTATTGCACGTACCATCGCCGTCAAGCCAGACATCATCTTGATGGATGAACCGGCTTCAGCTCTTGATCCTATCGCAACCTTGAAGATCGAAGACCTGATGCAGGAACTCGCCAAAGACTTCACCATCATCGTCGTGACGCATAATATGCAGCAGGCGGCACGTGTTTCCGATTTCACGGCTTTCTTCAATCTCGGAGAAGAACATGCCGGTATTTTGGAAGAGTACGGTGTGACCGCTGAAATCTTTACCAATCCGAAGAAGAAAAGTACCGAAGACTATATCACCGGGCGCTTTGGATAGACATAAAAAGGTTTATAATAAGTTTCTTCCAACGAAACGAGGTACATAATGCGCAAAACATTTGAACATGAAATTCAACAATTGAAAGATAGCATACTCGCCCTGGGCAGTATGGCAGAACAGGCCCTCCTGGATTCTGTGGATGCACTGAAACATCGTGATGTTCCCCGTTCGCAAGCCATTTACGATAATGATGCGTTAATCAACGCTAAACGCTATGAAATCGAAAACTCAGTAATGATCGTGATTGCTACGCAACAACCGATGGCACACGATCTTCGCCTTTTGGCTTCTTTATTGGATGTGGCTGGCGAATTGGAACGTATGGGTGATTACGCCAAAGGGATTGCCAAGATCAATATGCGTATGGGCGAGCAGCCCCTGCTTAAGCCGCTGGTTGATCTGCCCCGTATGGCTGAAAAATCGGCTGATATGCTTCATCGCGCCTTGACCGCCTTCGTTGAAGAAGATATGGCGACGGCTCAGGCAATTCCCGCCGAGGATGATGAGATCGATGCGCTTTATACGCAGATTTATCGTGAGTTGATTACCTATGTCATCGCCGACCCGACAGCCATCGAACGCTCGAATTGGTTGCTTTGGGCAGCGCACAATCTTGAGCGTGCTGCCGATCGTGTTACCAATATCTGCGAACGCACGATCTTCATCGTAACCGGCTCCATGGAAGAGATTGACTCCAGCGACGACGAAACACGTCTTGAAGATGCCTAATCGTAATAGCGTCCTTTTCCTCTGCACCGGCAACTCCTGTCGCTCGCAGATGGCAGAAGCGATCGTCAACGCCCGCCTTGGTCACCAATGGCGGGCGTTTAGCGCTGGCACACAGCCTGCGGGATACGTGCATCCGTTAGCGTTGAAGGCGCTTTCGCAGATCGGTATTGAGCATCAGGGCGAATCGAAACATGCGGATACGCTCCGCGACCTTGGGTTTGATCTCGTTATAACGGTATGTGATGCCGCCGCCGAAAATTGTCCCGTTTGGCTGGGGCGTGGACAACGTGTCCACTGCGGGTTCGACGACCCGGCCAAGGCGCAGGGTACTGCCGAGGAGATCGAATCTGCCTTTTATCGCGTGCGTGACGAGATCGCTGTCCAGATCCTCGCGTTGTTGGATGAATTTCTCGCAGACTGAGCATCTCGCTTAAAGTATCCAAGAAAAAAGGGCATCATCACGATGCCCTTTTGCGTTTAATTTTGCGGTTGGAGTTTGAAATTCGGCTTTTCTGCCTGTCGCAACCCTAAGATGATGGCGACGAAATAGGCGAGATAGGCGAGTACTTCGCTTAGCGAGGGGTTGCCATTGTAGCCAAAGAGCGCTTTAAGCATCGCGCCGAAAGTAGCGTTTTCATCGATGATGGGGTTCATATCCCAAAGATGTTCGATGAGGGGCGGTATCCAGCCAACTTCGTTGAACTCGTGGACGCCGTGCGCAACCAAGCCAGCCGCAAAAAGGATCAGCAAAACACTGGTCACTTTGAAAAAACGTGCCAGATCAAGCTGAGTGGTGGATGCGAAAATCGCCCAGCCTAGCAGGATAGCACTGGTGAAACCGAGTGCTGCACCTAGCAGGGTTTGCTGGGCATTACTCGCGAAGGTTGTCGCGGTCAGAAAAAGGGCAAGTTCGATGCCCTCACGCAGCACGGCGAAGAAAGCCAACGAGAAAAGAGCGCGTTTGCTCGTGTTCGCTGTGGCCTGACGCACATCGCTTTCGATCTCGTTTTTGAGTGTGCGTGATTGACGCTGCATCCAGAAGATCATCCAGGTCAGGATGGCGGCAGCCAGCAGCATGGTGACACCTTCAAAAACTTGCTCTACTTTGCCTTCAAGGCTCATGCCAAAACTGGTTAGCGCGATACCGCTAATAATACTCAACGCAATGGCGCTGAATGTGCCCATCCACACGATGGGGGCGAACTCTTCTTTTTTCATCTTCCGCAAGGCGCCAAGCACGATACCAATAATGAGCGCTGCTTCAAGCCCTTCACGGAGGGTTAGTAAATAACTGGGGAGCATGGTTCTAAAACCTCTTTGATATTAGTGAATTTAGATGGATTTTATCATAATTATTAATTTATCCAGAGGATGGATGGCATAAAAAAACAGGATGGAAGTTCCATCCTGTCAGTTTTGCTTGAAATGCGTCATTACCCGCGCTGGCGAGCGCTGCGCTCTTAGCTCCTTTGTCATGAACTTCATGGGGGCGTCGATATGCGTAAGAAAGGCTTTGTATCCCTCGCAGAGGTAATTTAGCCCATCTTCACCATCGGGCGTTTGGGTGAAGCGGTTTTTCGGGCATTCACCGTGGCATGCAAAACGGACGTCGCAGTCAAGGCAGTATTGGGGCAAGGTATCTTTTTTCGCTTGCCCGAAATTTTGTTGTTGCTCATTCATTAGCAGTTCCGCCATTGGCGTTTCGGCGATATTGCCAAGTAGATAATTTGGCTCGACGTAATGGTCGCAGGCGTACAGGTCGCCGTTATGTTCGAGCGCGAGCGCTGAGCCACAAGTCTCGTTGAAGACGCAGATACCTGCCGGGATGCCGTACCAATTTGCCAGCGCCGATTCAAAGGTCGGGATGAAGGCTTTGCCCACGTCACGTTTGACCCATTCGTCAAAGATCGTCGTTAAGAATTTGCCCCATTGTTCGGGACGCACCGAACGTTCCGTCACCTGATCGCCTTCTTGAAAACCTGTCTCATTTTGGCGCTCGACAATGGGGATGAACTGGATGTACTCTGCCTTCAACTCGTCACGGAAAAAGTGATAGACATCTAGCGGATGATTACCGTTCGCGGCGTTGACTGTGCAGAGGATGTTGTACTCCACCCGATTCCGTTTCAGTGCATCCAGTCCAGCGATGACGCGCCTGAAGGTGGGCTTGCCACCCTTATCTCGGCGGTAGATGTCGTGAAGATGTTCGGGACCGTCAACACTGATCCCAACCAAATACCCATTTCGGTTCAGGAACGTGCCCCAGTCATCATCCAGTAAAACGCCGTTTGTCTGGATCGAGAACGAAACCCGCTGATGTGGGCGTTTGAACTGATTCGCATACTGGGTTGCTTTCTCGAAAAACTCGATCCCCATTAAGGTCGGTTCGCCGCCCTGCCAGGTGATCATCACCTCGTTCCCCGGCTGCGACTGAACATACTGCTTGATGTAATTTTTCAATACATCGTCCGACATGCGGAAGTTGCTCTCAGGGTAAAGCGACTCTTTCGAGAGAAAAAAGCAATAGGCGCAATCCAGATTGCAGATTGCGCCGGTTGGCTTCGCCATGACGTGATAGGGGATGGGGGAAGTTTTCATTTTATAAATGTATCCAGTTCCTGAGCAGAACGACGACCAGCGGGAGGCGCGCAGTCGAAGGACGGGGTTAGCAAAGAACGCCGTTCGACTGCGTCGCTACTTCGTAGCGCCTCCGCTCAGAGACTGGATTATTTCTGCTTTCTCTTTGTCGCCCCGTAATATGCAGGAACCGTAATCCCGTAGATCGTACATAGCCGCTTGTCTAACATTCGCGAGCGGATGCGGGCATCAATCTCATCGAGCGTATCGGCGGTGGTGATGACGGTCGGGAGTTCGGCATTATAGCGGTAAGTGAAAAGCTGATAGAGCTTTTCGCGCACCCAGGGCGTCATCGATTGCGTGCCGAGATCGTCCAGCACGAGCAGTGGGGCGGTGCGAATCTCGTCGAAGCGGCGATCATAACTGACATCACTTTTCGGGCTGAAGGTTGCGCGCAGGTGATCGAGCAGATCAGGCACCATGATGAAAAGTGGCGGCGCGCCCAAGCTGGCGCGATAATTCGCGATCGCGGCAGCCAGATGCGTTTTCCCGCAACCGTAGCTGCCCATGAAAATGATCCAGCCTTTTGGTTTCTCTGCATAACGATGCGCGGCCTTCAATGCTTTCTCAAGGCTTTTTACTTCGCTGGCGCTTAAGCCTTGGTCACGGCGTTCATCCAGATTGCCGAAGGTCTTATTCGCCAGAAGATCAAGTGAAGAGAGCGCGGAATGTCCCATATCATCCATCGGACGACGGTAATCGGGCGCATTCATGCGGACTTCGCTGACCAGTTCAGGGTCTTGCAAACGCGAGCGGATGCGTGCTTCAATCTCGGTCAGGCTCAGGTTGGTCGTTACGACCAAAGGCAATTTATTGATATAGCGGTAATTAATGATCTGGAAGAGTTTTTCCTGTGC